>JAFUUB010000042.1 GCA_017483985.1 Bacteroidales bacterium | reverse complement strand
GATCCTCGAGAAGGCGGAGATGGAAGCCGAGAATATCAAGAAAGAGAAGATTCTCCAGGCCAAGGAGAAATTCCTCCAGCTCAAAGGCGAGCACGAGCAGTATGTCGCCGAGAAGAACTCCCAGATCCGCGACACCGAGAACCGCCTGAAACAGAAGGAGAACACCCTGAACCAGAAGACCGGTGAACTCGAAAAGCGCCTCAAGGACGCCGAGAACATGAAAAACAGCCTCCAGGCCCAGCGGGACAACGCCCAGCGCAAAGCCGACGAATACGACCGTCTCAAGGCCGAGGTCAACAAGCAGATCGAAAACATCGCCGGCATGACCGCCCAGGAGGCCAAGAACCAGCTGATCGAGGACATGAAGGCGGAAGCCCGTACCGAGGCCCAGGCCTACATCAACGATACCATGGACGAGGCCCGGCTCAATGCCGCCAAGGAAGCCAAGCGCATCGTCATCACGACCATCCAGCGCACCGCGACCGAAACCGCCATCGAGAATGCCGTGACGACCTTCCCGATCGACAACGACGAGATCAAGGGCCGCATCATCGGCCGCGAAGGCCGCAACATCCGTGCCCTCGAAGCCGCCACCGGCGTTGAAATCGTCGTGGACGACACCCCGGACGCCATCCTTCTGTCCGCGTTCGACCCGGTCTGTCGCGAAGTCGCCCGCCTGGCCCTGCACCAGCTTGTCATCGACGGCCGCATCCACCCGGCCCGCATCGAGGAGGTCGTCGCCAAGGTCCAGAAACAGTTGGAAGACGAGATCCTCGAGACCGGCAAGCGTACCTGCATCGACCTGGGTATCCATGGCATGAACATCGAGCTGGTCAAGCTGATCGGCCGCATGAAATACCGCTCTTCCTATGGCCAGAACCTGCTGCAGCACTCCCGTGAAGTGGCCAACATCTGCGCCATCATGGCTTCCGAACTGGGCCTGAACGTCAAGATGGCCAAGCGGGCCGGCCTGCTGCATGATATCGGCAAGGTCTCGGACATGGAGCCGGAACTGCCGCACGCCCTGCTGGGCATGAAGCTCGCCGAGCAGTACAAGGAGCGCCCCGAAATCTGCAACGCCATCGGTTCCCACCACGAGGAAACGGAAATGACGTCCATCATCTCCCCGATCGTCATGGTCGGTGATGCCATCTCCGGTGCCCGTCCGGGTGCCCGCCGGGAAGTCATCGAGTCCTATATCAAGCGTCTCAAGGGCATGGAAGACCTGGCCGCCGCCTATCCGGGCGTCACGAAGAGCTATGCCATCCAAGCCGGACGTGAACTGCGCGTGATCGTCGGTGCCGAGGAAGTCAGCGATGAGCAGGCCGCCCGCCTGTCCGCCGACATCGCCCAGAAGATCCAGAATGAAATGACCTATCCGGGACAGGTCAAGATCACGGTCATCCGCGAGACCCGTTCCGTCGCCTATGCCAAATAATTCCTCATGTCCCCAAAATGAGATTATTCAACAAACTTAGCATTTGCGTGGCAGCATTCCTCATGTGGAGTGCTGCCATTTTTGCCCAGGCCCCGACCGTCACCGTCCGCTGGCGGTCCGAAGCCCGGCAGATCGAGGACGGCCTGTACGAGATCGTCCTGACCGGAAATCCCGTCAACGGGTGGCACACCTATGGAACCCAGTGCGAACTGTCGGCCACGACGGTCACCTTCGATACCCTCGAGGGCTGTTCGCTGGAGGGTGGCCTGTATGACATCACGACCCCGGAAATCCTGAACGGAGACCCGGTTTTCTACGAGACGTTCAAGCTCGGACAGAAGGTCCGCGTCACCGGACAGACGGGCAAAGCCGTGGGGTATGTGACCTTCACGGGATGCAGCGACCAGTTCTGCGCCAACCCGGAAGACTGGGACTTCTCCGTGACGATGGAAGGCCCGGAAACGGCGCCAAAAACAGCGGAAAATGAGGTTAACAAAAATGTTACAACATTAAACAATAATGTTTCTAACAATGTTAATCAGGAAGTTAACTCAGATAGTCACAGCACAGCCATCCAAGACCCTTCAGAAGGCAGCGAAGGCGGTTCCGGACTCTGGGCACTGATCATCGAGGCCATTTTATGGGGCTTTGCGATGCTGTTGACCCCCTGCGTTTTCCCGATGGTGCCGATGACGATCTCCTTTTTCATGAAGGGATCCTCCTCCCCTGCGGCCGGCCGCTTCAAGGCTTTCATGTACGGCCTGTTCATCGTCCTGCTCTACACCGTCCCGATCAGCATCATCATCCTGATCACGCGGGTCGTCGGCGGAGACGCCGTCACGGCGGACATCTTCAACTGGCTGGCGACGCACTGGCTGCCGAACCTGATCTTCTTCGCCGTGTTCATGATCTTCGCGGCCTCGTTCTTCGGGGCGTTCGAGATTACGCTCCCCTCTTCGCTGGTCAACAAGAGCGACAAGAATTCCGATAAGAAAGGTCTCGCCGGCATTTTCTTCATGGCCCTTACCCTGGTGCTGGTCTCCTTCTCCTGCACCGGCCCGATCGTCGGCTCCGTCCTGATCAAATCCACCCAGGGTGAGTTCTGGACCCCGATGGTGACCATGCTGGCCTTCTCCATCGCCTTCGCCCTGCCGTTTACGATCCTGGCCATGTTCCCGTCCCTGCTGACGAAGATGAAGAGCGGCGCCTGGCTGAACAGCGTGAAGGTCGTGCTGGGATTCATCGAAGTGGCGCTCGGCTTCAAGTTCCTCAGCGTCGCGGACCAGACGTATCACTGGGGCCTGCTGGACCGTGAAATCTACCTGGCCATCTGGATCGTGGTCTTCTCCCTGCTGGGCCTGTACCTGCTGGGCAAGATCAAGTTCCCGCATGACAGCCCGGAGCAGAAACCCCTGTCGGTATTCCGCCTGGCGCTGGTCATCGGCGTCTTCTCCTTTGTCGTCTACCTGATTCCGGGCATGTGGGGTGCCCCGCTCAAAGCCCTTTCCGGCTACCTTCCGCCCATTGAAACCCAGGACTTTGTGGTATACAGCCACGCTGACGGTCCCCTGGCGGTCGGCACTTCCGCCGCAGCCGGCGACACCGACCTGGACCTCCCGCACGGTTTGAAAGGATACTCCACGCTGGAGGCCGGCCTAGCTGCAGCGGCACGGGAGGGAAAACCGGTCTTCGTGGACATCACGGGCCATGGCTGCGTCAACTGCCGGGAAATGGAGGCACGGGTCTGGAGCGATCCGAAGGTCCTGGAGATCATGAAGAACGACTATGTCATGGTCGCCTTGTATACCGACGACAAGACAAAACTTGAAGAGAAAGATTGGGTAACGCTTGATAACGGAAAGGTGCTCAAGGATTTGGGAAGAAAGAATTCCCATATCGTTCGGACCCGTTTCAACGTCAACGCGCAGCCGAACTACGCCTTGCTCGGTACGGACGGCGCCCTGCTGGTCCCGATCCGCGGATACAATCTCGATGTCGACGGTTTTGTCGCCTTCCTGCAATCCGGACTGGCGGCGTTCAACCAATAACTGCTTGATACCCTGCGGCCGAAAAAAAGTCGGAGCTCAGTCCATTCTCGCATCCTGCGTCCTTCGCAAGCGAAGAACTTGTCTGCTGCGGCTGAGTATCGCTCCTGACTATTTTCGGCCGCAGGATTGACAGCGCGATTGAACAAAAACTAATGCAGCGGACGGTGCTGCGAACTACGGAACAGCTTCTCGGCAGCGAGGAGCTTTTCTTTTTCCCCTTCGACCAGGGCGAAGTCCGTGAAGCGTTCCCAGAGGTAATCGACGGCCGGGACGGAGGGATGAACCAGGTCGGGGGCATACCAGCGATAGTCCCGCAATTCGTCCAGCAGGATCTCGTAAGCCGGGAAGTAATCCAGCCGCTGAGCCAGTTCCTGATTTGAAGTCAAATTTTCGATGGCAAGGAGTAAAATACTCTTGCTGATTTGATTGCCGTGCGCTGATTCTTTCAAATGTCGGATGGGACTGACCGTAAGGATAAACTGTTTGTCCGGGAAACCGGTCACCAGTTTTTCAAGAAGGTCCGTCACCGCCGGGACCGTCAGCCGTTCCCGGGTGAATTCGGCCGCCGGGCGTTTCAGGCAGTTGGCCACCACCTCCCCGGTTGCCCGGCTGCGCCAGCACCAGGCGGTACCCAGCGTCAGGATCACCTTGTTGCATCCCCGGAAGAAGGCCGAGGCTTCGGCCAGGGCGGCATTCGCATCCTGCAGGAAAGCATCGGCGGTCGGACGGGCCGCAAGGGTATGGCACCAGAAAGAGCCCGTCAGTCCGCTCCCCGCTCCCACCTCCACGCAGTCGGCCTCCGAGAACGGAGTACCGCTTGCCAGACGGGCCGTGGCGTTGCAGACCGACACGGGATTGTACAGCGTGCCGAAGGGATTGACACAGGCGGAGAAGCCGGCCTCGAGGAGTTTCCGGCCGATGTGGTCGGCAAAACAGCTTCCCAGGACCAGGATCCGGTCGTCATAGGAGAGTCCGACCCGGCTCCGGCCGGCATCGACGGGCGTCAGCAGCTTCAACATAGCAAGTCATTCATTATCCACACAAAGATAGCCAAAAACAGGCATTTTTCTTATATTTGTAAGAATTGACCGATCAACAACTATGTCCGAACTTGCACCGCTCATCGCCGACCTTGCGCTCATCCTGATCTGCGCAGGCGTCATGGCGCTCCTTTTCAAGAAACTGGGCCAGCCGCTGGTCCTGGGTTATATCGTCGCCGGCTTCATCGCCAGCCCGCATTTCGCCCTGACCCCGTCCGTCATCGATACCGCCAGCATCCATGTCTGGTCCGATATCGGCGTGATCTTCCTGCTCTTCGCCCTCGGACTGGAATTCAGTTTCAAGAAAATCGTCAAGGTGGGCGGCCCGGCCATCATCGCGGCCCTGACCATCATCTTCGGCATGATCTTCCTCGGCATCACCGTCGGTTCCTCCTTCGGGTGGAAACGGATGGATGCCATCTTTCTCGGCGGCATGATCGCCATGTCCTCCACCGCCATCATCTATAAGGCGTTCGACGACCTGGGACTCCGCAAGAAACAGTTTACGGGCCTGGTCCTGAGCATCCTGATCCTGGAAGACATCCTGGCGGTCCTGCTCATGGTCATCTTGTCGACCATCGCCGTCAGCAATTCCTTCCAGGGCGGAGAACTGCTGATGAGCATCGGAAAGCTCCTGTTCTTCATCATCCTGTGGTTCGTCGTAGGCCTCTACCTGATCCCGCAACTGCTCCGGAAAACCCGCAGCCTGATGAACGATGAGACCCTGCTGGTCGTGGCCCTCGGCCTGTGCTTCGGCATGGTCGTCGTCGCTGCGAAACTGGGCTTTTCCGCGGCTTTCGGGGCCTTCATCATGGGATCCATCCTGGCGGAAACCATTGAAGCCGAGCATATCGACAAACTGGTCCGTCCGGTCAAGGACCTGTTCGGTGCCATTTTCTTCGTATCCGTCGGCATGATGGTCGACCCCGCCATGATCGTCAAGTACGCCGGACCGATCCTCGCCATCAACCTGACCGTCCTCGTGGGACAGGTGACCTTCGCCACCATCGGTGTCCTCCTATCCGGACAGAACCTCAAGACCGCCATGCAGTGCGGTTTCAGCCTGACCCAGATCGGCGAATTCGCCTTCATCATCGCCGGCCTCGGCGTATCGCTCGGCGTGACCAGCGACTTCCTGTATCCCATCGTCGTCGCCGTCTCGGTCATCACCATCTTCCTGACCCCTTACATGATCCGGCTGGCCGAACCGGCCTATGCCTTCGTGGAGAAACACCTCCCGGAGCGCCTGAAAGGCCTGCTGGACCGCTATGCCACCGGCTCCGCCACCCCGAGCGTCACGGCTGAAAGCCAATGGAAGACCTACCTGGTGACCATCGTCAAGAACTGCGTCATCTATGGCATCGTCTGCATCGCCATCATCGGGCTGGCCTTCCGGTTCGGTGTCCCCCCGCTGCAGCAATGGCTGCCGGGCATCTGGGGCTCCGTCGTCGCCGCAATCCTCCTGCTGCTGGTCCTCGCCCCGTTCCTGCGCTCCATCGTAACCAAGAAGACCCGTTCGGAAGAATTCAAGTCCCTCTGGCAAGAAAACCGCAACCGTGCCCCGCTCGTCGCCTCGGTCGTCATCCGGGTCATGCTGGCCATGGGATTCATCTTCTACATCTTCTTCAAGCTCTTCCACTTCTCCGGCATCCTGGTCTTCATCCTGGCCCTGGCCCTGGTCATCTTCATGGTCAGCAACCGGTTCATCAAGCGCCAGTCCTTCCGGATCGAACAGACCTTCAAGCACAACCTGCGGGCCCGGGAAATCCGGGCCGAATACCTGGGCGAGAAACGTCCCGAATATGCCAGCAGCCTCCTGTCCAAAGACTTGCACCTCGCCGACTTCGACATTCCCGAAGACATTGACTGGGCCGGAAAGAGCCTGGCCGAGCTGAATTTCGGCCAGCGGTTCGGCGTCCATGTCGTCTCCATCCTGCGCGGACGCAAGCGCATCAACATCCCCAAGGCGGCCGACCGCCTCTACCCGCAGGACCGCATCCAGGTCATCGGGACCGACAGCGAGATGGAAATTTTCGGAGCGGAGATTTCCAAGGCCGCCCATCCGATCGATGAAAACCTGATCCAGGACAGCGAGATGATCCTCCGGCAGCTGCCCATCCATGCCAACTCCCCGTTCCTTGGCAAAACCCTGCGGGACAGCGGTATACGTAACAAATACCATTGCCTGATCGCCGGCGTCGAAACCGAAGACGGCCAGCTGCATACCCCGGATGTCCATGTCCCCTTCAACGACGGGGACACGCTCTGGATCGTCGGTGAGCGCCAGGATGTCGCCGCCCTGTTGAAACTCTAACCGAACCCCGGAAAATGAAACGATCCTTAACTTTCCTGTTCCTGCTGGTCCTGTCCTTCTCCCTTTGGAGCCGGGAACGCATCCGGTTTGACGAAGGCTGGGAATTCGCCTTCGGACATGCCGCCGATCCCGCCCGGGATTTCGGCTGCGGAACGGAGTATTTCAATTACCTGACCAAAGCCGCCTCCATCCACAACGCCGGCCCCTACTCCCCGGAGTTCGACAAGACGAAATGGCCGGCGGCCTGGAAGACGGTCAACCTGCCGCATGACTGGGTCGTCGACCTGCCCTTCGCCCGGGAAGCCAGTCACAGCCACGGGTACAAGACCGTTGGATACAAGTATCCGGAGACCAGCGTGGGCTGGTACCGGAAGACCTTCAGTATTCCTGCAAGTGACGAAGGGAAACACATTGCCATCCAGTTTGACGGGATTTTCCGGGACGCGCGCATCTGGGTCAATGGATTCTATCTCGGACACGAGCCCAGCGGCTATGCGACCCAGGTCTACGACCTCTCCGAGTACCTCAATTACGGCGGAGAGAATGTCGTGGCCGTCCGGGTGGATGCGACCCTGGAAGAAGGCTGGTTCTACGAAGGGGCGGGCATCTACCGCCATGTCTGGCTGGACAAGACCGATCCCGTGCATGTCGCGCCTTTCGGGACGTTCGTGCATGCCGACATCCATGCCCCTTACGCAACCGCGGATGTTTCCGTTCAGACAACCGTCCGGAATACGGCTGCAGTCCCGGCCGCCTTCACCCTGACCCATACGCTGCTGGATGCAGACGGAACGCCGTTGCAATCCGCCCATGTCCCGCAGCAGGCCGTGAACGCCAAGGGGACTGCTTCATCCCAGGCCGTCATCCACCTCAGCCACCCGAAGCTCTGGGACACGGAAGATCCTTACCTGTACCGGATCCGCACGGAGGTCATGGTCCAAGGGCAGACCGTGGATTCTTTCGAAACGCCCTTCGGAATCCGGGAGGCCGTCTTTGATGCGGACCAGGGCTTTCTCCTGAATGGCAAACGGCTGGAACTCAAAGGCGTCAACCTGCATCAGGACCACGCCGGCGTCGGATCGGCGATCCCGGACGCCCTCCAGGTCTGGCGGCTCAAGCAACTCCGGGAGCTCGGCGTGAATGCCATCCGCTCCAGCCACAATCCCATGTCCCCCGTCCTGTTGGATGCCTGCGACAGCCTTGGCATCCTGGTCATGGAAGAGAACCGCCTGATGGGAATCAACGAGGAACACATCCGGCTCCTGCAGCGGATGATCGAACGCGACCGCAACCACCCCTCCGTCATCCTCTGGAGCGTCGGCAACGAAGAATGGGGACTGGAATGGAACGACAAAGGCAGGAAAATCGCCGAATCCATGCGGGAATATTGCCACCGTTTCGACCCGACCCGGCCGATGAGCGTGGCGACCAGCTCCGGCCCCAATATTATAGTCCCGGTTGATGTAGCTGGATATAACTACGTCATGCAGAATCCCATAGACCAGCACCGGAAGGACTATCCAAATCGGCTTGCCGTCGGTTCTGAAGAGACCACCGGTACGGGAACGCGCGGCGTCTATTTCCCCGATCCTTCCGGCGGCCGGATGCCGGCGCTGAACCGCCTGCCGGACGAGAAGGACGGAGCCCTCAACCGGATCGAGCGGGGCTGGCAGTTCTATGCGCAGCGCCCCTGGCTCGGCGGCCTGTTCTGGTGGACCGGTTTTGACTACCGGGGCGAACCCAATCCGCTGGAATTCCCGGCGACCGGCAGCGAGTTCGGAATCCTGGACTATTGCGGTTTCCCGAAAGACGAGGCCTGGTACCTCAAGGCGTGGTGGACCGAGGAGCCGGTCCTGCACCTGCTCCCCCATTGGAACCTGCAGGGGCACGAAGGCGAAGCTATTGACATCTGGGTCTATGGCAATTGCGAAGAAGTGGAACTGCAAGTCAACGGTAAACGCCTGGGACGCAAACGGATGCCGCAGAACGGCCATCTCAGCTGGGAGGCCGTCTACAAGCCCGGCCGTATCAAAGCCATCGGGTACCAGAAAGGACGGAAAGTCCTGGAAGAAACCCTTGAAACGACCGGCCCCGCCGCCCGTATCCAGGCGAGTGCGGACCGGAATACGATCCATGCCGATGGCCGGGACCTGGCCGTCTGTACCCTCCGTCTGCTGGACGAAAAGGGCCGGTTCGTGCCGGATGCCTGTGAGGAGCTGACCCTGACCGTCGAAGGACCGGCAAGGATCCTGGGCGTCGGAAACGGCGATCCGGCCTGGCAGGCCTCCGAGCGACCGGAGGATCCCGAGGCCCGCACGTTCCGCGTCCGCACCTTCAACGGACTGGCCCAGGTGCTGCTGCAGAGTACGGAAAACCCCGGTCCGGTCACCCTGCGTGTTTCCGCGAAGGGATCCCTTACCGGGGAACTCTCAGTGACAACGCGTTAGAGCGTCTGGGCGATGGCATGTTCCACGCCGCGCAGTTCTGCCAGCGAACGCAGGCGGCCGTAGCAGGAGTAGCCTGGATTGGACTTTCGGTTCAGGTCATCGCACATCTGGTGGCCATGGTCCGGACGCAGGAAGATGCGGAAACCGCGGCGCTGCTCCACCTCCAGGACGGCCTTCATCATCTCATAGACCGGAACGTCTCCTTCCAGCAGGTTGGCTTCGAAGAAGTTACCCTCCTCGTCCCGCTTGGTGCTGCGCAGGTGGACGAAATCGATCCGGTCGCCGAATTCCCGCATCATGGCCGGGCAATCGTTGTCGGCGCGCACGCCCAGCGAACCGGTGCAGAGATTCAAGCCGTTGGACGGGTTCGGTACAGCCGCTATCAGCTTCCGGAAATCCTCGGCCGTGCTCATGATGCGCGGGAGGCCCAGGATCGGATACGGCGGATCGTCCGGGTGGATGACCATGCGGGACCCGACCTCATCGCAGACCGGGCAGACCTGCTGCAGGAAGAAGATCAGGTTCGAGCGGAGCTGCTCCGCATCGATGACCTTGTAGCGGTCCAGGGCCGCCTGGAACTGATCCAGGGTGAAGCTCTCTTCACTGCCCGGCAGTCCGGCGATCATATTCCTGGTAATCAAGGCTTTTTCGGCCTCATCCATGGCCTCGAAGCGGGCTTTCGCCCTGTCGGTTTCCTCGGTGGTATACTCTTTTTCCGCGCCCGGACGTTTCAGGATGAACAGGTCGAACGCCAGGACGGCGGCCCGCTCGAAGCGCAGGGCACGGCTGCCGTCCGGCATCTCGTAAGCCAGGTTCGTGCGGGTCCAGTCAAGGACCGGCATGAAATTGTACGTAATGCAGTGGATCCCGCACGCGGCCAGGTTCCGGATGGTCTGTTTGTAATTCTCGATGTACTTCAGGTACTCCCCTTCCCGGGTCTTGATGTGTTCGTGCACCGGGACGCTTTCCACCACGCTCCAGACCAGGCCCTTTTCGGCGCATTGCGCCTGGCGCTTGCGGATTTCCTCCACGGTCCAGACCTCCCCGTTCGGGACATGGTGCAGGGCGCTGACGATATCGGTCACGCCCGCCTGGCGGATGTTGTCGAGGGTCACGGGATCGCCCGGGCCATACCAGCGCCAGCTTTGACGCATCAGATACTTCGCGGCCATGACCTAGATGCTGAACGTATTGAAACCACCGTCGACGACCGCGATGGTACCGGTCACGCCCTTGGAGGCGTCGCAGGCGAGATAATGCAGGGCACCGACCAGTTCATCCGGCTCCAGGAAACGGCCGAACGGGGTGTGTCCCAGGATCTTGTGGGAACGGTCCGTCAGGCTGCCGTCCGGATTGGTCAGCAGGGTACGGTTCTGGTTGGTCAGCAGGAAGCCCGGAGCGATCGCATTGACGCGGATCCCTTCGCCGAATTTCAGGGCCAGTTCGCCGGACAGCCACTGGGTCCAGCTGGCCATGCCGGCTTTCGCGATGCCGTAACCGGCCACACGGGTCAGCGGGCGAAAAGAAGACATAGAGCAGAAATTGATGATGGAACCCTTCTTCTGCTCCACCATCGGTTTGACGAAAACCTTCGTCGGGATCACCGTACCGAAGATATTGAGTTCGCAGACTTTCTTCATGGCATCGATGTCCAGGTCGGCGATGGTCTGCTCCGGCTGTACATTGGCCGGGCCCATGTTGCCGCCGGCCGCATTGAGCAGGATATCGATCGTGCCGTAGGCCTTGAGGATGTCGGTCAGGTTTCCTTCCAGGACTTTTTCATCCAGGACATTGGTCGGCAGGAACATCGCTTCCCCGCCGTCTGCCTTGATCTCTTCTACCAGGGCATGGCCTTTCTCGGCGGCCCGTTCCAGGTCGAGCAGTACAACCTTGCAGCCCTGGGCTGCGAAATACTTGACGATCGTCGAGCCGAGAACGCCGCAGGCCCCGGTCATGACAACCACTTTTCCCTTGATTTCGAATAAATTATCCATATTGGTAACGTTAATGATTCTTCCTCCATGCAGGGATTTCATCCCTTGCTTACAAATATAAGAAAAAGCCGCGGAAACAACTGGGAATATCGGTAGAATCCGGTAAAGATTGCGTATATTTGTATGTTATGGAAAACAATGGAAATCTCTTCTCCCTGGAGGGGAAAGTCGCCTTGGTCACCGGCGCCGCCTACGGCATCGGAATGGCCATGGCGGAGGCCCTCGCCCGCGCCGGAGCGCGGATTGCCTTCAACTGCCGCAAGCAGGAGCACATGGATGCCGCACTGGCGGCCTACAAGGAAAAAGGCATTCAGGCCAAAGGCTATATCTGCGATGTAACGGATGAGCAGGCGGTGCAGGCCATGGTCGCCGACATCGCCGCCACCCTGGGTCCGGTCGACATCCTGGTCAACAATGCCGGCATCATCAAGCGCATCCCGATGCATGAGATGGCGGTCGAGGAGTTCCGCCAGGTGGTCGACATCGACCTGACGGCGCCTTTCATCGTGGCCAAGGCCGTCCTGCCGGGCATGATCGCCAAGGGCCGCGGCAAGATCATCAATGTCTGTTCGATGATGTCCGAACTCGGCCGCGAAACGGTCTCGGCCTATGCCGCCGCGAAGGGCGGGCTGAAGATGCTGACCCGCAACATCGCCTCCGAGTACGGCGCCCTGGGCATCCAGTGCAACGGCATCGGCCCGGGCTACATCGCCACGCCCCAGACCGCTCCCCTGCGGGAACTCCAGCCGGACGGCAGCCGCCATCCCTTCGACCGCTTCATCATCGCCAAGACCCCGGCCGGCCGCTGGGGTACGCCGGAAGACCTCGCCGGTCCGACCGTCTTCCTCGCCTCGGAAGCCTCGGATTTCGTCAACGGCCACATCCTGTATGTCGACGGCGGCATCCTTGCCTATATCGGCAAACAGCCGTAATCGATAAATAACGAAGGGCCGGCCCTTTTCGCGACCGTTTACCCGGGTAGGGTTGCGAAGCAATAGGGAGCGAAAAGAGACGGTCCTCCGTAACGGAGAATAATGATTTAAAAAAAATAGCATGAAAATCAATTGTGAAGTTCGTTACCCTTCGCATCAGGACGATGCGAAGCACTACGACACCGCCACCCTGCGCAAGCACTACCTGGTCGAAAACCTCATGGTCCCGGATGAAATCAACATGGTCTACTCCCTGTTCGACCGGATGATCGCCGGCGGCGCCGTCCCCGTGCAGGAAGCGCTGACCCTCAAGGCCCCCGACATCCTCCGTGCGGATTATTTCACCCAGCGCCGGGAACTCGGCATCATCAATGTCGGCGGCACCGGCATCGTCCAGGTCGGTGACGAATGCTTCGAGATCCCCTACAAGGAAGCCCTCTATGTCGGCCGCGGCAACCGGGACGTCACCTTCAAGAGCCTCGATCCGGCCCAACCGGCCCACTTCTATTTCAATTCCGCTCCTGCCCACAAGGAGACCGGCATCAAGCAGGTTTCCAAGAAAGATGCGGTCGTCATGCACCTGGGAAGCCTGGAAGAAAGCAACGAGCGCACCATCAACCGCCTGCTGGTCAAGGAAGTCGTTCCCTGCTGCCAGCTTCAGATGGGCATGACCGAGCTCGCTCCGGGCAGCACCTGGAACACCATGCCCGCCCACACCCATGACCGCCGCATGGAGCTCTATTTCTACTTCGAACTACCCGAAGACGCCGCCGTCTGCCACTTCATGGGCCAGCCCCAGGAGACCCGGCACATCTGGATGCATAACGAACAGGCGGTCATCTCCCCGCAGTGGAGCATCCACAGCGCCTGCGCCACCCGCAACTACACCTTCATCTGGGGCATGTGCGGCGAAAACGACGACTATAACGACATGGACTGGTGCGCAGCCACCGACTTGAGATAGCATGAAAAAAGCCATTTTCATCCTGGCAGCAGCCCTGGCCCTGGCCGGCTGCAAGGGCCCGCAGGAGCCCAAGGTCATGGCCCGTTTCGTACCCGAGCGGGCAGACGACTTCATCTGGGAGAATGACTATGTCATTTACCGCGCCTATGGGAAAACCCTGGAGGATTCCATCGATTTCCTGACCTCCCCCGGTTTCGACATCTGGGTCAAGCATCCAGGCAAACTCGTTGCTGACCAGCTCTATAAGGACGAGTTGGAAAACGGGCTGAGCTACCACAACGACCGCGGTCTCGGAAAGGACTGCTACAAGGTCTCCAAGACCCTGGGCGGCGGAGCCTCCGCCCTCGTGGTCGCCGACACCCTCCGCTTCCCCGCCACCAACTACCGCTCCTACGAGATCCTGGAGCAGACCCCGGACAAGGTCGTCTTCGTGCTGCACTATCCGCAGTGGGAAGCGGCCGGTTTCAAAATGGCCCTCGACAAGAAAATCACGGTGGAAGCCGGCACGCATTTCTGCAAGGCGGAAGACACCTACACCTTCGAAGGTCCGCAGGACCGGCTTTGCGTTGCGGCCGGCATCATCCGGCATGATGTCATGGCCGAGACTTCCGGACCGGACCGCTTCGCCATCTGGGAGCATGCTTCCGACCAGAGCAAGGAGCCGGAGGACGGGATGATCGGCCTGGGACTCGTCATGCCGGATGCTGACGGAACCACGCTGCAGGACGGACACTCGGTCCTGTACAAGGAGATCGCTTCCGGACAGGTGGTGACCTACTGGTTCGGCAACTGCTGGTCCAAGGGCGGCGACATCGCCACGGCCCAGGAGTGGTTCGACCTCGTGGAGAAGCAGTAAACGATCCCCGGCATCAAAAAAGAGCGGCGGGCCTCTCAAAGGTCCGCCGCTTCTTTAATGAGCCACAACCAATTAGATTTCAATCGGTTTATACTTCGGCACGAGCGCCTTCATGATGCTCCAGGCAATCAGGTAGGCCACGCCGCAGAAGCAGAACATGATGAAGTATCCGGCCGGCTTGCCCTCGAATCCGAGGAAGCGGAAAGCGGAGCCCGCATTCTCGGCATAGGTAAACAGGTTGCCCGCCACCTTCTGGATGATCATGGAGCCGACACCGCCGGCCATGGCGCCGATACCGGTAATCGTGGCGATGGTGCTCTTCGGGAACATGTCACCGATGGTGGAGAACAGGTTGGCGCTCCAAGCCTGGTGGCCCGCACCGGCAAGGCCGATCAGGATGGCCGGCCACCACGGGGTGTTCATGCTGATACCCAGCGGCTGTGCAAAGAGCGCCGCGATCGGGAAGAAGGCGAAGATCAGCATGGCCAGCATACGGCCGGCGTACGGATTCATCCCCCTCTTTTCGACAAACACCTTCGGGAGATAGCCGCCGATGATCGAAATGACCGTCACGATCGCATACAGCGTGAAGATCAGACCCTGTCCCAGACCGGACGTCGCGGGCGCATTGAACTGGTTGCTGAAATAGGAAGGCGCCCAGAACAGGAAGAACCACCACACGCCATCGGTAAAGAACTTGCCGGAGATGAACGACCAGGTCTGCTTGTACTTGAAGCACTGAAGCATCGGGATGGACTTCTGCTCGGCGAGGGCGGCTTTTTCCGCGGCTTCGGCG
>JAFUUB010000004.1 GCA_017483985.1 Bacteroidales bacterium | reverse complement strand
GTTCGGCGGCAATCTCAAACGCGAATATGATCCCGACCAGGAAGACCGGGCGATCGAAGACCTGGTCAAATTATGGGACAAAGGGGAGTTCGAAGGCGTCTATTTCTCCATTTTCGGCAAGGAGGCGCCCATCCCGAAAGTCAAGCAGGTCAATACCTCCGCATCGAAAAGGAAATAAGGAGACTGGTCCATCCAGTCTTTCAGCACCATCAGCCGCGCCCCGGACGGGAGCGTGAGGTCGACGGATGCGTGGAAGTGGCCGAAGATGAAATAATCGACCGGACCGCCGTCAAAGGCTTCGCACCACTTGTACAGCGGCTCCTCCGCCCCGCGGAAGGTATAGTCCAGGTTCTTGGCCAGCCGGCTGCTCTTGGACCAGCCGTTGCCCAGGCGGAAAGCGAACCAGGGGTGCAGGGCGCTGAAGAGGATCTGCAGGAAGCGGTTGTGGAAGGCGGCGCGCATGATCTTGTAGCCGCGCATGCCCGGTCCGAGTCCGTCGCCATGGCCCAGGCAGAACCGCTTGCCGCCGATCTCGGTGACATACGGCTGCTCCAGTTTCTCCATCCCGAGACTTTCGAAATAAGAATAGGCCCAGATGTCATGGTTGCCGGGGAAGAACCGGACCCGGACGCCCCGGTCCATCAGGTCGGTCAGGGCCCCGAAAACGCGGACATAGCCTTTCGGAACAACGTCCCGGTACTCATACCAGAAGTCCCAGATGTCTCCGAGCAGATAAAGGGTTTCCGTCCGTTCCGCCGGGATGGAGCGCAGGAACTGCACGAACCGGGCTTCCCGGCCGGCGGGATCCTTGACGTCCAGCCCCAGGTGCACGTCGGAAACGAAATATGTCAGCGTCCTTTTCATAGATTCTTCACTTCGTTCAGAATGACAGCGGGTTCAGGATGACAGCGGGTTCAGGATGACAGCGGGTTCAGGATGACACGCCGGGGTGGCGGCGGGTCTCTCCGGAAAGCCGGTCAGCGGGCGATCACGAAAATCAGCACGGCGACCAGCAGGCAGTACAGCGAGAACCAGGAGAGTTTCGCCTTGCGGACCAGGGCGACCATCGCGCGGCAGGCCAGCAAGCCCGACAGGAAGGCGAACACGAAGCCCAGCACCAGCGCCACGGGCCCGACGCCTCCGCCGAAGGAAGCCTCGCCCGTCGCCACTTTCAGCAGATCGAGCGACTGCTCCCCGATGATCGGAGCGAGCACCATCAGGAAGGAGAACTGGGCCATGTCGGAGCGACGTACGCCGGACAGCAGGCCGGTGGCAATGGTGGTGCCGCTCCGGGAGATGCCCGGCGCGACGGCGAACGCCTGGCCGACGCCCACGGTCAGGGCCTGCCAGTAGGAGATGCCGTTGCGGTATGCGGTATCCGGCGACTTGGCAAAGCGCCGGAACAGGTTGAAATGGTCGGAGAAAAACAGGAGCGCAGCCGTGATGCAGAGCCCCACGCCCACCGGGAGGAGACTGTCGCCGAACAGGGCTTCGACCTGGTCCTTGAAGAACACGCCGACGATGCCGACGGGGATCATGGAGACGATCAGCTTGCAGACATAGTCCGTCTCATCGTTGTAGCGGAACTTCAGCAGGCCTTTCAACAACGCCCAGATCGCGCCCCAGAAGACGACGATGGTGCTGAGGACCGTGGCGAAATGGACGGTAACCGTAAAGTCGAGGAACCCTTCGGCATCGACGCCGAGCAATTCCTTGAAGATCATCAGATGGCCGCTGCTGCTGACCGGAAGAAACTCGGTAAGTCCCTGGACGATACCGAGGAGGATCGCCTGCCACCAGCTCATGATTTCTTCTCCTTGTCCCGGAAGCAACCCATGATGGCGACGATCTCGATGATCACCCCGCAGAGGATGACGAGCGGAGCCGCGACGAGGCGGCGGAAGTCGAACATGGCGGGATTGAAGACATTGGGGTCTTTGCTGCCGCCCCCGATCATGAGAATATAGCCGGCCACCATGACCAGGAGGCCGATGAGCAGGAACCGGAGTCCCTTTCTGGTTATCGCGAAATTGTTATCCATAGTCTATCAATAATACAGTTCGGATTTGTCGAGGCGGATCAGATGGCCCACGACGAAATAGGTGCTCACGACGCAGATGACCACGCCGGAGACGACGACGATGCCCATGGCGACCAGCAGCAGGTCGAGGCGGAACAGTTCGAACAGCTGCGAGAACTGGCTGCGCAGGACATAGAGCAGGCCCACCAGCATCAGGATGGCCACGAGGGCGGAGAACAGGCCCAGCAGGGCGGAATTCGCCAGGAACGGGCCGCGGATGAAGGACCGGGTCGCACCGACCAGTTTCATCGTATGGATCGTGAAGCGGCGGGCATAGACGTTCAGCCGCATGGTGTTGCTGATCAGCACGAAGGAGATGAAGAGCAGCAGGGCGATGAAGACGCCCAGGACCAGTGAGATCCGGGCGAGGTTGGTGCTGAGCGCATCGACCAGGGATTTCTGGTAGACCACCTCATCGACCAGGGGAGACGCCGCGATCGTCCGGCTGACGACCTGCAGGCTGTCCTCGGAGACATAGGCGGCATCCAGGGTCACGTCGACCGACACCGGGATCGGGGAGGTCTCGAAGACGCTCAGGAAATCCTTGCCGAGCATCTGGGCCATCTCTTCTTCCCCGCGGGCGCGGGAGATGAACTCGGTCCCCCGGATGAACGGCATCGAATCGAGCACCGCCTGGTAGTCCATGGCCTGCTGGTCAGAGACTTCCGGCATCATCAGGACCGTCACCTTCATGTTCTCCTTGAAATAGTCCGAAACGCTGTCGGTATTGACAAGCAGCAGGCTCGCCACGCCGACCAGCAGCAGCACCAGACTGATGCTGACGACCGAGGACAGGTAGGCATTCGCCAGCCTGCGCCGAATCATCTTGTTTTCACCTCTAGCCATAGTTACCCAAATTGATGTCAAAGATAGTGATTTATGGAAATATGAAAAAAAAATCTTATCTTTGTGGACGAATTTTTGAAGATTCAACGACCATGGGAGATTCTGCAAAAAAGATTTTGTTCGTCAATTCCGAGATTTTCCCCTATCTCCCGGAGTCGCCGGTCGCCCGCATCGGACGCCAGTTGCCCCAGGGAATCCAGGAGCGGAAAAAGGAAATCCG
>JAFUUB010000001.1 GCA_017483985.1 Bacteroidales bacterium | reverse complement strand
CGGGGTCCTTGCATTATAGGTTTAAGTATTTAGTTTACTGCTAATTCGAGTTCTACGACCTCTTTGTTGCCTGCCGTCGTGGTGAAGCGGGCTTCGATCACATGGCTGCCGGCGGTCAGGGTCACGGACGTGCCGCTGACAGGTTCGTCATCGAGCAGCCACTCGATGGCGGAGGTCGGTTTGCGGTCACCGGTGGTCTCGATCAGGTTCAGTTCGAAGAGGTCCCCGGCGCTGTAGCTGCCGTTCTTCGGATCGGCGATGAAGTTGTAGCCGGTGTCCGGTTTGACATAGTCGCCGACGGTGATCTTGATGGCGAAAACCTTTCCTTCCCAGATATCCCAGGCGACGGTTTCCAGATCGCTGGCATCAAAGTCGGCCATATAGCCCACCAATTCGCTGTCTTCCGTAACTGCCGCCCAAATCGGATAATTGCCGGAGATGTTTCCGCCATATCCGACAAACACGTCTTTTCCGTCCGGGATAATCAACTCGTGTTCGGTCACATCGACGGTGACCCATTCATCGAGGTTCGGTTGCTCCATGGAAAGGGCCAGGGCACGGGTGTCGCCGTAGTCTACGACCAGGGTGAAATTATCGATGGACGTTCCTCCGGCCATGAAGGAAACGGACTTGATCTGTTTTCCGGTATAGGCGCTGAGATAGGAAGCGGGATAGATATTCGAGACCAGCATATCCCAGGAATCATATGAGGTGCTTCCGTAATTGCCGAAGTCCGCATTTTCGGGGAAGGTTACGAGTTCCGAAGGGAGTTCTTCTCCCTCCCGGAGCAACGTGAAATCCATCGTGACAATCCGGCCCACTTCCGTGGATTTCTCCTGTGCGACATAGCCTTGCCGTTCGGCACGGACCAGATAGGTCCCGCCATCCGGCAGCGTAATGGAGTAATTGCCGCCGGCATCGGTTACGGCCGTTGCGACCGGGGCGCCTTCCGCCTTTTTCCGCACCGTGGTAATACGCATCAGGTCGGAGAGACCACCTTTTTCAGAAATAGAGGAACTGCTTGTCGCATAAATGGAAACAGTGACACCCGACAGCGGATTCTTGTCCGTATCTGTAATGGTTCCGCAGATTCCCTTCTCATTGGAATTCGTGACATCGAAAGTGACGACACCGTTGGAATACGTGATATTTTTGAGCTGATAGCCCGTATCGTTTCCGCCCCAGGCCGTCGGGGTGAAGGCCTTGTAAGTGCCTCCGAAAACGAGTTTGTTCATGGTACCGCTATATAAAGAGGTTGCGGTCGGATTGGAAGGCTGTACGATATAGCAGCAGGGATGGGCGGAGTAATTGTTGACCGTGTTGGCCGACCAGCGGGATACATAGCTGGAAGAACGGTCGACATGGTAGGCAAGGAGTCCTCCGGGAAGGGCGGCGTCCCATCCGGTGCCACCACGGACCTCCAACACGAGATATTCATCGGTGACGGATGTCGGGATCTTGTAGGCCGTATAGGTCTTGGCGCCCGGATAATTGATAGCCTGCATGGTGACGGAACCGGTCGAGGAGAGTTCCGGAATATTGGACAGCCAGCCGATCTCCCAGAGTTCCTCCGCCGTGAAATACGGCGGGGTTGTGGAGTTGTTGTTGTAAGAGCCATTGGCCATCAAGTCGAAATCGTACATGTTGGCGGCGCTCCCATTGGTGGAATAATCCGCATCGTAGAAGTCGGGAAGGCCCAGGGTGTGTGCGAATTCATGGCAGGTCGTTCCAATGCTGCACATGACACCGTCGGAAACGCTGGACCCCTTCAATTCCGCCGTACAGAAATACCGGTTCAGTTTGACGCCGTCAAAGGTCCGGCTATTGTAGGCATTGGTGCTGGAGGAGAGGTACCATGCATGGGACCAGATGGCGTTGGAACTGGCTCCCTGCGCTTCGTCGCAACCCGCGAAATAGAAAAGGACGAAGTCGACCGTACCGTCTCCATCATTGTCATATTGGCTGAAATCAACGGATGCATCCAGTTTCTGGGCTGCATGGATCAGGGCCATTTCGGGAAGTTTATCATCGCCATTGGAATCGTTTCCGCCATAGTAGGACATATTGTTGTCCAGATTAACCGGGCCGAGCACCTCAAATTCCGGCGTGAATTCGCCGAAGGAGTTGTCTCTGTAAAAGTCCAGAACGGAACCGACTGCGTTGTTGTCGCTATAGCCCGGGGTGTTCAGCATGGCGTCGAACTCGGCGGCCGTCTTCGTGAAAGCCTGGTCCTTGAATCCCACCAGCAGGACCGGTATCTTCGGGGAACCGAAATTCTTGGAAGAGGCCGCTGCCGCTTTGAAAGTCGCCATGGCCTTGGCCCGTCTCTCGGTTCCTTTTTGTTCCATGGTCAGTTTCTGGGCGGCCGTCAGGTTGACGACACGGATATAGCCGTCTTCGTCTTCCCGGACGATGTTGCCCTGGTCGTCGGTCATCCAGTGGTGCCATTCATCGCCATGGAGGTAGATGCCGATCGTGGTGCCGTCCGGCTGGGTGCGGACGATGCGGCCCGGATAGGCGGGTCCGGCGAAGGTGCTTATGGATAGGAGCAGCGCGGCGGCTGCGAGGAGTATGTTCTTTTTCATGATCTTCTACCTTTTGACGATGAATGCATTACCGGCCCCGTCGGAGAGCCAGAGTTTCGAGCCGGCTTCGCCGACGACCGTTACATCGTAGGATTGGGTCGATGTGGTTTTCTTCCCTGCTACCGTGCGGCGGATCAGGGTGAAGGAATCGCCCATCGTTGCCGCTGCAGGAATTCCGCTGAATTCAATGACGGTCTGGGCTTCGGCGTCCAGGATGGCGAAAATGACCTTGTCGCCCTGGTACTCGCGGCTCAGCTGCTGGGAACCCTTGATATAGAGAGTCTCTCCGGAAGTCAGATACTCGCCGAAGGTCTCCTCCTGCAGGATCGGGTCATCAGAGGTTGGGATGGCCGCGCCTTCCGTCTTGCGGTAGAGGGCAACTTTGGACATCATATTCAAGTTGTTCGCATTGCTTGCCTGGTAACAGGCGAAGCGGTACGGAGTCTGATTATAGTTGAAGAGCAGGTAGATATATGAACCGGACTGGGCCACCATGGTGGCCGTTCCTCCTGAAATCGAGATTCGCCAGCTGCTTGTCGCACCTTTCGTCGTGGTGTTGGTCATGGAGTTTTTATTTGTTCCTCCGGCAGCGATGTAGGCTCCTGCCTTCGATTTGAAGGACAACGTTCCGCTGGAAGTCCCGTTTTCGAGCGTAAAGATTTCGACGTTTTCAGCCGGATCATAGATCTTGTTCTCTTCGACGGTGACGGAAATGGTTTCCCGATACTTGGTCTGGTAACCGGTGCTCATGGCATAGTAACTGGAAAGCTTGTTGTCCGGCACGTTCGCAATGATCACCTCGTCTCCGGCCTTCAGGGTCGAAGCATCGGTAACCAATTCATAATAAACCTCTTTCGTGTTCTCAATGAACTCGGCCGACTCCATGTTGACCGAGAATTTGTAGACATGGCCGGCGGTGAAGTCGACGTTCTTGCCAGACAGGGTGATCTCCCGTTCATACACGCCGTTGGCCGTCGTGGCGGAAACCTTGAGCTTCTTGCCCTTCATGTCCACCGGGGCGCAGGCGAACCAGATGTCGCCCGTCGCGTCGGTCTTGACCGTGATGGAGGAAGAGGCTTCCTTGGCCTCTACGCTGCCGTCCTCGGTATTGTAATACCAGGTGCCGGCCCACTGCTGCTCGGGGGAAACAAGGGTGACGGAGGTTACGCCTTCGGGCAGGTTCTTCAGGGTCAGGCGTCCGTAGCCGGTCAGGTGCGCGAAATGCACGTCGACTTTCTCCGGGAGGGTCTGGCTCTCGGCGGACTTGGCGACCAGGATCTGGGCGGCCTCATCGGGGGAGGTGGCCAGCGGGGTCTGCACGGCCGGGATGTTGACCGTCAGGGCCTTGCGGCTGGCGCTGACCGCCTGGAGGGCGGAGGCCGGGCTCAGGACATAGAACGTATAGGGAGCAGAGGCCTTGGCTTCGGCGAAGTCGGCTTCGAAATCGGCCCGGGTGAAATCGGAGGACGGGACGACGCCGGCCGCGATGGCCGCCTCATAGTTCAGGGAAATGGCGACCTCGGTGTCGTTGGCCGTCCAGCGGGTCGGATAGGTGGCAACACCATCTTCCACCGTCGGTTCGGCAAAGGCGGTCTTCGTCTGGAGCGGACCTGCGGTGAAATGTACCCGGGTCCCTTGTTCCTTGACCGGAAGCGGGGCTTCCAGTTCCTGCGTCGCGCAGGCGGACAGGCAACCGGCCAAGACGGCCAGCATTGCCCATTTGCATGTATTTCTCATCAGGGGGCTTTTTCTGATTAATCAATAATTGTCAGTGGGATCTTCTCCGTCGTTTCCGTTGCCGGAATCAATTTGTGACAGATTCAGGATGCTGTTCTCAATGCGCAGCGGCAGAAGTTCGGCCAGAGGGGCCTCATAGGATTGTTTTTCTTTTCTCATTACTAAAAGAAAGTTTGTTCAAAACATAACGCAAGTGGGTCCAAAGGTGGAAAAAAATCCGCTGAATCCCAAATCTTTTCAACGAACGCTTACATTTTTTATGTATCTTTATCGGCGCAAACCGCAATGCATCCATGAGAAAAATGATTTCCTGCTTGATGTTGCTGGCTGCAGTCCTCTCCGGCTGCGGCGGACCCGGTTTGCGCAACGCCGTCAATGCGGAATATTGGTATGACCAGGGGCAGCGGCAATACCGGGACGGCCGGTATGACGAAGCCGCCGTTTCCCTGGCCCGGGCCGAGGCCCTGGCGTTGGACAATCAGACCAAAGCTTTGATTTACAGGGATATGGCCCGCGTCTACAATGCTTCTTACAACAGCCTGCAGGAAGCGGAATACATGGAGCGGGCGGCCGAGGCCTTTGCCATGGCCGGCGAGACGCGGGAGGCCAACCGGGCCCTGCTCGAGACCGGTCAGGCCTATTATAACATGGAAGAATACCAGCGGGCGGAGGGCTTGTATAAATCCGCCCTGTTCGGGGCCCATCAGGACCGCGATACCCTGTTGGAAGTCCGCACGCTGCAGTCCTATGCCGCGCTCTGCCTGGTCGGCGTGGAGGATCCCGACGGCGGCGGCTTGCGGCAGGATCCCGTACTCGCGCTGGAAATGCTGGAGCGGGTGGCCGGTGAGCTGGGGACGCCCCTGTCCTGCACCGATGAGGGCATCGCGGCGTATGCCTATTCCTTGCTGGGGGATAAGAATATGGCGGACAGTTGGTTGCGTGCTGCGATCCGGGATGCGGAGAGCCAGGATGAGGCGACCAAGGTCAAGTTCCGCGAATACCAGGTCAAGGCCCGTTCCGGGGATGCGGCCGGGGCGCTGGAAGCCTTGGAAGCCGTCATGGCCAGCGACAATGCGGCGGAACGCCAGGCTGCCCGGGAAACGGCGCTGGCTTCGCAGAAGGATTATTTCCGGCAGGAAAGCCTGGTCGCGGCCGAGCGGCTGCGCAGTGCCCGGATGCGCCAGTGGGTGCTGGCCCTGCTGCTGGTGCTGGGCCTGGTTGCAGGCGGGTTCATTTACCGGATTCACCGCCTGCGTGCCGAGCAGCGGCTGGCGGAGGAAAAGGCGGAGACGGACCGGATCATGAGCATCGCCGAGGACCTGCAGGCCCGCCTGCAGAAAGCCGGTTCGTCCAAGATCCTGGAAAAATCGGGATTCAGCGTACTGGAACGGCTCTGCGAGCAGTTCTATATCTATGAAGGCACGGAAAACCTCCAGTCCAAGGTGCTGAAGGAAGCCAAATCGGTGATTGACGGCCTCCGCACGGATCCCAAAGGACTGGAAGACCTGCTGAATGCGGAGCATGACGGCGTGATGACCGCCTTCCGGGCGCAGTTCCCGAAACTGAAGGAGGATGACCTTCGCCTGTTCGCCTATGTGGCGGCCGGCTTCTCTTCGACCACCATTTCCACCCTCATGGAGCGGGACAAGCAATATGTCTACAACCGGATCTGGCGCCTGAAGGGGCGCATCTCCGCCTCCGAAGCACCGGACAAGGACCGTTTCTTGGAGTATTTCAACAAGTAATTACCGGACCAGCACCTCGTCGATAAAGAACCAGCAGGGATTCCCGACGCCGTAATGCCACGGCGGGCAGGTCTTCGTGCCGGTCACTTCCACTTTGATATACCGGGCCCTCTCGTTGCACTGTGCCACGACCGGGATGAACTCAACCTTGATACCCCGGTCTTCCGGCAGGTCGATGCAGGCGATTCCCTTGAAGGAGCTCCCGTCCGTCGACACGCTGTAGCGGACCTGTTTCGGCAGCAGGATCCAGGCGCCCAACTGCTTGAGGAAATCCGTGCTGATGCTCCGCACCGGCATTTCCTGCTGCAGGTCGATGACAAAGGCTCCGTCCGTTCCTTCCCATCCGATCCAGTTCTCGACGAAGGTCGTACCGCCGAAAATCCCGTCCGTCAGGCCCTTTTTGCTGAGTTCCAAATATTTGGGACGCGGATTGATCAGGTAGCTCACCGGTTTTCCGAAGGCCAGGTTCGCGGTCACATCCGAAAGATAGCGTTCCCGGTAGAGCTGGCAATAGTCTGCCGGCGCATTGCTCCGTTCGTTGAGGGTCGGGACGTTGAACTGTGCCGTCCGCTGTTCGAAGAGCGCCAGGTCTTTGCGGAGTTGGTCGAAATCCCGGTCCGGATCCGTCCGGGCGATCTCCAGGGCGGAGTATTGCAGCGGGAGCCGGCTGCGGCGCACCCGGGCCAGGCGGACGGGATCGTCGGCAACCAGGGCCTCCGCCTCGTCGAAGAGGGCGTTGTAGCGGCGCAGCAGCGCGGGCTTCAGGATGTTATCCTTGTAGGAGACCGGTGAGTCATAGATGAACAGGTCGACATCTGTCCCCACGGCCGCTCCTTCCATCAATTGGATATACTTATAGAGCGGCCTGCCGGCCGTGCCGTAGTATCGGTCGAGGAAGCGGCGTTCGAGGGAATCCAGCGCCGCCGTCCCGTCCCACATCAGGTTGGCCACCAGGTAGGTCCGCAGTTCGGCCATGTCTCCGCCCCGTTCGCTGGCGATCTGGCTGAAATGCATCTTGACCCCATGGGTCCGGAAGATGTCCATGTTGGCCTTGATCGTCCCGAAATTCGGGAAGGGGGACAGGTAGTTGTCGAAGTTGATTCCGTAGTCCCAGACAAAGAGGTTGTCGCAGATCCGGCTCCATCCCTCGAGCGCGCGCATGAATTCCTGTCCGGAGGGGTTCTCGGTCAGGGCCGTCTGGCGGCGGCAGTCGATGTCGCAGAGCATGATGGAGACGTTCGGGCGCGGGACCGTCTTCTTGGGCGGCTGCACGGAGAAGAGGTAGGCCAGGGTGGAAATCTGTTTGTCGGGGAACCGGTCGGCAACGGCATTGATGAACCGCAGGATCGGTCCGGACGGGCCGCCTTCCTCTTCCATGATCCGGGTGCAGTCCGGACACCGGCAGTAGGTGTCGGATCCGTCGTTCTGGCTGATGCTGATCATGTTATGGTCGGGATAGGCCTTGAACAGGCTGTCGACCCGTGCGCAGACGATCTCCAGGACCTCCGGGTTGGACAGGCACCACTGGCTGGCGCTGCCCGGGTTGCGTTGTCCGTTGTAGAAGGCATAGTATTCCGGGTGCTCCTTTCCATAGCGGCTGGCCGGCAGCAGCCGGTCACAGGTATGGACCCAGTAATTGGCCGCGAAGACCTCCTGCGGCTCTTCCAGGTGGTACCAGACCTTGTAGAGGGGGTCTGTCTTCAGCTGGTAATTCTGGCTCTGGCGGTAGCGGAACGTCGGGTTGACGGTCTTCCTTTGCGGCTGGAGGGTCAGTTCCCTGCAGGCAGGGACATAGGCTTCCCCGCCACCCCAGTAGTCGATATCCAGGTATTGCTTGAGGAATTCCACGGCTCCGTAGACCAGGCCCTTCCCTTCGCCTTCGAGCGTTACGTTCCGGTCTGTCACGGTCAGCCGGTAGCCATCTTCGCCGATCCGGTTCTCGGGCGCAGCCTCCTTTGCGGAGACCGTGCGGACGGACAAGTCCTTCAGGACCAGGATTCCCTTCTGTCCGTTTTTCGGGCTGATGCGCGGCTGGGAGCCGGTGGCCTCGCCCAGGAACCGCTGCAGGATCTGTGCGGCCTGGCGTTCATGGTCCGAGGCTTCGCCGGAAGCCAGGACGATGTCTCCGCTGAGCCGGCCGTTTCCGACCAGGCGCAACTGTCCGCGGGCCGGCAGGAGCGTCAGGGCCAGCAGCAGGGATAGGAGGATCTTTTTCATGCTTCTTGGTTTTCCGGTAAAGATACAAAACCGGCGTATGACCTGCAAACCAAAAATGTCATACGCCGGTTCCTGAATATTCTGGCCATTCAGACGCCATTTAATAATGTGTCAGTCAAAATCAGTTAGTGGTTACACATTATTATTTCAAACACAATACAATTTATTTCCATTCTTTTTCCGTCCTTCCGCCTATCTCAGCTGGAAGATGACGGGGAAGGTGTAGGTCACGTCGACCGCCCTGTCCCGCTGCCTGCCCGGTTCCCATTTCGGGGAGGCGGATACGACCCGTACGGCTTCCCGGTCCAGTGACGCATCCGAGGAGGAGCGCAGCACCCGGACGTCCGAGACGCTGCCGTCCTTGTTCACCCGGAAGGACAACGTTACCCTTCCTTGCGATCCGTTTTCCCTGGCGATTTCGGGATAGACCAGCCGGGAATTAACCCAGCGGCTGAAATCGTTCGCATCTCCTCCGTTAAACCGGGGCTTCTTCTCGACCAGGACGAACGGGATCACCTCATCTTCGACTTCCTCGTCCTCGACCGTTTCCACATAGGGCCGGATGACCACGGGATCCTTGGTATCCTCGAGACTCGTGAAAACGTCTTCGATCGGGATGTCATTGTCAACGATCTCTATTTCCTCCGTCAAAACCGGGAGGACCGGTGCATTCTGCGGGAGCGGCGGCTCCTCTTGGGTGATGGGGATCATCTCTTCGATGTCCACGGGTGCGGGTCCTGTCTCCAGGGCGGCGACTTTAGCCTGCGCGGTACTGTATTGGAACGCGCCCAAAAGAGCCAGCAGCGCCGCAATCATTCCCAATTCTGCAAACAGCAGCCTCTTGTTTTCGAGACTGGCTGCGAGTGTCTTTTTCTGTTCCATAATGCCAGTCAGTTAGTGGTTTTTCTCTGATGCAAAGTTACGATGAGAAATCCCGCACACCAACTTTTCGTCCCTCTCAAAACTCTCACGGCTCTCAAAATTGATATTGAAAATCAATTAGTTACAAAATCTTTTGCTCTCCAAAAAATCTCATAGCCGTAAACACTTGATAATCAATATAATAAATTATCACTCTGAATTTCAATTAGTTATGACCTATTTGTGGGACGACCCCTTGTTTTTAGCGATGGCGCAAAACGCCGATTCTAGTGTTAAGGTCCTTCCCTAGACGACGGGTTTGTACAGTAAAACCGGATTCCCGCGGGCTTTTTGTGTACAAACCCCAGGAAATCCTCTCTTTCCCCCGCAATTCCGTGTGGTTTGTACAGCGGAATGCCGTCCTAGAGGGTTTTCTATGTACAAACCCCGGGCAATTCTTCCTTCTCCCGGCTTTTTGTAGGGGTTTGTACAACAAATCGCTGTTCTGCAGGGTTTTCCGTGTACATATCCGGCTGAAACAAAGAAATAGCGCAATTCCGGTTAAATTAACCAAAATTGCGCTAAATAGCTGTATTTTTATCTATATCTCTGCTCCTCAGTGATTTGCGCCGAACCTTATTGTCGGCGCAAAAAACCGATATCGGGATGCAGTTTAGTTCTTCTTCAGCGAGACACCGATCTGCATGTCGCTGTAGTTGCCGGCGAGGCTGCTCAGGGCGCTGGCCGTGGTGCTCTGCTTGGCGACGACGCTCATGATGGCCTTGGCGAACTGGAGGAATTTCTTGCCGTTGAAGAGCATCTGGCAGCCGCTGCCGGTGTTGGTGAGGGTGCCGTCGAGGTTGAGGAACTTCATCGTCTTGCCGAACTGAAGCTTGATGCGGTTGGCATCGTCATAGGTCTGCCAGGTACCGTTTACCGGGATGCCCTTGACGGTGCAGGTAAAGGTGAGGTCCTCGTTGAAGGTGAACTGCATGGCGCCGGCGGTGATGCCGATCTTCTGCAGGTAGGAGTCGATCTTGGATTCGACGGTGCCGGAAGCGGCGGCGCCTGCGACGTTGGACAGGACGTTGTCACCACCGAAGCTGACAGCGGAACCGGTATAGGTCCAGTTGCCGGGGAGGTCGACTGCGTTGAGGTTGCCGGTATAGCCGTAAATGACCTTGGAGACGGTGTCTCCGAGTTTACCGTTGCCCAAAGCGGAACCGAGACCGCTGAGCAGGCCGCCGAGGTTCTGGGCGGAAGCTGCGCCGGCGAACATCATCGCGGCGGCAGCGATTGCGAGTACTTTTTTCATAAAACTTATCGGATTATCTGTAATCTCTTCAATGTGACATTAGACAGGGAAGACGGTCCCAGGTTTAATCTTTCCAGCCCTGGGCCTTCAGCGGGTGTTCCAGCCCGTCCGGACTGACCAAAACCGTGCCCGCTTCGGGAAGGGCCAGGTGGCCGATGATGTCAAAGGTCTGGAAATCATGGCGGAACTTATCCAGTTTCAGGATCGGCACGGCCAGCAGCAGGCGGTAGTCCTCGCCGCCGTTCATCGCCGCAGATATGGGATCGATGTCCAGTTCGCGGCCCAGATCGAAGGAATTCCCCTCGAACGGGATCTTGTCGGCATAGACCTTGGCGCCCAGGCCGGTTGCCCGTGCGATCCGCTTTACGGCGTCGGCCAGGCCGCGGGTCACCAGACAGGCGCAGGACGGGAAGATTTCCGTTTCTTCCAGCTGGGCCACGATGCCGGCAGGCAGTTCCGGCTTGAGATAGGACCCGACCATCATGCGGTATTTCTCCAGCTGCGGCTGCGTCCCGTCGGCATCGAACCGGCGCATCTCCCGCTCCAGGACCTGCAGACCGAAGAAGGCACCGCCCAGGTTCCCGCTTACGCAAAGCAGGTCTTTGCTCTGGGGCCTGGGGCGGCTCTTCGCGGTCAGGAAGGCCGTTTCTCCCACTGCGGAAACGCTGACGGACAGCCCGTTCCGGGACGGACCGAGGTCGAGGTCCACGTTGCCGTACCCATGCTCCTTCGCCGCGGCGACGATGCCGGTCCAGATCTCCCGGACCTGTGCGAGGTCCAGTTTGGCGGAAAGCCCGAGCCGGACGGAAAGCAGGCGCGGACGCGCCAGGGCGGCATACAGTTCGCCGGTGACGGCGATCACGGCCTTGTAGCCCAGGTGTTTCAAGGGGAAATAGACCAGGTTGAAATCGATGCCTTCCAGCAACATCCGGCTGGCCGAAGCCACGGAAGCTTTCCCGCCGGTTTCAAACTGCAGGTTTTCCGCAGGATGGAAAGGCGTTCCTTCATACAAACGTGCAAGGGCCTCAACCCGGCCGATATCTGAAAAATTCTCTTCTGCCATGAAATACAGTTACAAAACATACAAAAGTAGGAAGAATATTTCTAAATTTGTTTCAACCGGAGAAAGAATGATACTCCGAGGACTGATAACACAACACCGATGAAACGGCTTTTTCTTTTCACCCTGCTTTTACTCCTGGGTTCCGGGCTGGTCAACGCCCAGCAGCTGGAAGGCGGTCGCTATGTCACCCTCTGCCTGATGGTCCGGACGACTCCCTGGGAGGTTTCCCGTGACGTAAAGTTGCATCCCCGCGAAGAATCCGACTGGCATACGCTGGAAAGCGTGACCGCCCTCCGCGAAGCTTTCGCCCGGAACAATCCGGACGGCCGCCTGACCTGGGGCTTTACCCTGAACGCTTTGGAGGATACACGCGAAAACTATGTTCAGATTCGAAAGTACGCCGTAGAATGCCATTACCGCTATGGCGACGAAATCAGTTATTTTCCGGGTTATTTTCCCGCCATGTACCTTCCGGAGGATCGGATTAACCGAGAAATATCTGAAGCGCTTGCGGAAATCACGGACCTGGTCGGCGGAGGATACAGGCCTGACTGCATCATGGGCGGCTTCTTGTCCGCCGGGACACTGAAATACCTTGCAGAGAAAGAAAACATCCATGTGGCCCACGCCGTCATCTGGAGCCAGCATGCCATCGACGGGGGCGGCGCCGACGGCTCTCCGTCCTATCCCTTTTACCCTTCCACGGAACACTTCTGCAAACCTGCCCAGGGCCCGGAAGACTTCATTGACTGTGTCAACCTGGACGGATGGACCATGGATTTCATCTGCGCCCGCCGGAGCGGAGCTTCGGGCCACGGCATCGGTCAGTTCAACAGCCGGCGTGGCGTGGGCCCGATCGAAACCTACCAGGGATGGGGACTCGAACTGGGACAACAGGAGGTCATGCATACCGAAAGCATCCATTTTGACGACGGTTTCCGCCACAACGGTTTCGGGTGGGTCACGAATATCTGGGAAACCCAGATGTACCACGAATTCGGCAAGGAACTGATGATCCCGGCCATGGAAAGATGGGTGGGCGAGACCCGGGAACGATGGCCGGATGTGAAATTCGTAACCTTCGGAGAATTCGGAAAGATATGGCGCGAAGCGCATCCGTCCAATGACTGGGACTACTCGTTCCAGGAACGGGGATCAGGTCTTGGAGATTCATACAATAATCTGGAAATCAGATGGTTCATGAATCCAACCTTCCGGCTTGCTCTCTTGAAAGACTGGCATAAGGACGGAGAACCGGCCCGCGTCATTGATTTCACACGCTATGATCTGCCGGCGCGGGAGCCGTCCGGCGCCACGCCTGACCATCCGGTGAAAGACTGGTCCTTGATGAATGTCATGAACCAGAAAGGCCTCCGTCCGCAGGATCGGCCGAAGCTCCTATGCGAGCTGGACGCAGAGTCACAGGAACTGATCTATTCCCGGTACCCGGAGCTTCGGCGGGAGAGTCTGCAGGAACCTGCTGATACCAAGTCCCCGGCGGACTATGTCAATCCCTTCATGGGCAACATCAGCCATCTGCTGGTACCGACCTTTCCGACCATTCATCTGCCCGGCGGCATGCTCCGGGTCACCCCGGAGCGGTACGATTATACCCAGGAGCTTGTGGACGGCCTTCCGGTCATCGTAACCAGCCACCGGGGCAGTTCCGCGTTTACGATCTCGCCTTCCGACGGGCCGGAAGCCGCGGCGGTCGAGCGGATGCGCTATGACAATGAGCACATCCATCCTTATTCTTACGAGGCCGACCTGGCCGACGGTCGGATCCATGTCCGGTTCGCCCCGGCAACGCAGAGTGCGATCTATGAACTGTCGTTTCCGGGAGCACGAGCGCCTTCCATTTCCCTTCGGACCCGGAACGGGACGCTCGAACGTCTTGGCGACGGTTTCGGCGGCAGAGAGAAACTGACCGACAACGTCAGCGTCTATCTGTACCTCGAACCGGAAGTGGCGCCCCGTTCGGTCCGGACGCTGGAAACACGGCAGAACGCTTCGGCGCTCCGGCTGGTTTTCCCCTCCGGCACCCGGACCCTCCGGCTTCGATATGGCATTTCGTTTATCAGTGTGGAACAAGCGCGTCGGAACTTGCAGCGGGAGCAGTCCGGATTCGACCTTGAGGGCGTCATGGAACGGGCGAAAGCCATCTGGAACGAGACGCTGGGCAAGATCAGGGTCCATGGAGGGACGGAAGACGAGCGGGCGGTCTTTTACACCTCTTTCTACCGGATCCTGGAAAGACCGGTCTGTATCAGCGAAGATGGTCGGTATTTCAGCGCCTCGGACGGTCAGGTTCATGATGATGGCGGCCATCCTTTCTATACGGACGACTGGATCTGGGATACGTATCGGGCCGCTCATCCGCTCCGCGCCTTGCTTTTCCCGGAAACGGAGGAAGATATCATCCGGTCTTACCTGCTGATGGCGGAGCAGACTGGCGAGAATTGGCTTCCGACGTTCCCGGAGGTGACGGGCGATTCCCGTCGCATGAACGGCAACCATGCCGTTGCGATGATTGCGGATGCACTGTACAAAGGGCTGTCCGTTGATGCGGAAAAAGGATTCGAGTATGGCCGCAGGGCCTTGCTGGAGAAAACGTTGGCGCCATGGTCCGGCAAGAAAGCCGGCTGGATCGACCAGTTCTATCAGGCACATGGCTATATCCCGGCCTTGAGGCCCGGCGAGGAAGAAACGGACCCTAACGTCCACAGTTTCGAAAAGCGGCAGCCCGTAGCCGTCACGCTGGGGACGGCCTATGATGAATGGTGCCTCTCCCGGATCGCCGACTTCCTTGGCCGGAAGAAGGAAGCGGAACAGTTTCGCCGCCGGTCGTTGAATTACAGGAACTTGTTTAATCCGGAAACCGGATTCTTCCATCCCAAGGATGCCTCCGGCAAGTTTATAGAGCCCTTTGATTACCGATTCCCCGGCGGCCCGGG
>JAFUUB010000041.1 GCA_017483985.1 Bacteroidales bacterium | reverse complement strand
GCCTGAAAAAGGCGTTCCTGAAGGCTCCGCTGAAGTATACCCGCATTTCGTCTGGATTCTCCTACCACCGCAAGCATCCCGTCTATGGCTATACCCGCGCCCATACGGCCGTGGACTATGCCGCACCGACCGGCACGCCCGTCATGTCGATCGGCGACGGAACGGTCATCAGCAAAGGCTGGGGCGGCGGTGGCGGCAACACGGTCAAGATCCGTCACAATTCCGTCTATACGACCGCCTATCTGCATCTTTCCCGGTATGCCGCCGGCCTGAAGGTCGGAGACCATGTGCGTCAGGGGGATGTCATCGGCTATGTCGGCATGACCGGCACGGCGACGGGGCCGCACCTGGACTTCCGGGTCTGGAAGAACGGCACTCCCGTCAATCCGCTGACCCTCGAATCGCCGGACGCCGACCCGATCGCGGCAGATTCGCTGCCGGCGCTGGACTCTGTCGCCCGGCTCTTCCGGGCCGCGTTGGATACGCTGACAGCCGTGTCGGATTCCGTTCGTTTGGAAAAAGCGGCGGTTCGTTGAATCCCGCACGGGCCGAGCACGCCTTTTGCTATCTTTGAATGGAACTCAATAAAAATCTCCGGCCATGAAACGGATTGCATGGATGGCGGCGATGGCAGTGATGCTATTCCTTCCCGCCCTGGCCTCTGCCCAGACACAGCAGAAAATCAACAAGAAGAACCTGGTGATCAAGGAATGGAACACCAGCGCCCGGTCCAACAGAAAAATCCTGGACCATGTTACCACCTACAATGCGGAAGGCCAGAAGATCGAGGAAATCGAGTACTCCACCGAAGGCCAGAAATGGCGGAAGCGTTACGAATACGACGGGGGCGGCAAGGCGTCGCGTGAACTGGTGTACAACGAACGCAACAAACTGGTCGAAGTCAAGAAGTACGAGTACAACGAATTCGGCCGGAAAAAAGTGCAATACCTTTACAATGCATCCGGTAAACTGATGACCATCAAGGTTTTCGAGTATATCACCGAAGATGCCTGATTCCCCTCATACCCGGCTTTTGGAGCAGTTTCCGTCCATTTCCCTGGCAGAAATGGACGGGGTGAAGCTGATGAACCGCATCGACAACAAATATGTGACCGATACGTCGATGCTGACCCTTTTGCTTTCGGATGCCCTGGACCTGGGATATCGTGTCCTGGAAGTGGGCGGGAAACGGGTGAACCACTACAATTCCCTGTATTTCGATACGCCCGCCCTTAAGATGTATACGGACCACCAGAACCGCCGCCTGACCCGTCAGAAAGTGCGTACGCGGGTCTATGCCTCTTCAGGCCTGACTTTCCTCGAAGTCAAACGCAAGAACAACCATGGCCGGACCCGCAAAAAACGGATGGTCATCCCGTCCGGGGCCTTTGAAGATTTCCGGGCCATCCCCGAAGCCTGTTCGTTCCTGGCGGAAAAATCGGACTATACGGCGGACATGCTCAGCCCGCGCGTGATGACGGCCTTTGACCGGATCACCCTGGTCAATGCGGGTCTGACGGAGCGGCTGACCATCGACTTCCATCTGCATTTCCACAATGTCGCCAGCGGGCTGGATGCAGGACTGGGCCCCGCGGTGATCGTGGAGCTGAAACAAGATGGGCGGACCGACAGCCAGATGAAACGGATCCTGCTCGAGCACCGGATCAAGCCGGTCCGCGTCAGCAAATACTGCATCGGCACGGTACTGACGGACCCGACGGCGAAAAAGAACCGCTTTAAGTTGAAAGTTAAGACAATAGAGAAAATCATACACGAAAAAATCGAATCCCCATGCGAATCATGAATTTCATACAGGATGATGACCTGGCCGCTTTCGGCAATTACGACATCAGCGATGAACTGGTCGACGTACAGACCATCACGGATGCGATGATGACAACCACCCAAAGCCTGACTGAACTTTGCATCCGTTTCTTCCTTAACCTGCTGGTCTGCTGGATCCTGGTCCAGTTCTTCTATTACCGGAAGAGCCGCCGGCGGGACTATTATTTCACGTTCATGGTCTTCTCATCGGCCATGTTGATGCTCCTGTACATGATGGGCAACGTGGAAGTGGGCGTCGGACTGACCCTGGGCCTTTTCGCCATTTTCGGCATTGTCCGGGACCGGACGGAGACGGGTCCGGTCCGGGAAATGACGTATCTGTTCCTGATCATTGCGCTTGCGGCGATGAACGGTCTGGCCCCGGTCTTCCGGCTGGCCGGAGCCGCCGGCATGGACCCGCATTACGTGCTGTCCTGGGGAAGCGTCGGCCTCATGGCCCTTTCCAACTTGTTGATCATCGGACTGATCGCGTTCTTCGAAAGCGACCGGATGGTCAGTCATTCTTCGACCAAGCTGGTGCTCTACGACAAGATCGACCTGATCGTTCCGGAGCGGCGGGCGGAACTGGTTGCGGATCTGGAAAAGCGGGTCGGCGTGAAAATCGACAACCTGGAGATCGGGCATGTGGATTTCCTCAGGGATGCCGCATTTATCAAGATTTATTACACCTTGGAAAAGGGACAGGAGAATTCCATCGATACCCTGACCCGTGCGAAGGATTTCATTGAACAATAAAAACAGCAGGAGGAAAAGCGATGAAAAAGAGCACCTTGCTTCTTATGGCAGCCCTGGGCTGCCTGTGCCTCCCCATGGCAGCGCAGTCCGATGACGGAGACGGCGGCTTCGGCGCCCGCATCAGTGCGACGGCTGACAAGGTCATCATGACCGGTTTCCATGTTTCCCTTGGAGAAGAACTCCGTTTCGATAACCAATTCGGTCTTGAACGGTCCTATACGACCTTGGCGCTGTCTTATAAGGCGACGGATTGGCTGAAACTGGGTTTGAGTTATGATGCCATTGCCGTGCCGAAGTCGGAAACCCAGACGGTTGGCGGTGAATCCGTTACCCAGAACTACACGGACTGGCGGCACCGGGCTTCCTTCGACCTGACGGAAACGTACAAATACGGGAACTGGCGTTTCAGCCTTCGCGAACGGCTGCAGATGACCCATCGGACCAAGCCTTCGCTGGATACGTACCAGACCACCCGCAATGCCCTGGCGCTCCGTCTGCGCGGAAAGGTGGCTTACAAGATGACGTACACCCCGATCGAACCGTATGCCTTCGTTGAGGCCCGTTTCGGCCTGAATGATCCGAAATGGGATGCCGCTTCGACGACGGATGCGTATGCGACCTCCGCGTTCCTGGGCTTCAGCGATTCCTACCTGAACCGCCTGCGTGCCGGCCTCGGCCTGGAATGGAAGATCAACGTGTGGCATTCCCTGGACTTCTATGGCTTTTATGACAGCCTGACGGACAAGGATATCAGCGCCAAACGCAAGAAAGGGGTGCTGAAGGCGCCCGTCACGTCGGTCCATACGGACCGCTTCACCCTCGGGGTCGCCTATAAGTTCAGTTTCGAGCGGTTCTCCGCATGGATGGCTTATTCCCACCCTTTGCCGAAATCCGGGCGAAGGGTGGTTATTTATTCAATATTTTTCTTACCTTTCGGAAAATGAGCCACTATGAGACGTTTATTTGCTTGTTCTATCCTTTTGCTGCCGTTGGTGCTGCGCGCCCAGCAGATTCCTGTCGACCCGAAGTTTGGCAAGATTTCCGATGCTGAACTGGATATGGCGGTCTATGATGCCGATACTTCCGCCGCTGCTGTCGTTCTCCTCAGCGAGGACGAAGTGACGCTCTCCGTCGATTTGGACCTGCGGATGCGGATGGTCCACAAAACCCATGAACGGATCAAGATCCTCAAGGAATCCGGCCGTGATTATGCCGATTACCGGCTGTATTTCCGGACTGACAACGACCTGGGCGAAGCCGTGACCGGGATCAAAGTCTCGACGTTCAACCGGGAAGGAAAGAAAATGGTCGAGACGAAAATGGATAAGAAGTATGTCTTTACCGAGCCCTATCGTGACGGAGTGAAATCCGTCAGTTTCTCTCCCCAGAATGTCAAGGTCGGGTCTGTCATAGAAGTGACTTTCCAACAGGTTTCGAATGTCTTTTATGACGTTCCGAATGTCTTTTTGCAGCGATCCGTCCCCGTCAACCTGGCGACGGCATCCTATTCGTTCCCGGATTTCTTCTATGTGAGAAAGATGACGCGGGGTTCGGAGAATATCGAATATACCAATACGGAAGTACCGGCCATCGTGGCGGGCTTCCAGTTCAACAACAGGATTGATAACTATAAGCTGACCGATGCACCGGGCTTACGGGCCGAGTCACTGAGCTACAATCCGGACCAGTACAAGGCTGCGGTCTATTATGTAGTATCGCAGATGCAGATTCCCGGCACCGCGCCCCGGAATTTCAGTTACACCTGGGACCAGATTGACAAACTGATCAGGGATACGGAAATCTGGACGGAGACCCGGGCGAAATGCCGTTTCAGCGAGGAAGTCGCTGCCTTGAAAAACCAGTTCCAGGATGAAAAAGCCCTGATTGCCGCCATCCGGGACCTGGTGCTCTCGAAAGTGGAATGGGACGGGACGCGGGCGCTGATTCCGCAGAAGAACGCCGAAACACTGAAAAAGCGCACCGGCTCGGCGGCCGATATCAATGCCTTGACCGGTAGTGCTTTGAAGGAAGCAGGCTTTGATGTGCTTCCGTTGATGGTCCGCCGGCGTTCTTCCGGTTATGTCCCGGATTTTTACATTTCGGTCGATGCTTTTGACCTGTTTATCCTGAGCGTGACGGGCCCGTCCGGAACTACCTTCTATCTGGATGCCGCCCCGAAGGAGGGATACGTCAATGTGCTGGATGATGATTTCCTGATTGCGAACGCCCGTATCATCCGACCCGAAAACCTGCGGGGGGACTGGGTCGATATCTCCGGTCTGGGAAGCAACCAACTGGTTGTCAATTGCGAGATGCGTCTTGCTCCGGATGGTTTGGTAACCGGAAAAATGACGGGTCAGGCGACCAATCAGCAGTCCTATGCGCTGAAGAAGAGCTATGGGTCCTATAAAGACAAGGACGAGTTCATCAGCCAGGAGGAGGTGGGGGAAGGCGTGGAGATTGTTTCGCTGACCGTCAGCGGCATGGATGTTTTCTCTTCCAATGCCGTCCTGAACGAGGAATTCGAGCGGTCGTATGATGTCGCTTCCGGGCGGATTTACCTGGATCCCTTTGCCACGACTTTCCATGACCGGGCGCAGTTCCGGGATGAAACGCGTCAGGTCGCGATGGATTTCCCGTTCAAAAAGCGGATTACCTACCAGGCCCGGATTTCGATTCCGGAAGGATTTGCAGTGGAAGAGCTCCCTCAAAACGCCGTCTATATCCTGGATCCTTTGAAATCCCGCGTGCAGTTCACCTGTTCCCAGCCTTCCCCGGACCAGGTCGTGGTCTCCTACATGTTCCAGCAAAACGCCGTATTTGCCGTTGCAGAAGATTATCCTGTCGTTCGTTCCTTCTGGGAACAACTGTGCAATATCTATGATAAAACCATTGTGCTGAAAAAGTTATGAGACAATTGATGGTGTGGGCCGTTCTACTGCTGACGGCAGTGCAGCTGAATGCCCAGGAAAAGGACCATGCCGTCATCCGTAACTGGGACATCCGGTTCAGCATGTCTTCTCCCCAGAACGGCACCTGCAAGGTCGTCAAGGAAATACAGGTCCTGGACGAAGACGGCGAGGCGGCGGCCCTGTTCCTGGTCAATACCGATTCCTTCACCTCGTTGTCATCCTTTTCCGGAACCATTTCGCATGGCGGCAAGGTCATTTCCAAACTGAAGAAGACGGACCTGGTGTCCCAGTCCTTGTCCTCCGGTTTGGCCGAGGATGAGTATGCCGTCTATTACGTGCCTTCCGCCACGTATCCGTATACCGTCCGTTACGAGTATTCCGTTTCGTACCGGAAAGGCGTCGCCCATTTTCCGGTATTCATGCCGGTAGATGAAGAGCGGGTTTCCGTCGACCAGGCTCGGTATGAAATCTCCGTACCGTCCGGGACAGCCATCCAGTATTATGCCCCTTATTCTGATCCGGAGGTATCGCATGCGGGTGGACACGATCTGTATACCTGGCAGGTGGGGCATCTGCCGGGATTCGTTGCAGAACACCAGATGCCGTCTCCTTTGGAATTCCTGCCCTTCGTCCTTGCTGCTCCGTGCGACTTCACCTATGGCGGTTCTTCCGGTTCACAGCGGACCTGGCAGGATGTCGCCCGCTGGCATTATGACCTGCAAAAAGGATCGGATGACTTGCCGGAGGATTTCAGGGCCAAGGTCCGGGAGATGACGGCGGGTTGTACCACTACACAGGAGAAAGTCCGTGTCATCTATCGTTATCTACGGGATAATACACGATACGTCAGCATTCAGTACGGTCTGGGCGGTTACAAGCCATTCCCAGCGTCTACTGTGGTGAAAACCGGATTCGGAGACTGCAAGGCGCTGGTCAATTTCATGCGCGCCATGCTTGCCGAAGCCGGTGTCCCGTCGGATTACCTGATCCTTAATACCGATCGCGCCGATTTCTTCCCGGGTTTCTCTTCTTTCGGACAGATGAACCATGTCATGCTGGCCGTCCCGGTTCCGGAACAAGCCGATACGCTTTGGATCGAGTGCACGAATCCGAAATACCCGCTGGGGTACCGGCATTCTTCGATTGCCGGTCATCAGGTCGTCATGGTGCGGGAAGGGGATGGCGGCATGATCCGTGTTCCCGCCTATCCGGATTCCCTGCGCCGGACTTCCGTACAGATGCGAATCCATTTGCATGCGGACGGTTCCGCTTCCATGACGGCGTGCAAGGATCTCTTTTTGTCCGATGCGGAGCCCTATATAGGATTCGAGGCCAGGAAACCTGAGGAACAGGCCCGTTCCCTTACGGCGGCGATGGTTTTCCATCCGGAACATGTCCGGGTAACGGGTATCCGGGATAATTTCTCATCGGCCGGGACGGCGGATTTTGTTCCTCGGATTTCCATCGACTATACCATGGATACCGGCTCTTATGCGCAGGTCAGCAGCAACCGGCTTTTCGTTCCTTTCAACCCGGTGGCACAGGCCATGACTTTCCAGCGGAGTGAACGGAAGTACGATTTGGTAGTCCGTGGCGGATATGCCCGGGAGGATGTCATCCGAACAGAACTCCCGGAAGGCTTCCGGCTCGAGTCTCTTCCGGCCCCGGTGGACCTGACGGAGGAATGGGCGGATTTCCACGCCTCTTCCTCCGTTGACGGGCAGGTCCTTACAACGGTTGTCCGCTACGTTTTCAAGCCTTGCCGTCTCCCGAAAGAACGGTATACGGACTTTCGGGACTTCGCCCGCAAGATCAATCGGGCGATGGATACCAGGATCGTCCTCGTCCGGGAATGATTATTTTTCCGGCATGGATTTCACATAGATGTCTTGCTGCGGGAACGGGATTTCGATTCCGTTCTCGTTCAGGGTCTTGTAGATGATTTCCTTGGCCTGGGCAGCGTAGGTGAAGTGCGTGTCCACGGTGGTGAACTGCAGCACCGTCAGGTTGATGCTGTTGTCCCCGAAACTGTCGAAACGGACGGTGACGCCGCGCTTGGGATCGACCACGTCGCGTCCATATTTGTCTTTTACCTGCAGTTGTTTGAGGGCTTCCGTCACCAGGGTGCGGACCCGCTCCACATCGGTGCCATAGGCGACCCCGAAGGGGATCTGCAGCATTTCGTATGCGTGGTTGCGGGTCAGGTTCTTGAAGTTCTTGCTGAAAAGCGTGCTGTTGGGGAACGCAATGATGGCCCCGTCCGTGGACAGGATCTGCGTACTCTGGTAGCTCATGCTGTCCACCGTTCCGCGGATCCCGTCGCATTCGATCACATCGCCGACCCGGATGCGGCCGGACATCAGCTGGATGCCGTAGAAGAAGTTGTTCAGCACATCTTTCATAGCGAAGCCGATACCCGTTGCCAAACCGGTGGAAACGATGGTGATGGCCGAGGTCGGGATCTTCAGCAGCAGGAAGGAAATGATGAGGAACAGACCCCAGGATACCAGGCTGATGATGTTGTCGGACAGGGTGAAATTGATGGAGGTTTCCTTGAAGGCGACGTCGCCCAGTTTCTTCATGGCCGAGCGGGTCCTCCAGACCCGGTACAGGGCTTTCGCTGCATAGCTGAAATACCGGAAGAAGTAGAACAGGGAGACGACGATCAGGACTTTCAGCAGGGAAAGCTGGATGACCTTTTCCACGTTGACCAGCGGTTTGGTAAAGAATTCCATGCCCAGTTTCCCCAGATCGAACACGTTGCCGGCCATGTAGATACACAGCGGGATGGACCAGAGGGCGGCCAGGGGGACGGCCACCATCTTGACCAGGTCATACCCCCAGGAGACTTCGATGAAGGCTCCCTTCCAGCGGAGCGGCAGATTCGCGTTCTTGGCGCGATACTCTTTCACCAGGCCCGACAGGTGGGTTTCGTAATACCGGGTCAGCAGGAAATAGACGGCCAAGATGGTCTGGATCAGGGTCAGTTGGAAGATCCACCAGATCACGACGACCAGGGCGAGCATGACATAGCCGAATACGGCAATACCCGTGGCGACCAGCAAGACGGCGAAGGTCAGCCAGAGGAAGGCGAAATCGCTCTGCTGCACCTTCCCTTTACAACGCCTGACCTCGAAGAATTGCCAGGTGGTGAAAGCCAGCAGGATGGGCGGGAAGATCAGGTTGATCAGGCTGTTCGGGATGAAGATGATGCGGAAGGTGATGATGATCAGGCCCATCAGGATGATGGGGAAGTAACCGGTCAGGGTCTGCCGGGTTTCGGAACCTCTCAGGCGGATCAGCAGGGAGGTGAAGATGGCCGCCAGCAGCCACGCGAACTCGGCCAGCAGCGGCATGGCCATGTTCAGGAAGTTCATCTCCGAGACCATGTTGACGACCGTGATCGTCAGGGCGAAAATGATCACGCCGGCCAGCAGCACGAACATCATCTTGTGTTCCTGGAAATAGTCGGTCTGGAAGTATTTGACCCACCGTATGGTCAGGCGGACCAGGAGGTTGGCGAGGATGGTGGCGATAATGATATAGAACAAGACTAGGATGGTGAACCAGACGACCATCGGCCCCCTCCATTCACTGACGATGCTGCTTTTCCTGGACGTCGTACTGTACTTGTCGATGCAGTCGATCCGGGCCTGGTCGACCTTGTGGGGGAGATCACCGAGAACTACCAGGTAATTGTCCTGTCCTTCGGTAAAGATCTTCTGCTGGACGATGCGGTAGCGTTCCTGTGCATAATTGTAGGCATCCCGCAGGTGGGTGTCGGT
>JAFUUB010000040.1 GCA_017483985.1 Bacteroidales bacterium | reverse complement strand
CGAACCCTTCGACCTTGCCGCCGCGCTTGACGGTCTCCCGGCAGACGCCGAAGATATAGCGCGCCCAGGCCTGTTCCGGCTTGTCCTCCTCATTCAGCCCGAATTCGACATACTCATCATAATCCAGGGAATAGGCATGTACCTTTGCCGTGCCGTTCACGCGGATATCCGCAAGGATTCCCTTGTCGATCGCGCCCGGGAATACGTAGCCACCGTTGTAATCGGTGTGCTCGCCGATCAGGTTGATGCGGCCCGCCGAGGCGAAGAAGATGCCGTCGGTGCCGAACAGGGAATGGAATTTCTCTGCAATCTTATTTTTCATCTCGTTGTTGATTTCTTGTTGTTTAAAAGCCGCTCCGCCCGGAAAGAGCAGAGCGGCCATTTCTAAAAACCGATTTACCTATGACGTGCTAACGCTGAAGGTTCTCAATGACCTGACGGGCCGGACGGTCCGGATCATTCATGGCGACGCACTCGTCATCCAGGACCATGACTTCACCCTTTTCAGGCGTATACTTCGGCCAGGTCGGGAGGGATGCGCAATTCGGATCTCCGGTCTTCATGAACGCAACCAGCGCATCGGCCATCTTGTCGGACAGGGCCCGCGGGCGGGCACCGCCACCGGTGTGGGTCACCATCAGGTCGGTGTTGTGGAGCCAGAAGCAGATATCCAGGCAGTGGAAGGAACGCAGACGGCCGTCAAACAGCGGCGGCTGCCAGCCGAACCAAGCCACATAGACCGGCGCTCCCTGCTGGTACTTCGTATTGGCCGAACGGACGACGTTGGTACGAACACCCGTCAGAAGGGCCCAGATTTCGATCGGACGGCACTCCGGGAACGTCTTGGCATAGGCTTCCACGACAGCGCGGGCATTGTCCCCATAGGTCGGGGTCATCTGCTTGATGACCTCTTCCAGGGTAACGTTCTCCAGCTCGGGCTTGTCGCGGTTGGGATTCCGCTCCTGCTTGACCGTACAATAGATCATCGGGACATTCGGGATGGTGTTGTCCGCCGGATCGAAGAAGGTGCCGGCAGGAATGTCAAGGCCATCGCCGACAGGGCTGAATCCGGCCCTGCCGCCACCGGTACCATACAGGCGGTTAAATTTGGCAGCAGCGGCATTGGCGAGGGCGTAATACTCTTCCCAAGGCATTTCCTGCAACTTGTCAATCTGGTTCGGACGGAGACCGGCCTCCTTGAGAATGAACTCGCCGAGGGCCTCGGCATGCTCCTTATTGGCGGCACGGACAGAGTTGCCGCTCAGGGCGACAGCCTTGTGGACCAAGCCCTTGGCTGCCGGCATGGTCGCCACGATACTGACCTTCGAGCCACCGCCGGACTGCCCCATGATGGTCACGTTGCCCGGGTCGCCGCCGAAGTTCTCGATGTTGTTGTGGACCCACTTCAATGCAGCGATCAAGTCCAGGATACCGACGTTGCCGGAATGGGCGTATTTCTCACCGCCGACCTTGGCGAAATCGGTGTAGCCGAACGCATTCAGACGGTGGTTGACCGAGCAGACGACGACATCGCCGTAGGCGGCAAGTCCTTCACCACTGTAGCCGTCCTGCTCAATGGCACTTCCGCTCGTAAATCCGCCGCCATGGAAATACACCAGGACCGGACGTTTCTTCGCGTCAAGGCCCGGAGACCAGACATTGAGCCGGAGGCAGTCCTCACTGGCATTGAAGAAATTCCAGTTGTCCACGAAACCGGCCGTCGATTCCGGGCTCCGGTCATAGCGGACGATCTGGGGCGCCATGTCGCCATAATTCAGGGCCAGGCGGACGCCGTCCCACGGTTCGGGTTCCTGCGGCGGCATGAACCGGTTCTTACCCGCCGTGCTGGCGCCGTAAGGAATTCCCTTGAACTGGTAGAGGTTATGGTAGATATATCCCCTCACCTTGCCATATTGCGTGTTCGCGACAGCAATGTTTTCTCCGATGAAAAGCTGCTGCCCGTCGGCATCATTCTTTGCCGACTTGTTCCCGCTGCATCCGGCTACCAGAAGCATTCCGGCGCCGAAGACGGCGGCAATCAGGATTCTGCTAATGTGTTTCATGGCTGATTTGTTTTGCGTTTACTATTTGGCCCGGAAAGAGATCTCGGCAGCATTCAAGCCCGGAGATTCTGCCTTCACGGTAACGGTACCGGCTTTGTCGGCGGAAAGGATGGCCAGGGCCATGCCGCACCAGGTATCTCGCTCGGAGACCAGCATGGAGGAGAGGTCGCGCATGTTGCCGTTCTCCATACCGATGACCTTGGCACCATTCACGGTCAGCTTGACCCGGTTGGTCGCATCCTGGCAGAGGTTGCCGTCCTTGTCCAGGATTTCGACGGTCACATGGGCGACGTCGTCAGGATCCGTGGTGAATTCCGGACGGTCGACAGACAGGCGGATGGAAGCCGGCTCGCCGAAGGTGCGGATGACCTCGGTGACTTCCTTGCCGTTCTTGACACCGACGACCTTGACCTCACCCGGCTGGTATTCGACATCCCACTCCAGGTGGAGCTGCGAGGTCGTGCCGCGGTAGTTGCGGCCGTTGCCCTGGCCCCAGCCCTTGGTCAGGCCGTAGCGCGGGAATTCGACACCCTTCTTGCCATAGGACTTGCCGTTGACGAAGAGTTCGACGCTTTCGCAGTTGGTGTAGCAGCCCAGCCGCATGATCTCGCCTTCGTGGCCCGGGAATTTCCAGTACGGAGTCAGGTGGAGGACCGGTTCGTCGGTCCAGATGCTCTTGAAGAAATAGTATCCGTCCTTCTTGAAACCGCAGGCATCCAGGTAACCGGAGCCGGAACCCTTGGCCGGCCAGCGGGACTCACCATAGTAGTCGATACCGGTCCACATGAAGTCGCCGATGACGTAGTCATACCGGAGGGTGAATTTCCAGCGCTCCTCCGTGTCGATGCTGACGAAGCCGCCACGGCCGGTAGAGCCGGACCACATGTATCCACCCCGGCTGCCGCCGGCGCCGCCGGCTTCGGTAGCCACCACGCGGCGGTTTGGGAAGGCGGCCTTGTCGATGGAGTACATCAGTTCCTTTCTCTCACGCCAGCGGTCCGGATAGTTGTAGCCGACGATGTCGTTCTCGAAAGCGGCCAGGTATTCCGGAGTCGCCGGGGTATTGGAAGCGATCTCGTCGTTGCCGGCGGTAACCAGACGGGTCGGATCCAGCCGGTGGCACTGTGCAATCAGCTCACGGGCGATGCCGGGGCCTACATCGGTGTACTGGTCCTTGATCTCGTTACCGATACTCCACATCACGACGGACGGGTGGTTGCGGTCACGCTTGACCATCGCGTCGAGGTCGCGCTCGTGCCACTCGTAGAAATAGAGGTTGTAGTCATACGGGTTCTTCGGAGCCACCCACTGGTCGAACGCTTCGTCCATGACGAGCATGCCGACGCGGTCGCAGGCATCCAGGAATTCCGGTGCCGGCGGGTTGTGGGCCGTACGGATGGCGTTGCAACCGCCGCTCTTGAGGATTTCAAGCCTTCTTTCCCAGACACGGGCCGGGACGGCTGCGCCGACGATACCGGCATCATGGTGAACGTTGACACCGTACATCTTGACATGCTTGCCATTCAGGAAGAAGCCCTTGTCAACATCGTAGTTGATGGTACGGACGCCCAGGACATTCTCTACGCAGTCCAGTTCCTTGTCACCGTCCAGAAGGGTGGAGCGGAGCGTATAGACATACGGCTCCTCCAGCGTCCAGAGGGTCGGGTTGCTGATCTCGATCGTCTGCATGACCGGATGGGTCACGCCGGCGAGGATCTCGACGACGACTTCCGTGTCGGCGACCTTGTTGCCCTTGGCATCGATGACCTCCTGACGGACGGTACCGTTCATGCGAGACTTGAGCTCATTGGTGATCCGGGACTCGATCTTGACGACCGCTTTGCCGCCGGCGACTTCCTGGGTGTAGTTGAACACGCCCCACTTCTCGAAGTAGGTCTTGTTGGTCGCCACCAGCCGGACATGGCGGTAGATACCGGAACCGCTGTACCAGCGGGAGTTCGGCTGGGCGGAGTTGTCCACGCGCACGGCGATGACGTTGCCGCTGGCCTTCAGGTACGGCGTCAGGTCATAGGAGAAGCTGGAATAACCATACGGCCAGGTACCCAGATTGTGTCCGTTGATCCAGACCGTACTGTTCATGTATACGCCGTCGAATTCGATGGAGTAGTTCTTGTCCTTGCTGTAGCCGGGGACGTTGAAGGTCTTCCGGTACCAGCCGATTCCCATCGGGAAATAACCGATGGCCCCTGCTCCGGGATTGCTCTCCTTGATCTCCCCCTCGACGCTCCAGTCGTGGGGAAGGTCCAGCGAGCGCCAGGAACGGTCGTTGAACCCGGCCGACTGGGCATTGGACTGGTCGCCCAGCTTGAATTTCCAGTCCGCGTCGAATTTGGTGATTTCACGAGACTGCGCGAAGGTCATCACGCACAATCCCATGGCCAAAAAGGCCGCTGAAATGATTTTCTTGAACATGACTATTGATTTGTTGGTATATCTTTTTATTCAACCAGGGCCTTGACCGAGACCTCATTGGAAGTCAGAACCGTATATCCGCTTCCGGTGGTCGCGGTCAAACTGAATGAAAGGGTCGTGCTCTCACCTGCCTTGACGCCAAGCGAAGAGACCAGTTTGGTCTTCAATTCATCATTCTTGACCACATGAGAGGTTCCGCGGATGTTCTCGAAAAGCGTTGCCGTCTTTCCGCCATTCTTTCCAACGACCGTATAGACGATTTCCGTAGGAAGTCCGAAATCAGCCGCTTTCCAAGTCAGCGTATAGGTCCCCGATTTTTCATTCTCGGCCGTGATGTTGATGTCTCCGGCCTGGTTCAGGACGGGAGCCGTCGGATTGTCAGAGAACCGGAGTTCCTCAAGGTTTTTCTCACAGGAGGCAAAAGCCAGGACAGCTACCAGGGATGCCAGTATTAATCTTAGGGTTTTCATAGCGATTCAATTTTATTCAGTATAACCAGGATTCTGGGTCAACTTCGGGTTGGCAGCCATTTCGGACGGAGGGATGGCGAAAACGGTCCGGAATTCCGGGATGCTTTGTCCATCATAACTGCCTCCCTTGTACGGCCATAGGTACGTACCGGAAGTGAACTTGCCGAAACGGATCAGGTCGACCCTGCGGAGGCTCTCCCAATACAGTTCACGGGCCCGTTCCTCAAGCAGCCAATCCGCATCGTAAGAGGATATGGTAGGAACCCCGGCGCGATCCAGCACCTGATTCACATACGGAATTGCAGGAGAAGTATCTCCCAGTCTGAGACAAGCCTCGGCATACATCAGGTAGACATCGGCCAGACGGATCAGCGGGAAATCGCACATTCCGAAACGCTTCTTTGTACAGGTTTCCGGCGTCTGATCGTGCGGCACATTCGAGTATTTGTGGACTTCCCAACCCTGGTTGAAATCAGAGATGTTCGTAATCGTACCGATACGACCCTTGATGTAGAACAACTTGCCACGGTCATCTTCGCAGTCATAGGTACCGGTTACAGGATCCACGTTGGTCACATTGAAATGCTTTGTGACAAATGCATTGGTCGTACGAATACTGGACCAGGAGTCACTGTCACCGATCAGCGCTTTAGAATCGGCAGAAACAGCACCGGACGTCAGATAGGTCGTACCGCCCCATCTGCTGCGATAACGGTCAGCATCATAGAAGACAGCCATCAGCATTTCCTTAATGGCTTCCGGATTCTCACCGTTGTCGCCACAGAACAGCCAGGAATACTCGGGGCAGAGGCCATAACCCATCCCGAAGATTTTTTCGCAGGTTGTCTTCGCTTCCGACCACATGGCCTTGCCGGTATAGACTTCGGCATTGATATACATACGGACCAGCAGGCCGGCAGCAGAACCTTTATCCACGCGAGGATAATTGCTGCGGGCAGCCGGGGTATCCGGAGAATCCATCAATTCCTTCAATTCGGTTACGACATAGTCGAACAGTTCCTGACGGGTAGCCTGCTCCGGCGGCGTAGCGCCGACCTCGGTCTCTTCGGTCACCTTCGGAACATTGCCGAACGTATCGATCAACGCCCAATAGAAATAGGCACGGATGATGCGGGCTTCATTGCGGAAGCCATGGATCTTGGTCTTGAGGGCATCTGCGACGCCACGGCTGTCCAACTTGTCATCGGAAGTCTGACGAAGGAATTCATTCGCATAAGAGATTCCATGCATGCTGCGGGCATACGTGGCATAGGTCGCGGCGTTTTCAGCGACGCTCCAGGCGTTTTCGTTGATATCCTTGACCCAGGAGTCCTGCTGCATGGCGCTCTTCGCTTCGTCCGTGCTGCATTCATTGATGTTCCATTGGGCACGGATGAATTCGGAGGAACCCGCATCCGCAACCTGCAGGTCGCTGGTGTTGACAAAACAGGTATACACCTTGGTCAGGCCGGCAATGTAATTGCCTTCTTCGGAACCGTATGCCGTGTCGGCCGTAAAGTCCGTTTCATTCAACGGCAGCGTATCCAACGTGCCCAGACATGAAGAGACTGTCAGACCGACCGCAAGGATCGCGGAAAGTGAAAATATTTTCTTCATGATGTTTCGTTTTAGAATTTGATGGTAAGACGCAGCGAATACACCCTCGGGCGAGGCCAGAAGATGATATTGCTCATGGAGGTACCCGTCGTCTGGGTATCGATACCCGTGGCATCGATGCCTTCCGGATCCATACCGGAGTACTTGGTTATGACGAAAGCGTTCTGGACGCTGAAGGCCAGCCGGTAGTTGGCATTCCACTTGCGGGTCTGGAAGGTGTAGCCCAGGTTGATGTCATCCATCCGGAAGAAGGACGCATCCTCCAGGAACATATCGCTGTAGCTCTGCGCAGGGACATTGGCCGCACGCCAGTCGTGCTCCAGAACATATTTGTGGAAGTTCGGGATAAAGCCGAAGCCGAAGTCCGTAGCCGAAGAGGAGGCGAAGCCGTTGATATCATTGAAGAGGTAGTTACCGATGGAGCCGTGGCCGTTGAAGCCGAAGTCCCACTGTTTGTAACTGACCTTGAAATTGATACCGCCGAAGAAATCCGGAGCCGGCTTCTTGCCGACCATGTAGCGGTCATCATCCGTGATGATGCCGTCACCATTGCGGTCAACCGCAGCATTCTGGACCGGGTTGCCATCCGCATCGTAGGCCTGCTGGTAGCAATAGAAGGAATACGGAGCATATCCGACCTTATGCAGTTCCAGGTGACCTTCCTTGGTCGCGGAAATCTGGCCGGTCGGGACACCGTAGTTCGGATCGTCGGTGGTGGTCAGCTTGGTGAACTTGGTGCTCTGGAAGGTTCCGTTCAGGCCGATCGACACGTTCCAGTCGCGGGTACTCACGGGGATGAAATTGAACGTAAACTCGAAGCCCTTGTTCCGGATGGAACCGACGTTGGTCAGCAGGGTGTTGGAGAAGTTGATGCCGAACGGGACATACACGCTGTTGAGCAGGTCCTTGGTGTCGCGCTGGTACCAGTCGAAGGAGGCCGTGATCCGGTCTTTGAGGAAGCCCAGGTCGAGACCGACGTTCTTGGTGGTGGTCTCTTCCCACTTGATATTCGGATCGTAGGCGGCCGGTGTCAGGTAGTAGCTGTCGCCGAAATCACCCATGTTGTAGCGGTTCGTCACGCTGGTGGAAATGCTGGCACGCGGAATATACGGATAGTTGGAACCGATATCCTGCTGGCCGGTCACGCCCCAACCCAGACGGATCTTCATGGTGGAAATCTCGTTGATCTTCTTGATGAAGTTCTCTTCAGCCAGGTTCCAGGCCAGCGCTACGGACGGGAAGAGACCCCAGCGGTTCTTCGGAGAGAAACGGGAAGAAGCATCGTCACGCAGGGTGAACGTGAACAGATAACGGCTCTTGAAGGAGTAATTGAGACGTCCGAAGAAAGACAGGAGGACATTCTCCTGGTCATTGGTCGTCGGGTTACCGAAGACGTCATCCTCTTTGTTTTCGCCGAAATCGCCGGCGAAACGGGTCTCAGAGTAGTTGTGCGTATAGTTGCGGTTCCAAGTGTAACCGGCCATCGCATCGACCTTGTGACCCGAGAAATCGTGGTTGTAGTTGGCGAAGATTTCAATCAGGGTATTGTCCCGCTTGTTGTCGGTATAGTTATAGGTACCGACACCCGGCGCCGTCTGGTTGAGGGCAGCCCGGTAGGAACCGACCTTGTCTCCGCTGGTCGTCTTCGAGAAACGGCTTTCCAGCGCATAGGAGGCCGTCAGTTTGAGGTCTTCGAAGCCGTGGATCTTATAGACCGCCTTTGCATTCAGAACCGTATTGAAACGGGCGCCCGAGTGGGTGGCGCCCAGGGCACGGCCGACCGGGTTTTCAGCCTCCTGGTAGTAAGACTGCTGGTTCGGAGCGAAATCAGCACCCTTCCCCGTACCATAGTTGAACCAACCATTGAGGGTCGAATAGTCGATGCTGCCGTCCGGATTGGTGAAATGCACCGGCATGGTCGGATTGAAGCGGGCCGCGAAACTCATGACGTTGCGGTTGTAGCCTTCGGTCATCGATCCGTTGAAGGAGAGGGTCAGCTGCAGATGGTCATCCAGCAAGGAAGGAGTGATGGAAGCATTGACGGTACCTCTGTTATTATAAGAACCCACGATGGTACCGCCCTGGTGGGAATAACCGCCGGACACGCGCCACGGGAACTTGCCGGTCTTCGTGTTACCGGCCACGCTGAGGGTATGGGTCGTGGAGATGCCGAGTTGGGTCACCTCATCCTGCCAGTCGGTGCTGGCACCTCCATCAAACGCCGCCGCCTGGTCGGGAAAACGTTCTTTCATGAAAGAGCGGAATTCACTCGCGCTCATCATATCCAGACGGGAGGAATTCTGATTGAGGCTGAATGTACCATTATAAGAAATCCGGAGGCCGGACAGGGCACCCTTCTTGGTCGTCACCAGGATAACGCCGTTGGAAGCACGGGAACCGTAGATGGCGGTTGCGGAGGCGTCCTTGAGGATGGTGAAGGAGTCGATGTCATCCGGGTTGATCATGGAGAGGTCGCCGTGGGTGATGGTGACACCGTCCACGACAAGGAGCGGGTTGTTCGAGGCGTTCAGGGAAGCCGCACCACGGATCCGGATCTGAGCACCGGAACCCGGAGCACCGTTGCCAGGAATGATCATGACGCCGGAGCTCTTGCCGCGGAGGAGTTCATAGGAATCGGTGATCGAACCGCGGTTGAGTTCATCGGCCTTGATCACGGACACGGAACCGGTCAGGTCCTCTTTCTTGACGTCACCGTAACCGATGACGACGGCTTCTTCCACCATTTCGGAATCGACTTCCAAAACGATGGTGCTCATGCTTGCGAGTTCGGAGGCAGCAAAAGTACGTGATCGGAAACCGATGCAGCTGATCTCGACCTGCGCCGAAGGACCAGATGCCCTGAATTCGAATTTCCCATCAAGGTCAGTAGCGGTGCCGTTCATGGTGCCTTGCTCCATGACGGTCACACCTGCCAGGGGCTGATTGTCCTGATCCAGGATCGTACCCCTGATGCTGACACTCTGTGCAGACAACAAGGTTGCCTGCGCAAGAAGCAGCACTGTGAGCATTGATTTGAAAAAGCTGAACTTTTGTTTCATAAGTTGGCGTTTGTTTTAGCTTACGGAAACAAAAGTAGCCAATCGGCTTTTAAAGCCTTGACACGGTTCGGACAATCTCTTTACCAAACCGTTTTAATAAGCTCAGGATAAAGGTTCTTTGCCGGCGTGGGATCGCTTGTAATCAGAGGGTGTCTTCCCGTATTCCGCAGAAAAAGCCCGGGTAAAATAGGAAGCATTGGAAAAGCCTACGGAATACATGACTTCCGCAATGGTGAAGTTTCCGTTCTGGAGCAGCATGGCCGCTTTTTTCAACCGGATGGAGCGGATATACTCCGCCGTGGACAGGCCCGTCATCTGCTTGACTTTCCGATAGAGCTGCTTTTCATTGAAGCCGCCGCATTGACACAGAGCGGACACGGAGAAATCCGAATCATCCAGATGCTCTTCGATCAGTTCGGTCACTTTCCGGATGAATTTTTCATCGGGAGAGACCTCGGTTTCCTCCTGGCGGATCGAGATGAAGTCCATCCGCAGTTTCTGTTCCATCCGCTGCCGGTTCGCCATCAACTGATCGATCTTGGACAGCAGGACGGGCAGGTCGAATGGCTTCGGGATAAACGCATCTATGTTCATATCAATGCTTTTCCTCTCGGTTTCCACATCGCCCTTGGCGGTCAGCAGGATGATCGGGACCAGGGAAAGCGGTTTGCAATCCCGGATCTGCCGACACATCTCCAGTCCATCCATGACAGGCATCATCACATCGGAAATGATCAGGTCCGGCAGGACGTCCTTGCAAAGTTTCAGGCCGCTCTTGCCATTGGCGGAGGAAATGCATTTGTACTTATCGGACAAAACTTCTTCCAGGAACGCGCACATCGGGGCATTGTCTTCGACGATGACGATCAGCGGTTTGTCCGCCTCGGATTTGGCAGCATCCTCGCTCCGGCTGTCGCTCTCCGTCTCTGTTTCCTTGCAGGGAAGGATGACCGTAAAGGTCGAACCGGAATCATCCGATTCCGCGGCGATGCGGCCGCCATGGCTCTCGATGACATTCTTGATAATGGACAGCCCGACACCCGTCCCGTCGTAGTTGCTTCCCTTTGTGCGGGAAGACTCATAATAGCGGCGGAAAATATACGGTATCTCCTCCGGAGGGATGCCGATGCCGGTATCCGACAGCCTCATGACGACCTGGTCCCGTTCCCTGTCCTGTTCCAACGTCAGGATGACGGATCCCCCTTCCGGCGTATATTTGCACGCATTGGACAACAGGTTGCTGATCGCCATCTCCATCTTCACGTAATCGATGCTGGTGATGATCCGGGGCTGGCTGCTGCTGAAGATGAATTCGTGTTTGGGATAATTATCCTTGAAGGTCTGGAAGATGGACCGGACGAATTCGACAAAATCCGTATCGATCCGGATCAGGTCGACCGGAGCGTTCGACGTATTCCGATAAAAATCCAAAGTATTATGTACCAAACCATTGAGCTTCGTCGCGTTGTCATTGGCGATGGTCAGCATCTTCATGGTCTCCTCATCATGCGGCTCGTGGAGCAGTTTGTTCAGGGGAGCGAGGATCAGACTCAGCGGTGTCTTGAATTCATGGGAGACCGTCGTGAAAAACTCTTCCTTCTGCCGGAATTGCTCATGAAGCAGGTTGCGTTCTTTCCTTTCAACCATGAGGTTGTTCTGCAGTTTGGCCAGCCGCGCCAAGACATACAGGAGCAGGCCGAACAGCAGCAGATAGGCCAGAATCATCGGCGTCGACAGGAAGAAAGGACGTTTGATCCGGATGGTCAACAACGTCGGTACATCCTCTCCCGGAGAACCGGATGAAATCTGCAGGGCGTACTTTCCGGCCTTGAGGTTTCCGACGGAGATCACATTGTTGGAAAGCACTTCCTTCCACGGCGATCCGGGACCATCGAGGCGATAGACGAAACGGTGAAGCAGGTCACTGCCATACCGGTAATCCGAGAACGTGATGTCGAGGTTGTTCTCCTTGTTTCCCAGGACGATCTCGCCGTCAGCCAATTCCTTCCGAGAGACATTCCGACTCTCGTTGACCAGCAAGGAATTGATATAGACAGGACTCAGCCGCTCTCCGGACAAGCGTTCGATCTCCGTGAACGGAATCGCGTCCACCCGTCCGGTCGTTCCGGCCAGCAGCCGCTCCGTCTCGCGGTCATACGCCAGGCTCACATAATTCTTTCCGGAAGAGAAACGACATATCTCCCCGCTCCGCTTGTTCACGAAGAAAACCCCTGCGGAAGAACAGATCCAGATCCTTCCCTGGATATCGGCGAGCGAATAGACCGCCATCTCGGCATTGGACGAAAGGATGACTTTCCGGACTTCGAATCCCTCCGGCAGCGTATGGACCTGTATCAACTCATTCTTCGAAGCGATCCAGACCGTTTCTTCCAAATCGGAGAGAATATAATCCACATACGGATTGCTCATATGATCTTCAACCGGGAAACGCTCCGGGGCATTGCCTTCCGGACCGATCCGGTATACCGCCTGGTCCCGGGTCAGGCACCAGATCCGCCCGGACCGGTCACGGATCACCTGGGCGACATCGTTCGAGGACAATCCGTCCTTCATCGTCAGGTAGGCCGAAACTTCCCCGTCCCTGACGTGGAAGAGTCCGTCGTAAGCGGCAACCCACATATCCTCCTGGCCCAGCACGACATCGTAGACCCAGTTGTGGGCCATGGGGATGGGCATCCGGTGAAAGCTTTGTGACTGCTCGTCAAAACGGAGCAGACCACCGTCAGAGGTCGCATAGACATCTCCGCTGCTTCGGTCCTCAACGATCTTGTTCACTTTCTGGGGAATCCGATGCGACACGCTGCCGACGGAGAAAAACAAAGTGGGGACATAAGGATCCCTCTCCCTCCGTTCATAGAGTTGGATCTCATCCAGGCCACCGGCCCAGACCCGTCCCCGCCGGTCCTTCAGGATGGTCTGCGGGACGATATTGGAGGAGAGATTTCCGGGAGCCAGGGATGTGACAGTCCGGTTCCTGCGCAGCAGCAACAGGCCGTTGTCCGTCCCCAGCCAGTAATTTCCCTCCCTGTCCTGGAAGGAAGAGGTGATGATCCCGTCCCGGAGTTTTTCGATCCGCCCGGTCTTGCGGTCATGCAGCAGCAGGCCGGCATCCGTTCCCAGTACGAAATTCCCATCCCGGTCTTCCAGGATCGTCTGGAGCACGATCATCGGCAGGTAGTTCGTCGCCTTGTATTGGGGAAGGTCAATCCGGACCATGGCCCGGGAAGTACCCAGCCAAAGCGTGGAATCATTTTCGGCATAGATCGTCGATACGAAGTGAGAACGGGATGAATCTTCCTCAAATTCAAGCGGATAGTACTTTCCTTCCTGTAAATGGTAATATCCGTAGTCCCGGAAGGAACCGGTCCAGATCCGGTCGCCGCGCAACAGCATCGTCCGCACGGATCCGGAATACAGTTTCGCGATGGCACCGGGCGTATGCAGGTCCTTGTATTCTACTTGATACAGGCCCGAATCCGTGCCGATATACAGGATGTCCCCGCTTCGGGTGATGGTATTGACGATGTCATTCCGGAAGTACTCGACCTGTCGGAACTGTTCCTCGATCCGGTCGAACGAAAGGAGGCCGCCGTTGTAGCCGAGCAGCACACTGCCGTTCAAGGCCAGGATACAGCGGGTCTGGATGTTGCTGATACGCCCCAGGTAGGACTTGACGGAATAGCCGTTGAAATGATACAGTCCCTTGTCCGTACCGAACCAGATCAGGCCATCCTCATCCTGTCCGATGCATTTGACGGACAGGAGTTCCGTAGCATTTCCCAGATTATCCAGATAGAATCCTTTCGGATTGACTCCCATCGCCTTGGAAACCACAAACAGCAACAGGATCAGAAGATGAAGCCTCCGCATTTCTCTTGCTTTTTTCTGCAAGATAATCATAAATCAGCAACGGGACAAAAAAAGAGGTATCTACTTTTACGTAAATACCTCTGATTATCAGGTCTGGATGACTGGACTTGAACCAGCGACCTCCTATCCGCGAAGAGATGCACGAAACCGCTTATTCATCGAGTAGCGGAAGGATTACCTTAGAGCCATCTTTGCCCCCGACGAAGATGTTCTGATGGGCGACACGTGAGCGTCCCTGAAGGGCCCATACGCCTGCGTAATTGCTATGAACGGCATATTCCGGGAAATTGGAGGACTTGATATCGACGCGTAGCCGGTTGCCCTTGCTGACCTTCCAGATGACAGGAAGGGCGACAATCTCAAGTTCCACTTTCTTACCGGGTTTGTACGTCACCCGCGGCTTCAGCAGGCCGTCGCGGTACCCGAGGGTCGCAATGGAAGTACGCATGTTGTACGTCTTCCCGTCCGGTCCCACTTCGCTCAGCGTAAAAGCGAAACAGGTATCGTCCACATCCGTGCTGACCTTGAGCAGCACCTTGACGGCACCGGCGATGGTCAGGTCCTCCGCCAGCGGCTCCGTGATAAAGTTCAGGACGTCATCGCGGGAACCCATCTCGGGCTGGAGATGGCTGCCCCGTCGGCTGGACGTCGTGAAGATCGTCTCACCGCCCGTGGCATAAACCGGATTCCGGGGATCATAGTCGTACGTCAGGCGACCTTTTTTCCGGTCATTGTTTTCCGACAGGCGCAACGCCTTGTCGGAAGCCTTTCCGGAAGACAGGTAGAGAACCTTTTCCTGCTGTGCCTTGACCGGCCAGTCGTCGAGTTGGACCCACTTGTCTTCCTCGATGACATAGGCACGGATCTCATGAACCGGATTCTGCTCCTTTACCAACAGACCATAAAACCATTCGAATTGGTCTTTGGTCGTATTGAAATCCCGTGCGTGATCAATAGGGACATGGGTCGGAGTCGGCTGGAAACTGTGGTTCCAGGAGCCCAGAATCAGGCGGCTCTTCGCCTGAATTTCCGGGCGGAGCCTTTCATAGCCCAGAATCGTACCTTCCTCATGGTGGTCGAACTGGCCGGCGATGATGGTCACGGGCACATTCACCTCAGCAGGAATCCGTTTCAGGTCGCCCCAGACACCGGTATTCCAATACGGATCCGTATAGTCCGTATGCGTAATCCAGTCGCGATAATAATCCAGTCGCTGGCCCAAAATGGCGACATCCGCTTCGACCTGAGGACGGTACAGGTAGAAATCATAGTAGTTTTCTCCGACCGGTTGCCCTTCTTTGCGTTCGGGTTTGCGGATCGCTTCTTCAGCATTGTCAATGAGCCAGCCGCTCATGATATCTTCCCGGAACAGGCCGGAACGGTAGCAGGAGATATGGCGGTCAACCCCATAATGGGACAAGTACAGCCCCTTGAGTTTATCCGGGACGGCATCTGCTACGATCCAACCGGTCAGTGCCGTATAAGAACTGCCGAAAATACCGAAGGATTTGCACCATGGCTGACTGCATAGCCAGCGATACAGTGCGATCCCATCCTCGCGCTCATAGACATTTGGGCTGTAAAAGCCCTCCGAGCCACCTTTTCCCCGGCAATCCTGCTGGATATAACCGATACCCCGCTTGGCATATTCCCGGCCAAGGGCGTTGTTGTCCCCGCGCCCGCCGAAAACATATGGCGTCCGGGTGACCACAACCGGCCATGGACCATCCCCTTCCGGAAGGTAGATACGGGTCAGCAACCTGGCGTCTGAACCTCCCTGAACCATTTCCTCCTGATAGGTATACCCGTAGCGGGCAGGAACGGAAAAGAGCGATTCGTAATCAGGTCCCCGCATCGGACCGGCACCACCTCTGGCGGGAGACGACACAGGTTGTCCCGCCGCCACGAGGCTCAGCACGGCTAATTGTAAAACGAATAGTATTTTTTTCATTCCATTCCTCCTGAATGATTTCTTCCCCGGCCTACCAGCCGGGATTCTGTTTCAGATTGGGATTGGAGCGCATCTCGGAACTGCTGTAAGGAAACAGATAATGCTTCTCTTTGAATCCGAATTCTTCGAAACCATTATCATGCCAAATAATCTCCGGATGGGAGGCATATTCACCAATCAATGTATAAACAGGATACTTCACGAACTGATTTCCGCACAGTTGTTCGCCCAAACGATAGCGCTGCATATCCTGGAAGATGACCGGGGACTCTCCCCAGAGTTCGATCCTGCGCTCGACAAGGATATCGTTAAGGGTCAGGCTCCCCACCTCCGGAGCACCCGCACGTTTACGAACCTCATTGAAATATGGAAGCGCTTTGCCGTTTTCACCCGCTTGGAGATAGGCTTCTGCCGCCATCAGGAGCACTTCCGCATACCGCATGTGCGGGAAGTTCTGGTGGCCGTACATCCAGCCGGAGGAACTCAGGTAGGAGAAGTTGTCCTCCTTCTTCAGCAAGAGTTTCGTTTCGAACCATCCCTCATTGTAGAAGTGGTTTCGCGTCGCGGTCGCACCATATTCCTCGACCATGTAATCCCAGGTGACGAAGTAGTTCTTGAACCGCTTGCCTTCTTCCCCTTCCACGGACTTGACCAAATTCACGAAAGAGAGGGTCGGATTGATGAAACCGTATCCGCCGATGGCATAAGGCCACTTGTCCTGGTTCTTGTTCAGGACGATGGAGTTGGTCGTCTTCCAGCCCCAGTAATAACCCGAGAAGTTGTTCTGGCGGTTCCAGTTATTGTCATCCTTGAGGCTCTCCGCTTCGGCGAGGTACTCGCGGCAGTGGTCGCCGGCAGAATGGAACAGCAGGCTCAGGTCATCGACCAGTCCATATTTCTTGGAATCAATTACCTGCTGGAACAGTTTGGCGGCCTCACTGTATTTCTTCTCCCAGAGGAGCGCCTTGCCCAGATACGCCTGGGCGCATTCCTTGGTGATGCGCAAACCCGTCACCTTGTCATCGATATTGTCCTTGGACGGCAGTTTTCCGGAACTGATGGCTGCATTCAGGTCCTCTTCAATGGCCTTCCAGAAAATATCGGGAGATTCCGCGTTCGGAAGCTGATACTCACTGGCGGAAAGCACATGATCCACAAAGTATGGCGTCCCCCAAAGGGTGACCAGCATGAAGTTGGCATAGGCACGGAAAAATCTCGCCTCCGCCTTGACACGGAGTTTCTCATCGGAATCTTCCGAGTAGCGCTCGAGGATCATGTTCGCGTTGTATATCATGGTATACAGACGTTTGAAATACGAGGACAACTGTGTATGTTCCGTCGTGTAACGGAACTCGTTCAATTGCTCTCCGGCGACATTGTCGTTGCGGATACCACCGCCATTGTAGATATCGGGCGAAAGGACGCCCAAATTGCGCGCTCCGTCAAAAGCCTCCGCCTTCCAGAGGTTATACAGGGTCGCAATACTGCTGACCGCTTCGTCATCGGTCTGGAAATAGGAAGACTCCGAAAGGACACCACGCTGTTCGATGTCCAGCAGGTCACTGTTGCAGGCGCTGAATACACCCAACAGACCGCAGCAGAGAATAATATGGAATATCTTTTTCATCGTATGCGTATTTTAGGAGTTTAGAAGGTTACGTTGATGCCGAACATCGTTTTCTTGTAGTTCGGATAGGCGCCGTAGTCGACACCCATACCCGTCGTGTTGTTCGCACTGATGGACGGGTCCATACCTGCCTTGTAAGGGGTGAAGTTGAACCAGTCTTCCAGAGAAACGCTGAAGCGGATGGAGCTGACGGAAATCTTGGAGCACAGTGACTTCGGGAGACGGTATCCCAGTTGGATCTGCTTGATCTTGAAATAGTCGGCATCAAAGACATACGCGTCGGACACCACATAATAGGAATAGTTGCTGATGTTCATCGGGGACATCGTCGCAGTGCCCTTCTTCTCCGGCGTCCAGGTCCTGTCATAGAAATACTTGATGGTATTCTGCTGATAAGGACCGGTGGCGCGGAAGATCTGGTTGCCGCCGACACCCTGGCCGAAGAAGCGGAAATCCCAGTCCTTCCAGTTCAGGTTGAGCGTGATACCGTACTGGTAGTCCGGAAGGCCGCTGCCCGCCTCGATCTTGTCATCGACGGTGATCTGGCCATCCTTGTTCGTATCTTCGATATAGGCCTCACCCGTCTCCGGATTGATGCCCGTGCAATGATAGGTCCACAGGTACCATACCGGATGTCCGACCTCGAAGGCCGTCAGGTCACCATAGTTCTGCAGGCTGTTCGCCGTGTAACGCGTCACCGTCCGCTGGATCTCAGTCACCTTGTTGCGCAGGGTGGAGAAGTTCGCGCTGATATCATAGCCCACAGCGCCGATCCTGTCTTTCCAGGATACCTCAAACTCCCAGCCACGGTTGCTGACGGCACCGCCGTTCATGACCGGAGCATTCGCACCGGCACCGGCAGGAACCGTGATACCGGAGGAAAGGATCAGGTCCTTGGTCTTCTTGTCATACCAGTCGATGCCGACGGACAGACGGCTCTGCAGGAACCGCAGGTCGACACCGAAGTCCAGCTGCTCGGAAGTCTCCCATTTCAGGTCATCGTTGGACAGGCCGGTCGTCGTGGAAGAAATAGTATAGGTACTTCCGTCGAAGGAATAACCCGTCGCGGTCGTGGAAATCGACGTCGCATAGCTGTAGTTGCTCAGCGAAGAAGTGCTGCCGTTCTGTCCCCAGCTGGCGCGCAACTTGGCATACTCGACCACGTTGTTCTTCGGGAACCATTCCTCGTTGGAGATGGTCCAACCCGCGGAAACGGCCGGGAAGTAGCCCCAGCGGTTCTTGCGGGACAGGATGGAGAGGTCAGCCGCATCCGCACGGAAGGTGAACTGGACATTGTAACGGTTCTTGTAGGCATAATTCGCACGGCCGTAGTAAGAGAGTTTGCGCTCCCAGTCATGGGTACCGCTGACCTGATCGTCCGAATCCGAAGTCGCATACGCTAGATCCCAGAAGAGCGGATTGTTCTCGATGTCCGGACGGAGCTTGCTCTGGGATCCGTTAAGGCTGTAGGTATCCTGCTGGGAATAGGACATACCCACCATCACGCCGATGTTGTGGGCATTGGCGATGGTCTTCGTATAGTTGACGAAGTTCTCCCACTGGTAATACGTCGTATTGGTCCCGCCACGACGGACACTGGCGCTGTTGGTCTGCGTGCCGGAATCCGGAGCGGCATAGTAATGCTTCGTCAGGCCCCAGGTGTTGTTCACGTTGAGCCGGTAGCCCAGACGGCTGGTGAAGACGAGGCCGGGGACAAAGGAAGGAGTAAGGGTCGCATAAGCCGTTCCCTGGACACCCAGGGTCTTGTTCTCGTTCTCGGCGGAGGCAAGCGTCGCCAGCGGGTTTCCAGGGTTCGTGGAAATCAACTGGGAAACACCATAATAATTACCATTCTCGTCCTGAAGGATTACCTTGCCCTGAGCGAGCAGGGATTGCATATAGGTCGGGAGTTTATCAGGACTGTATGTCGGACTGACGGTCGGGTCGAACCAATAGACACTGCCGAAGAAGGATCCGTTCAGCGAGCCGCCGCCGGCAACGGAGCGGATCTTGCTCTGGGAGAAGTTCGTCGTATTGCCAAGTTCCAGCCAAGGCTTAACCTTGTAAGTCACGTTCAAGGTGGCATTGAGCCGCTTGAACGTGTCATAATCACCGACGACGATACCGTCCTGGTCCGTATAGCCGAGAGAGGCGTAGAACGTCGCCTTGCCAGCTGCCGCCTGGACGCTCAGCGTATGGCGATGGGATCTGCCGGGTTCGGTCATCACGTCAATCCAGTCCGTGCTGCTCTTGCCGTCCCAAAGTCCGGCAGCGATGGTAGCATCGATATCGTTCTGGGTGTATTTCTTGTTCAACAGCAGCCAGTCTGTATATTCCTTTGCATTCAGGGCTGCCGGGACACGGGTCAGCTGGTTCAGAACATACTGGCCTTCATAACTGATGCGCGCCGTGCCTTCGGTACCCTTCTTCGTCGTTACCATGATGACGCCGTTACCGGCTTCCGCACCGTAGATGGCGGCCGAAGAAGCATCCTTGAGGATCTCGATGGATTCAATTGTATTCGGGTCCAGGTTGTTGATATTGCGGACACGCAGACCGTCAACAACATACAGCGGATGCGAAGACTTGTTTGAGGAATAACCGCGGATAATCATCGTACCAGCTTCACCCGGGGATCCACCGGTCGAGATGATGTTGACACCGGCCGTCTTACCGGCCATGGCATCCACGATGCTGGTCACGGAGCGGTTTTCCAGATCGGATGATTTCACGGAAGAAATCGCGCCGGTAACGTCACTCTTCTTCTGAACGCCGTAACCGACCACGACGGTTTCTTCCAGTTGCATGGTATCCTCTTCCAGGACTACGTCGATGCGTGTCCTTCCCCCAACGGGGACGAGTTGGGTTGTATAGCCAAGGCAGGATATTTCCAGCGTGGCGTTGGAGGGAGCAGACAGGGCATAGGAGCCGGCGGCATCCGTAACGGTACCGTTGGTCGTTCCTTGCACGAAAACAGCAGCGCCGACAACGGGTACTCCTCCTGCATCAGAGACAGTACCGGTAATACGGACTGACTGGGCAAGACTGGTCAGCGTGACCAGCAAAGCAAGCCCTGTTGAAAACAGTTTTTTGAAAGATGATAAAACCATAGGATGATAGTTTTGAGTTGGTTATTATGAGTTGGTTATGATCCAAAACCGTCGCTAACAAAGTTAGACATCCCAGAATGTACTCTCTGTTAAAAACGTTTTAAGAAATAACAGAAACATCCCTTTCCATACCATAATAATCCTTCGTACTATCAAAAAAGTTCAATTCAGGAAAGGAGTTTTGTCTGAATGGAAAAGAATCCATATTTTTGAAATGAAAGAGATTCCTCTGCCTATGAATGCGCAACTCCCCTTCTTTTCGCTTCGGTTATGGACAGTCTGTTTTCTGCTTCTGGCCTGCCAGGGCAAGCCGGTTCCTGAAGCACCGATGCCTTATGAAAGCAAGGTCGTATCCTCCGAATTATCCAACCAGAACGTCACTTGTTTCGCGGAAGATACGGAAGGATATATCTGGATCGGGACGGAAAGCGGCCTGAACAAATACAACGGAAACGAGTTTGTCCAGTATTATCATACCGACGACTCCACCAGCATCAACCTGAACCGGATCAAGACGCTGTTCGTCGATTCGGACAGCACGCTCTGGATTGGAACCGCATCCGGCATCAATGCACTGGATGATCGCGAACGGTTCATTCATTTCGACCTTCCTTCCTCCAGCCGGCTTCTCAACGGAATCTACGAACACGAGGGCGAACTCTATGTGACGACACTCGGTTGCCTGCTAAAATACGACCGTGTAAAGCGGTCATTCGAAAAATTCATCGATTTGCATTCATCCGCAACGATCCAGTTCGTGGCCTTCTTCGGCCAGGAGGTCGTCCTTTTCCTGGACCGCTATGCCCAGGTTTACAACATGCAAACCGGAGAGTCGCTCCATCAGGTTAATTTCGGGATAGATCTCTTGTTCGCCACATCAGACAAAGCCGGCGGGGTTTTTCTGGCTTCAGAAACCCAAGTAGCCCGTTATGATGGAGAAACGGGGCAGATAGTTCTCTTCCCCATTGATTTTCAAGATATTCAAGCCATTCAAACCGAATGGGATAATCCGGGGACGCTACTGCTTGCAACACGGTCAGGCCTGCTCCGGTTAAACAAAAAGGATCAGTCCGTCCGACCGATTGACGATGGTGAGACGCAACCGGTCGATGACGCGGTCTCCACGCTCTTCATTGATAGCAACCGGAACATCTGGATCGGGCACGAAACCAAGAGTTATTCGGTCATTTATTCCTATGAGCGGGTTTTCTATGAGGACTTCTTCCGGCTGAACCGAAGTCTGGCCGACCGGAACATCACCTCGCTTGCCAGCGACAGCAAAGGCCGTCTCTGGCTGATCTCCAACCGGAGCGAACTGCTCTTGATGGAAGATGGAAAATTGAAGGCCATCGACCTCAATGCGGCATTTGGTCACAGGCTCTCCGAATCCGCAAACCTTCTGAACCTGTACGTAGACGAGAATGACCATTTGTGGTTGAGTATTGATTACTCCCTGATTAAATGCCGGTACGACGGAAAGGCACTCTCCGTCCTTGAAACCCCCTTCTACATAGAGACAAGCGGAAAAGTCAACATCGATGATCCAGTCATCAATTCCTGGATTATGACGCCATCGCCGGACGGCACCCTCTGGTTGGGCTGGATCAACGGCCGGGTCTATTATCTGGAACCCGGTCAGACGAATCTGTCATCCTTTGCAATTCCGGTACCGGACCTGACGCATATGGGCAGTATCACCACCCTCAAAGACGGACATGTCCTATGCGGTTTCCACGCGCGCGACCTTTACATCATCGATCCCGCGGAAAAAGCCATTTGCGAGGAGATTCATATACCGGAAATCATTGATGACCACCTGTATATCACGGCGGTCGCCGAAGACCGATTCGGGAATATCTGGGTCGGAACGCGAGGCGCCGGCATCTTTCGGGTAAAACCCGACCATCGCCGTTATTCCATCATGCGGGATATTCCCTGCCGGGATGTCAGCGACATCCTCATCGATCGGAACGGCGACGTCTGGATCAGCAGTTACAACGGCTTGTTCCGATATGATCCGAAAAACGCGTCTGTCAGCACCTACCGGGCCAAGGACGGGATCGGTGGTCAGCAATTCAACTATAATGCCGGGGCTGTGCTTTCCGGTGGAGAAGTCATTTTCGGCGGAAACCATGGCGTCACGATCATGAATCCGGAAGACATTCTCAGTGAGCGGCATCCGGTTCCCTTCCATTTCGATGAACTGTTCGTCAACAACACCCTGATCCGTCCCGCGGAAGGCGGTATCATCGAAAAGAATCTTTCCCAGTCTCCGGTCATCCGGCTGAACCACCGCCAACGGAACATCATGATCTCCTACTCTGCCCTGGATTACGGCCGGCAAGATCAGGTCAAGTACCGGTATTCTCTCAAGGAATCAGACAAAGCCCCTTGGACCAATATGGGGAGCACCCAACGCATTTCCCTGAACCAGATTCCCTATGGCAGACATACCCTGACTGTCCAGGCCGTCGACCTGTCGGACCCTGAATATGGGCAGGAGATCCGTGTCCGACTGCAAGTCAAGCGTCCCTTTTGGATCAGCACATTCGCAAGACTCCTGTACCTGCTCCTGTTCCTGGCCATTGCCGCTGCCATTTTCCATTTGGCCAGCCGCCTGTACAAGAGCAAACTGGATAAACAGGCTTTGGAGAAAATCAATGAAATGGACATGCGGTTCTTCTCGAACATCTCCCATGAATTCCGCACCCCGCTCACCATGGTCAGCGGAGCCATCTCCCAACTGCGTGACGATCCGGTGCAGGAAGACCGCAAACGATACTACAACATCATCGGTCGGAATACGGACAAGATGGTACGCCTCGTAAACCAGATCATGGACTTCAACAAGATCGAGGCGGATGTCCTGCGCCTTTCCGTCACGGAGACGGACGCCCTGGCCTGTATCCGCCGGACTATCGAAGATTTTTCCTTCGGCATCGCTCAGAAGACAATCCGTCTCGAACAACGATGTGATGTCGGGAGCATCCCCATGTGGGTCGATGAGGACAAACTGGACAAAATCATCAGCAACCTCCTTTCCAATGCCTTGAAATTCACTCCTTCCGGAGAAGGACTCATCAGTATTGACATCGCCCAGATACCCGCCCTTGAAGCGATGGTTCTCTTTCCCAAGTTGAACACCGAGACGCAATCTCCCCATCTGATGGTCCGTGTTTTCAACTCCGGCAGCAGCATTCCGGAAGACAAATTAGAGTACATTTTCGAACGCTATACCCAACTGGAGGAAGGCGCCCGTCTGGGCGGGACAGGTGTCGGTTTGTATTACACGAGCCAGCTGATCCGGATCCACCATGGAGCCATCAAAGCCGAGAATTGCAAGAATCCAGCAAATCCGGACGAACAAGGTGTCGCGTTTTCCTTCGTCCTGCCAGTTGACGAAAATGTATATTCCCCGGAAGAACGGCAAACGTCCGGTATCCTCGCACGCTATTCATGGCTGGAGAATGCGCCCCTTTCTGAAGTCCCCGGAGACGAAGGGGACAGCAACCGTCCGGTTATTCTGGTAATCGATGATGACTATGAAGTAACCTACTACCTCAAGTCTTTGCTCTCCCCATATTACAAGGTCCTCATCGAACAAGACGGTACCACCGGCTACAAGGCTATCTGCTCAAACAATCCAGACCTGATCCTGTGTGATGTCCTGATGCCCGGAATTGACGGCATCCGCCTCTGCCAGATGGTCAAGAACAATCTCTCCATCTGCCACATTCCCCTGATCCTGCTCACGGCCAAATATACTGTCGAGGACCAGATTCTAGGATTGGATTCCAGGGCAAACGCATACGTAGTCAAACCCTTCGAACCGGACTACCTGCTTGCCGTCATCAAGTCACAACTTCAGAACCGGGAGCTGATGCGGCAGAAACTGACTCATAACACCGCCAGCGAAGTCGCGACGGAAAGCATCGGGAATGAGCTCGACGTGAAATTCATCAAATCCCTCTACCAACTCATGGAGGCTTCCATCGACAAGCCGGACATGAATATTACCGACATGTGCAAAGCACTGGGTGTCAGCCGTTCACAGTTATTTTACAAGGTCAAGGCACTTACGGGAGAGACCCCGCATACCTTCTTCAACCACTATAAACTGAATCTGGCCGCTCAATGGATCCTGGAGGGGAAATACAAGATTTCAGCCATTGCCGAAGACCTCGGATTCTCTTCCGCATCACATTTCACTTCCTTGTTCAAAAAGGAGTTCGGCTGCCTCCCGAGCGAATACAAAGCGCATAACTCTCCAATATAGAAAAGCACCTGCATTGCTGCAGGTGCTTGATTCGGAGTCGTCTGGATGACTGGACTTGAACCAGCGACCTCCTGGTCCCTAACCAGGTGCGCTACCAACTGCGCTACATCCAGAAATAGTCCGAGTTTTTCAAATCGGACTGCAAATTTAATCAATATTCTGATGATTCCAAACCTTTGTGTCGGAACATTTGATCAGAATGTACTGATTCCCGACCGAAATCCGGAAATCACCGGCTTCCAGGCGCCATTTTCCATCCTGTCCGACAAAGGCCAGGTCAGAAGCCGGAATGCGGAATTCCACCTCCTTGCTCTCGCCCGGTTCCAGGGAAATCTTCTCGAAATCGCGCAGACGGCGGTTGTCCGGCACCATGCTGGCTACCAGATCGCTGGAATACAGCAGAACCGCCTCCTTGCCGGCCCGGTCGCCGGTATTCTTTACGGTCACCTTGAACACCAGTTCGTCAGCGGGCGTAAAGACGACAGCCGCCTCAGGAGCTTTCGCCGCGACGGTCTCCTGCTGCTGGCCATAGGCCTGGGCCAGCGCCTTCTTCTCCTCATCCGTCAGCTCTTCCCCGTCGGAAGCCTTCTTGATCAGGGCATTCAGGTCGAAACTGCCGGCCATGCCGGAAGCCTTGCCCGCGATCTCCGCTCCCGTCTTCGGATCGACCACCCGCAGGTTGCCATACTCGAAGGTCGTGTAGCTCAGGCCGTGGCCGAACTCCCACTGGACGTCCATCTTGGCGTCGTAGTTGTACTCGCCGGCCATCGTGGAGACATTCTCGGAGACCTTGTAATCATAGGTATGGAGGGCATTGATGTACTTCGGATAGGTAATCGGCATCTTAGCGCTGAAGTTGGCATCGCCGGCAAGCAGTTCCGCCAGGGCATCCCCGCCGTAATTGGAGGGCAGGAAGACGTCGATGACGGCATCGGCCAGGGGTTCGATGTCATTGATGATGCGCGGACGGCCTTCGTTCAGCACGAGGATGATCGGTTTCCCGGTCTTGGCAAGGGCCTTTACCAGCGTCTTCTGGTTCTCGGACAGGTTCAGGTCGTTCATGTTGCCCGGCGTCTCGCAGTAGCTGTTCTCGCCGATGCAGCAGACGATGACATCCGACAGGAACGCGGCTCCGGCGGCCAGCAGCAGCCCGGAGGCGTCTTCCGCCTGCCAGTCACCGCCCGGCTTGTAGGTCACGCCCGGGACATACCGGACGTTCCCGGCGCCGAACTTGTTGGCCAGGGCCTCATAAATGGTATTGGCCTGCGCGAATTCCTTGGTATCGGAGCCCTGCCAGGTATAGGACCAGCCGCCGTTCAGCGTCCGCATGGAGTTGCCGTTCGGGCCGGTGACCAGGATGCGGGTCCCCTGCTTGAGCGGGAGGATGCCGCCCTCGTTCTTGAGCAGGACCTCGGATTCGATGGCCGCGGCCAGGGCCAGTTCCTTGTAGTCGGCACGACCCATTTCGAAAGCGGAGGTATCCCAGACCGGGTGCTCGAACAGGTCGAGGCGGTATTTGAGACGGAGGATGCGGCGGACGGCATCGTCGATGCGGGACATCGGGATCAGTCCCTGGTCGATGGCGGTCTTCAGGTCGTCGCAGCATTTGACGTCATACGGATCCATGATCATGTCGATGCCGGCGTTGACGGCCAGGGCCAGGGCTTCCACCTTGTTGGCGGCGACGTGCTCACGCGTATAAAGGTTGTTCACGTCGGCCCAGTCGGTGACGATCATGCCATCCCAGTTCAGCCCTTCCTTCAGCCAGCCGGTCAGGAGTTCCTTGCTCGCATGCACCGGGACGCCGTTGATGGAAGCGGAATTGACCATGACGCTGAGGGCTCCGGCGCGGATGCTCTCCTTGAACGGGGCGAAATAACGTTCGCGGAGTTCCTGTACGGAGGTATAGGCCGGTGTACGGTCCTTGCCCGTCAGCGGAATGCCATAGGCCAGGTAATGCTTGGCGCAGGCGGCAACCTTGTCGACAGGGATGTGGTTCGGGTCCGTGCCCTGGTCGGCGATTGTGATTTCGCGGGCCATCTCCGCAGAGAGGTACGGATCTTCGCCCCAGCTCTCCCAGCCGCGGGACCAGCGGGCATCACGGCCGAGGTCCATGACCGGGGAGAACACCCACGGGGTCAGGGAAGCGCGGGTCTCATAAGCCAGCACATTGCCCATGTTGCGGGCGTTTTCCCGGTTGAAGGAGGCCGCGATATTGATCTCCTGCGGGAAGAAAACGGCATCCGACAAATAGGTCGCGCCATGGATCTGGTCCAGGCCGTACAGGCACGGGATGCCGATCTTGTCCATGGAGACTTCCTGGAAACGACGGACGACACGCGCAGTGTGGGCGGCCGTCTGGGCCCGGCTGGCGATGACGTTCAGGATGGACCCGACCTTGTACTGGCCGACGACCTGCTCGAGTTTGGCTTCATCCACCTCGATGCCGTCCATGACCTGGTCGATCGTGATCTGGACCATTTGGCCGACCTTTTCGTCGAGGGTCATTTTTTTCAGGGTCTTTTCGACATTGGCTTCGAGGGTTTTGTCCTGCGGGATGGCCGGAGTCGGGAAGGCACCGCTGCCGGCGGATCCGACGGAACCGCTATTACAGGCGGACAGCAAGGCGGCCGATGCCATTCCATAAAGGATGGGTTTCATAAAGGGTTTCATACAGTCTATGGGTAATAAAAAGGCCGGTCTCGGAAGGCCGGCCCATAATTCAGCACACGGGATTAATAGGTCACGACAGCAGGGAGTTCCTTGGCCTGGTCGATCATCTTCTGGAGTTCACCGGCGGTAGGGACTCTCTTGGTGCGGTGCTCTTTCTCGTTGACCTCGATCATGGTCTTTTCGAGATTGGCGGCATTGCGGTGGGCGAGTTCCTTGACGGTGTCGACACCAGCGGCCTCGAGCAGTTCGGAGAACTGGGGACCGATGCCCTTGACGCGGAACAGGTCAGCGTGGTTGACCCAGGTCAGGATGAGGTCATGACGGATACCGGTCGTATCCTCGAGTTCCTTGCGGCCCTTCGGGCTCTTGCCTTTCTCAAGGAGTTGCGGGACGGTCTCGATACCGACAGCGATCAGTTTTTCAGCATACACAGGACCGATGCCCTGGATGTCGATAATCTTATAAGCCATAGTGTTTATGAATTAAGGGGGTTAAACAATTCTTACCTTGGTGTTTACTCTGACTTCAAATATAGGGATTTTTTTTCACAAACAAGTTTATTTTCCGAAAATTTGTTTATTTCGAGAAAATGTACGACCTTTGCTCTCCCGAAAAAATTCAGGGGCGTAGCTCAGCTGGTTTAGAGCGCTTCAGTCACATTGAAGAGGTCATCGGTTCGAATCCGATCGTCCCTACAAAAAAAGAGAAGGTCGACGGACCTTCTCTTTTTTTGTAGGGACTACGTCCATTATTCGGCGTATTCGAAACCGAACTCCTGTCCCTTCCGGTGGGTCGGGACGCCGTATTTCATCCACACCGGCATCGGAGCCCCCTTCAGGTAATGGTCGAAGAACTGCTGCAACCGTTTGCTCAGGTCCTTGCTGTTGCGGCGCTCGACCAGGTTGTGCGCCTCATCGTTGTAGGTCAGCATCCAGGCCGGTTTGCTGAAACGGCGCAGGTCGGAGAAGAATTCGATGCCCTGGTACCACGGAACGGCGCCATCCGCGTCGTTGGCCATGATCAGCACCGGCGTATTCACCTTGTCCACATGGAAGATCGGGGAATTCTCGATGTACAGTTCGAGACCGCCCTCGTCCCAGATGGATTTGCCGATGCGGCTCTGGCCGTGTTCATACTGCATGGCCCGCACCAGGCCGGACTCCCAGCGGATGCCGCCATAGGCACTGGTCATGTTGCCGACCGGCGCTCCGGCCCCCGCCGCCGCGAACATGTCCGTACGCGTGATCAGGTAAGCCGTCTGGTAACCGCCCCAGCTCTGGCCCTGGATGGCCATACGGTCTTTATCGATGAACCCGAACTGCTCGCACATCGCTTCCGCGCCGGAGCAGATGCAGTTGTAGGCGCTCTCGCCCGGATGTCCGTCCTTGTAGACGATGTCCGGGATGAAGAACGCATAGCCGTTGCTGACGTACATGGCCGGATTGACGGTCGAACGGGAAGGCGCCGGCTGCCGGTAATTGTACAGCGTCTCGGAGTTCCGCTCATAGAAATAGATCATCATCGGGATCTTCTCCCCCGGCTTCAGGTCTTCGGGCACGATCAGGATGCCGTCCAGCGGCGTGCCGTCGTAGGCCGTCCAATGCACCAGTTGGGCATCGCCCCAGCGGTAATCCGCCTGCTGCTTGTTGATGTCGGTCAGGACATAAGCCGCATCCACGCGCTTCTGCAGGGAAGGTTTGAGACTGAACGGTTTTGTGGAAAGGCCCTTCTTGGTCGCATCGTAAGCCAGATACAGGTTATACGGATGGCGGTAGTCCCCTTTCGTAAAAGCGACGACCGGCGCATTGCGCGCGATGACGACGGCCCCGAAGGAAGACGGCTCGACATACCAGACGGGCGCCTGCGGTTTCAGACCGGTCACCACGGCCAAGCCGTTCTGCTTGGACACCTCATCGAAGGCCGACAGCCAGAACTGTCCGGTCTCGGTCGGAACAGCCGTCGCACCCAGCCGGCGGTCATTGGCGGTCCATCCGTAATCGATATAGGACGTCTTTCCGAACCGGATCCGGTTCTCCCGGCCGACGCCCTTGGTCAGGCATTCGACCTTGCTGCCGTCCGCCTTGAATTTCCAGACATCGTACCGGTCGCAGATCAGGACATACTCGTCGCCCGCCGTCCAGACGGGATTGCGGTCGTACGGTCCGGCCGGGGACGGATGGTCATCTTCTTCATCATAGAAATTGACACGGCTGTCGGCCGTCAGGCAGACCTCTTCCTGCGTGGCGATATCATAGGTATACCACTGACTGTCATCATAGTTGTACCAGATCACATACTTCCCTTCCGGGGAGATTCGTGCCGAGCCGGGCAATTTGACGGCCACATCCTTGCGCGAGCCGTCCCGCAGGGAGACCAGGCGGATGTCATTGTAATTGTTCGAATCCCAATAAGAAGAAAGCCGGTACGGGGCATCGTCCACGGCAAAGGCCCAGGCGCCGTCTCCGCCCTGAATATAGGTCAGGGACTCGAAATCATTCTCGGACAGCAGGACCGGACGGGAAGCAGCCAGGTCAATGACGACCGGATAGGTCCGCCGGGTAATGCGGGAGGCCTGGACCTTCTGCATCGGCGGGGTCAGCAGGGCGTCCCAGTTCCAGATATCCACCTTGGCGGTCTCGAAATCCACGATCGTCGTATCCTTCGGGCCGATGAAGGGGGCGATACCGGCAAACAGCCGGCCGCCGGATTTGGAGAAGAACGGTGCGGCGTTCTCATTGAACGTCCAGTCATTCTTGCCCTTATATCCCTGTTCGACAACGGTCTGCGGAGCGCGGCCGTCCTCGGACAGCAGGATGGCGCAATGCTTGTTGCCGTCCTTTACGGAGTCCGTAGAGGCGAGGAAAGCCAGTTTCCGGCCGCTGTCATCGAAAGCCAGTCCGCCGTAGAACGGCTTGTCCCGGTCCAGGGCGTTCAGTTTCCGGGTCGCAGGGTCATACAGGGCGATCCCGCTGTATGAAAGGCTGTCTTTCTTGTCCTTTTTGAAGGTCAGGGCCAATTTGCTGCCGTCGCGGCTGAAGACGAACTGATCCGTATGCCTCAAGGTGTCCACCGACCCGTCCGCGGGGTTGAGGATGACGAGCCCCTTGTCGAATGCGTAGGCGGCGTAGGGCATCTTGTCCACACCGGCCTTGAACGACTTCACGTCCGCATATTTCTTGATTTCCAGGGTCTTGAGATTGACCACCGCCAGCGAATCCTTCGGCATCTGGTCGGCTTTTTTCTTCTCGATCTTTGCCTGGCGGGTCTTCTGGAATTCGGGCTTGACCAGGCAATAGGCCCACTGGCCGTCCGTCAACAGGCCCGAGCCACGCGGGATGCGCACTTCCCTGCCGTCGAAGACCCGGCGGAGGATCAGTTCGGCGTCGCCTTCCTGCGGCGCGATCTGATAAGAGAGGATACTGCCGTCCGGCGTCAGTTGCGGGGTCACGACGCGCTGCCAGCCGTCGTAGACATCATGGTCCATCGCCTTTTTCTGGGCCAGGGCCGGAGTTCCGGCCGCCAGCAGGACGAGCAACAGGGAGAAAAATTTCTGTTTCATATCGAATAGGGAATTAATTCTCATGCCATCAGCCTAATGGCCAATCTTTTCAAAGATAGGGAATCCCTGCGAGAATTCATAGGTGCAACGGGAAAGTTTCAAAAAAGTTCCTGAAACATTTGCAGACTTCGAAAAAATACCTAACTTTGCATTCCCAAAACGATGGTGCTGTAGCTCAGATGGTAGAGCAATGGACTGAAAATCCATGTGTCGGCAGTTCGATTCTTCCCAGCACCACAGAACACGTTGAAAATCAACAAGTTACGCAATTTACGCACAACTTTTACGCATAATGAGCGAAAGGTTGTGCGTTTTTTTAATGCCTGATACCTCAATAGATAAAGCCGAACATCCAGATGGGAATGGAGTGGCCTGCGGCAAATTCCATATCGTCTTTTACGAGGTATCCAACCTCGGCATCGTTGATTTGTTTGCCTTTTTTGTTCTTTCCTCCAACCTCAAAGGTAATGCCGTCAATCTCGAAATCGGAGATTTTGGAAGATGTGACTTTATGTACCTGAGAGGTCCAGGCCAGGAAGTTGGTCTCACGCATGTTGCCTGAGTCGATGATTCCATCTTCGGAAAGGGCGAGGGCGATGTTGCTGTTGCCAAGATAAAGTTTCTCCACTTTCATCAGCAGATTGTCACTGTGACCGGGTTCGTGCAGAGCGCCAAAAAGGCCGGATTTGGTGAGATACTCGATGTAATCAGGAATAATGTTGCGGCTGATGCCAAGGTCGCGGCCCAGGGTATCGTTGCTGGGTTTGTAAGGGACGCTCTTGGAAAGGATGTACATCAGTTTCTTCAGCTTGACTGCAGATGCAACAGTCATTTCCGCATAAGCAGGGATGTCGTTTTCCACGGTGCTGAGGACGGCATTTTCAAGACGTATAGGGGCATCGCTCTCTTGGAAATAGGGATAGAAACCGGTTTTGCAGTAGTCTTTGTAGTAAACAAGGGGCCGATGATCCCCGTATGGGAAGTCGATGCGCCCGTGCAGAATCTCGTCTAACGAAGCTGTCTTCAACGACCAGCCATTACGGATGTTGAGGTACTCGCGAAAGGATAAGCCGGGCATCGTGTATGGAATGGACCTGCGGCTGAGGTCGGCCTTATTCCCTTTCTGGAGGGCAAGGAGCGAACTGCCGGAATAGATTACTTGAAGAAGCGGTATATCGTCGTATATGTTCTTGATTTCCGTTGACCAGGGCTTGTATTTATGGATTT
>JAFUUB010000039.1 GCA_017483985.1 Bacteroidales bacterium | reverse complement strand
TTCCATGACTGCCACGCAGGAGTTGGTGGTACCCAAGTCGATTCCGATGATTTTTCCCATGATATCTAACTTTTATTAATTTATCTTTTCATGCCGCGGACCACGGGCCCGACGGCGACAGGAGAAATATCGAAAGGTGTGCCAATGTCATTTTTATGTCAAATTGTCAGAATTAAGCGCTATCTTTGCGCCAACCATGGAATACAGACAGCTCCCGCCGGAAGAATACGCGGACCTCGCCGCCCGGATCCTCTACGAGGACAACCACCTGCTTGTGGTCAACAAGCGGGCGGGCGAAATCGTTCAGGGTGACAAGACCGGGGATGAATGCCTGGCAGAAACCTACAAGGCCTTCATCGCCCGGCGGGATGCCAAACCCGGCAAGGTTTTCATGGGCATTCCCCACCGGCTCGACCGGCCCGTCAGCGGCATCGTCCTGCTGGCCAAGACTTCCAAGGCCCTGGAGCGTCTCTCCGCCCTTTTCCGGGAAGGAAGTATCCACAAGACCTACCTGGCCCTTTGCTGCCAGAAACCGGCCCGGCCGGAAGGCCTGCTGGAAGACTGGCTCTGGCGCAATGAAGCTGCCAACAAGAGCTTTGTCTGCCGGGAAGGCCAGCGCAAGGATGCCAAACTCGCCCGGCTGCGCTACCGCCACATCGGCAGTACCGACCGCTACCACCTGGTCGAGGTGGAACTCCTGACCGGCCGGCACCATCAGATCCGCTGCCAGCTCGCCCACATGGGTTGTCCGATCAAGGGCGACCTCAAGTACGGAGCACCCCGTTCCAACCCGGACGGCGGCATCAGCCTCCATGCCCGCAGCATCCGTTTCACCCATCCTGTCAAAAAGGAAGAGATCAGCCTGACAGCTCCCCTGCCCTCCTCTTGGAAAGGGGTCAGTTCGCTCCTTCCACCCGCTCCCGGTACTCCCGGCACCAGTCGCTCGGCGTCTTCCCCAGAAAGAGCCTGAACGCCAGGGTGAATGTCACCCCGCTGTGGAAGCCGGACATCATCGCCAGCTCCGCCACCTTCAGCCGCGGGTCCTTCCGGAACAGCTCCATCGAATACCGGATCCGGTAGTTGTTGACGAACTGCGGATAGTTCATCCCGGTGCAGGAATTGATTACTTTCGATACATACGACTTATTGGTATAGACGGCCCGGGACAGTTCTTCCAGGCTGAACGTATCCTTCAGGAAAGGACGGTTCGTCTCCATGTACTGGCAGATCTTTTCGAACATCATCCGGTGGTTGATCCCCAGGCGGGCGGCCGGGGAAGGACGCAGGAAGGTCGAGTCGCGGACCTGGCCCAGCACGCCGGACTCATACCGGGCGGAAAGCAGGGACTGGTTTGTCAGGCTCCGCACCACCAGCACCACCAGCAGGAAAGCCAGTCCGGCCAGGGAGAGGACCGCCCCGGCGGTACCGGTCCAGGCCAGTGCCAGCAGGGCGGCAATCCAGCAGGAGAAGGTTTTCTTGGACAGGGCCAGCAGGTATTCCCAGCCCGGCAGGTCCATCGAGAGGAAATCCCGGTCGGCGGCCAGGACGACCCCGTGCCGGGTCAGGCCCCAGAGCAGGGGGCCCAGAACGGCCAGGGTCTGGAGCGTCGGGATCCATCCTCCGCTCAGCAGGGCGGAGAACGGCAGGACCAGCACGGCCGCTCCGGCCTGCACCCAGACCAGGCGGCGCGAAGGACGGGACTGCTCATCGGCGGAGGGCAGCAAGGACAGGACGGCACAAGCGGCTGCCAGGATGGCGGCTGCGACGGGAAGCGTCAGGATGCCGAGGAAAAACGTGAGCGGGAAGGTCAGGACCGGCAGGGACAAGGCCACCGTCCGGCAGAGATCCCCCGTTGCAGGGGTCCGTTTCTTATGCATTGCAGGGATACCGGTTTCATGGAAGGTGGTTTTTGTCTGGTGCCAATATACGAAAAAGCCGTTTCCCAAACAAGGAAAACGGCGAAAATCGTATGTTAAATGATATTATTTCTCATGTATCTGTTTGGGAACCTTCTCCTTGATGGTCTCGAATCCCTTGCCGTAGACGCCGGTGATCGAACCGACCGAAAGGAAGGCCTTCGGGTCGATCATCTTGATGTACCGGAGCATCAGGCTGAGGTCGTTCTTCCGGGAGATGACCATCAGCACATGGCTGTCCTGCTGGGAGTACCAGCCCTTGGCCGGCAGGACGGTCACGCCTTTGTTCAGTTCCTGCGTCAGGGCGTCGGCGATCTGCGCATATTTGTGCGAGAGGATGAAGAGCTGGACGCTCTGCCGCGAGCCGGACAGGTACATGTCGATCACCTGCCCGTTGACCATCACCAGGATCAGACCGTAGATGACCGTCGTGAACTTGTCGGCCCAGCCGACCCGTGAGCCGTCGGCCATGTAGGACGGGATGAAGAACGAGGACAGGATGATGACGAAGTCCATCGCCACGATCATCTTGCCCGGGGAGACATTCCGGTACTTGCTGACGATCAGCGCGATGATGTCCGTTCCGCCGGTGCTTCCGCCCGCCGACATCGACAGTCCGATGCCCAAGCCGGCCATGATGCCGCCCATGATGGTGGACATCAGCTTGCCGTTATCCAGGGCCAGGGTCTGGATGATGGACTGCGGGATGAGGCCCTGGCAGACGTTCAGGCCGACGGAGGCCAGGATGATCGCATAGATCGTTTTCGCGCCGAAATTGGAGCCCATGATAAAGAAGGCGGCCGCAAGGAGGACGGCATTGATGACGAAATAGGAATAGCCGATCTTGACGGCCCCATGGGTAGCGTACTGGATGATCGAGGAGATACCCGTCACACCGCCGCCGACCAGGTTGTTCGGGACGAGGAAAACGGACCAGGCCAGCACATACAGGGCGATACCCAGGGTGACGAGGAGCCATTCCTTCAGGGTGGTCCAGGGGTTTTGGGGCAGCAGGGACATGGTTATTGTTTCTTTTTGCGTTCAAAGCCGGTCTTCATTTCCTCGAAGCCCTCGCCATAGACGCTGGTCGCTGAGGAAATGCTGACGAAAGCCTTGGGATCCAGTTCCTTGATGGCTTTGGTCAGTTCGGACATCTGGGTCTTGCGGACAACGATCAGCAGCACCTTTCCTTCCGCCTGGGAGTACCAGCCCACGGAACTGATGGCCGTGACACCGCGGTTCATCCGGTGCGTGATATGGTCGGCCAGCTCCTGGTAATGCTGGGAGAACACCAGCACCTGCACCGTCGCCTTGCTGCCCAGCAGCAGGAAGTCCAGGAACAGGGAGAAGGAGATCATGGCCAGGTAGCCGTAGATCATGTCCTGCAGGGTCTTGCCCGGAATCAGCAGCACCGATGCGATGATGAACAGGTCCAGGAACATATAGACCTTCCCCGGCGAGACAGGCCAGAACTTGTTGAGGATCAGGGCGACGACATCCGTTCCTCCGGTACTTCCGCCCCGACGGAAGATCCAGCTGATACCGATGGCCTCCATCAGGCCGCCGATGATCGGGACCAGCACCTTTTCGCTGATATACAGCGGCCGGCCCGGAAGGGCCTGGATGATGTCGAACCGGGGCAGGATCTCGAACATCAGGGTCGTGATCAGGATGCAATAGATGGTCTTGACCCCGAAGCCGTTGCCCAGGATCAGGAAAGCGATGCCCAGCAGGACGACATTCAGGAGGATGTACGAGATGGCGACCGGGAAGCCGGTTGCGAACTGGATGATGGTACACAGACCGGTCAGGCCGCCGCTGGCGATGCCGTTCGGGATCAGGAAACAATCCCACGCCATACAGAAGACCAGGCCGCCCAGGGTCATCAGGACATAGTCCCAGACCGTCGTCCAAAACTTTTTCTTTTCTGCCATTCCTTATTTTTTAAGTACGATGTTGATCATTCGGCCGGGACGACGATGACCTTGGCGATGGTCATGTCTCCCTGGTAGCGGGCCGTCTGGTCCATGCTGCGGACCTGGGCCTCCACCTCGGAGGGGGTCAGGGACTTCGGCAGGTCCACGGTGAAGCGGGTCTTGCCGTTGAAGGCCACCGGATAGGTCACGCTGTCCTCCACGGTATAGGCCGGGTTGTAGACCGGGAACGCCGCATAGGTGATGGACTCTTCATGGCCCAGCTGGTGCCAGAGTTCCTCGGCGATGTGCGGGGCGAACGGGCTCAGCAGGATCAGGAAAGGCTCCAGGATGGCCCGCTTGCTGCAGTTGCCCAGGTCGTTGAGCGCAATCATGAAGGCGCTGACCGTCGTGTTGTAGGAGAAATGCTCGATGTCCTCCTGCTCCTTGGCGATCAGCTTGTGCAGGGCCTTGAGTTCGGCCGGGGTCGGGACCTCGTCGCTGACAAGGAAGGTATCCTTGTCCCAGAACAGGCGCCAGACCTTGCGCAGGAAACGGTGTACGCCGTCGATGCCCTTGGTATCCCACGGCTTGCTCTGCTCCAGCGGGCCGAGGAACATCTCATACAGGCGGAGGGTGTCGGCGCCGTAGTTGTTGCAGATATCGTCCGGGTTGACCACGTTGAACATGGACTTGGACATCTTCTCGACCGCCCAGCCGCAGACGTACTCCCCGTCTTCGAGGACGAACTCCGCATCCTTGAATTCCGGACGCCAGGCCCGGAAGCCTTCCAGGTCGAGCCGGTCGTTGCGGACCAGGTTGATGTCCACATGGATTTCCTGTGTCTCGTAGTTGTCCTTCAGACCGACGGAAACGAACTTGTTGGTGCCGACGATGCGGTAGACGAAGTTCGAGCGGCCCTGGATCATGCCCTGGTTGACCAGCTTGCGGAAGGGTTCGTCCTCGCAGACATAGCCCAGGTCAAACAGGAACTTGTTCCAGAAACGGCTGTAAATCAGGTGCCCGGTAGCATGCTCCGTGCCGCCGATATACAGGTCGACATTGCGCCAGTATTCGTCCACGCCGCGGCCGACCAGGGCCTCGTCGTTGTGCGGGTCCATGTAACGGAGGTAGTAGGCGCTGGAGCCGGCGAAGCCCGGCATGGTGCTGGTTTCCAGCGGCCATCCCTCATAGGTCCAGTCCTTGGCGCGGGCCAGCGGCGGCTGGCCGTCCTCGGTCGGCTTGAAGGCCGAAACCTCCGGCAAGGTCAGGGGCAGCCGGTCCATCGGGAGCGGGGTCGGGATGCCGTCCTTGTAATAGATCGGGAACGGCTCGCCCCAGTAGCGCTGGCGGGAGAAAATGGCGTCGCGCAGGCGGTAATTGACCTTGCGGCGGCCCAGTCCGTTCTCCTCCACGTAGTCTTTCGCCGCCTCGATGGCTTTCTTGACGTCCATGCCGTTCAGGAAACCGGAATTGCACATGACGCCTTCCTTGGCATCGAACGAAGTCTCGGACACGTCGCAGCCTTCGATGATCGGACGGATCTCCAGGCCGAACTTCTTGGCGAAGGCATAGTCGCGGCTGTCATGGGCCGGGACGGCCATGATGGCGCCCGTTCCGTAGCCGGCCAGCACATATTCGGAAATCCACACCGGGACCTTCTCCCCGGTCAGCGGGTTGATGCCGTACGAACCGGAGAACACGCCGGTCACGGTCTTGGTCTCGGCGATCCGTTCCCGCTCGGTTTTCTTCTTGACATAGGCCAAGTACTCCTCGACGGCCGCTTTCTGGCCGGGCGTGGTCAGCAGCGGGGTCAGGTCGCTCTCCGGAGCCAGGACCATGAAGGTCACGCCGAAGATCGTATCCACGCGGGTCGTGAAGATGGTCACGTCCGTACGACGGCCTTCCGTCTCGACCGGGAAGACCACCTCGCAGCCTTCGGAACGGCCGATCCAGTTGCGCTGCATCTCCTTGAGGGACTCGGTCCAGTCCAGGCGCTCCAGGCTTTCCAGGAGCCGGCCGGCATAGGCCGACACGCGCAGCTGCCACTGGGTCATCTTCTTCTGTTCGACCGGATGGCCGCCGCGCACGGACAGGCCGTCCTTGACCTCGTCATTGGCGAGCACCGTGCCGAGGGCCGGGCACCAGTTGACGGAGGACTCACCCTGGTAGGCGATCCGCCAGTTCATCAGGGCCTTGCTCTTCTGGGCTTCGCTGAACGCCTTCCACTCGTCGGCCGTGAAGGTCATCGTCTCGCTGCAGGCGGCGTCGATCCCTTCGGTGCCGGTCTTCCCGAAGGCCGCGACCAGCTCGCTGATCGGGCGGGCCTTGCCCAGGCGGTTATCGTAATACGAATCGAACATCTGCAGGAAAGCCCACTGCGTCCATTTGTAATACTCCGGATCGCAGGTGCGGAACTCGCGGTCCCAGTCGTAGGAGAAACCGATGCGGTCCAACTGCTCCCGGTAGCGGGCGACGTTCTGGTGGGTCGTCACTTCCGGATGCTGGCCGGTCTGGATGGCATACTGCTCCGCCGGAAGGCCGAAGGCGTCATAGCCCATCGGATGCAGGACGTTGAAGCCCTTGAGGCGCTTGTAGCGGGAGAAGATGTCGCTGGCGATATAGCCCAGCGGATGGCCGACATGCAGACCGGCGCCCGAAGGATACGGGAACATGTCCAGGACATAAAACTTCGGCTTGGAAGCGTCTTCCTTGGTCCGGAAGGTCTTTTCCGCCGCCCAGCGGGCCTGCCAATTCTGCTCGATTTCTCTGAAATTGTATTCCATATATGCTTGTTTATTTCTTTATTCCGAAACTCCCTTTCGATTTCCGCTCCAATTTGAACTCTACCGGGATGGAGATGACGCTGCGGACCTTACGGCCTTGGATACGTGCCGGCTTCCACTTCGGGGAAGCTTCCACGACACGGACCGCCTCCTCATCCAGCAGCAGGTGCACGCCGCGGGTCACCTCCACATCCACGACCTTGCCGTCCGTGTCGATGACGAAATCCACGATGACCCGGCCCTGGATTCCCTGCTCCACGGCCGCCTGCGGATACCGCAGGTACTGGTAGACCCATTTTTCCAGGAAGAACCTGGGGTCGGCGTAGCCCATGAAAGTCGGACGCTGGTCGCACTCGGAGGCCATGTAGGTCCTGTCATCGGTCTTCCGCCGGGCATCCTCCGTCTTGAAAAGCGGAGCCCGGTCGGTATTCGCCAGGACGCGCGAGAAACCATAGATGTATTCCAGTTCCCGTTCCATGCCTTCGTAATCCAGGATGGCACCGGTATCCCGGTCCGTATTGTGCTCCGGATACTGGCCGGTGGAGAAGAAGACCGAAGGGATCTCCTTGGCATAGAATGCCCGGTGGTCCGAAGGATAGGGTTCGGCGGCCGTGATGGCCGGATAGACCGGCTGGAGGGAGCCCTGCATGCTGCGCAGGAGCTGCTCCATGTCCGCATTCGAAGCCGCATAGGCGCAGAATCCGTCCTGTCCGGCTCCGAGCATGTCCAGGTTGATCATGCCGTCGATCTTGCCGGCATCGGCAAAGGAGCGGTTCAGGAAATACCAGGCCCCGGCAAAGGTCTCCTGCGAGGCACCGAAGGCCACGAAGACCACGCTGCGGCGGAAGAGGACGTCATGCGTGCGGATCATGCGGGCCAGTTCCATCAGCATCGCCAGTCCGGAAGCATTGCCGTTGGCCCCGTAATAGATCTGCTCGGCCGGCTGTCCGTCGATCATCAGGTGGTTGACACCCAGGTTGTCCAGGCGGGCGCCGATGACGATGTAGCGGTCCCGCAGCTTGGGGTCATACCCTTGGACGACACCGGCCACGTTGCGGGAGGTCAGGGTATCCCCGGCCGCCTGGGCCAGGCCGAACAGGTCGCCTTCCCGGGAGGACAGCATGTCCAGCCCATACGAACGGAAGACGCCGTCGACATACGCGGCCGCGGCTTTTTCGCCCTCGCTGCCGGCCTTACGCCCTTCCAGGGCAGCGGCAGACAAGGTGGTCACATGTTCGCGGAAAGAACGGACCGTTTCGCTGTCGTCCAATCCCGGTAGGGTCCGGAACTGGGCCAGGGCGGGCACCGTCAAAACGGCGAACAAGATATTGATAAACAATCTTTTCATGAGAATCATTCATTAACGAGGATCCACACATCAGGCGGACAGAAAGCCTCGGTTTTCACTTTTTTCAGGGAAGCGAAGGCTTCGGGGAGATGGTCCGTCTGGCAGACCCCTACGGCATTGTATCCGTTGCGGAAACTGATCAGGGTGGCGACATAACCGGCATCCTGGACCCGCGTCAGGAGCTTCTCCGCATTCGCGCGCATCGTGAAAGCCCCCACGACGATGTAGTACCGGTAATCGAGTTTGGTCGTATACAGGCCGCCCATGGCGGAAGGATTCAGGATGGTGCCCCGCATCTGCTTGAGCGAATCCAGCACGGCGAGGGAATCGGCCAGCGCCTGCTCGACCCGGCGCATGGAATCGATCCGCGCCTGATGGGCTGCTTCCTGCACCGCAAGGATACCGGCCTGTTTCTCCGCCAGTTGCTGCGATGTGGGACGACCGGCCAGCCGGCGCAGCCCGTCGCACCCCGTCAGGCTGACGGCGGCGAGCAGGAGAACCATATAGAAGATCCGTTTCATTTTTGAGAAGTTTCTACCTATAAAATGCAAATGTACCAAAATAATCCTTATTTTTGTGTGAACCATCGCCAAAAAGTACTTGAAAAGAACGTTCCGCATCCTCCTCCCCTTCCTGCTGCTCGTGGCCGCCCCGGTCGCACGTGCGCAAGTTTTGGAGAACATCTGGCGGGACCGCATCATGAACCTCCGCCCCCTCGGCGGCGAGCCCGATACCCTGACCGTCGTCCTGATCGGGGACGTCATGATGCATGCCAAGCAGCTCAAATACGACTGCCGTACCTTCCTCGAACCCCTCCGCTGCCGCCTCGAAGCCGCCGACATCGCCATCGCCAACATGGAATTCACCCTGGCCGGCGAGCCCTATACCGGCTATCCCGCCTTCTCCGCCCCCGATGCCTATGCCGACTACATCGCCGACTGCGGGGTCGATGTCTTCCTGATGGCCAACAACCACATCCTGGACAAGGGGCGGACCGGCCTGCAGCGGACCTTGGGAAAATATCGTGCCATGCAGCGCGTCCGCTTCGCAGGCGCTGCCGAGACGCCGCAGGAAGATTCCCTGGCCTTTCCCCTGATGCTGACAGCCAAGGGCTTGCGCATCGCGCTGATCAATACCACCTACGGCACCAATACGGGGGATCCCTCCGGCTGGCCGAAGGTCCACACCGAGGATAAGGCGGAAATCGCCGAAGCGGTCCGTCGGGCCCGGGACCTAGGGGCGGACTGGATCATCGCCCTTCCCCACTGGGGGCTGGAATACCAGCTCAGGCACTCCCCCGGCCAGGAGAAGATGGCCCGCTGGCTGCACGATGCAGGGGTCGATGCCGTCATCGGCGCCCACCCGCATGTCGTGCAGGACACCACGCACATCGACCGGATGCCTGTCATCTATTCCATGGGCAACGCCGTCTCGAACATGAGCGCCGAAAACACCCGGCTGGAGCTGATGGTCACCCTGCGCTTCACCAAGGACCGGTACCGCAACCTGGCCATGCTGGAGCCGCAGCTGGAGTTCCTCTGGTGCACCCTGCCGGGCACGCTGACCGACAGCTATGCCACCATCGCAGTCAACGATTACATCGGACGGCGGGACCTGTGGAAGATCCCGTCGGATTATGACAATATGACGGCCACCCTGGCAAGGGTCCTGGCCGCAACAGGGATTGATTACTGAACATGAAGAAAACCATTACACTGGAAGCCATGGACCCCATCGAGATCTTCGGGGTCGGAAACAAAATCCTGGAAGAGTTTTGCAGTTATTTTCCCGGGCTCAAGGTTGTCGCCCGCGGGAACGAACTGATCGTCGAGGGGAAGAGTTCCCAGATCGAGGAATTCAACATCCGGCTGGGGGAACTCATCGAACGCCGCCACCGGAAGATGAACCTGACCGTCTATGACGTGGAAGACATTTTCGACGGTGAGAGTTCCGCCGAGAAATTCCGTCTCAGCGGGGACGCCATCATCGTCCACGGCACCGACGGAAAGCCCATCCGGGCCCGGAACAAGACCCAGCAGGAAATGGTCAAGGCCTACTTTGACAGCGACCTGATCTTTGCAGTCGGGCCGGCCGGTACCGGCAAGACATACGTCGCCATCGCACTGGCCGTCAGGGCGTTGAAGAACCGTGAGATCAAGCGGATCATCCTGACCCGTCCGGCCGTGGAAGCCGGGGAACGCCTGGGCTTCCTGCCCGGCGACCTCAAGGACAAGCTCGACCCGTACCTCCAGCCGCTGTATGACGCCCTCGGAGACATGATCCCGTCCAAACGGCTGCAGGAATTCATGACCGACGGCACCATCCAGATCGCCCCGCTCGCCTACATGCGCGGCCGCACCCTGGACCGGGCCTGCGTCATCCTGGACGAAGCGCAGAACACCAACATCGGCCAGCTCAAGATGTTCCTGACCCGCATGGGCCCCAATGCCAAGTTCATCGTCACCGGTGACGCCTCGCAGGTGGACCTGCCGAACAAGGAAGACTCCGGCCTGCTCAAGGGGATCGACCTGCTGCGGGACATCAAAGGCATCTCCACCATCTTCTTCTCCAACGAGGACATCGTCCGCCATCCCCTCGTCGGCAAGATCGTCAAGGCCTTCGACAAACGGAGAAAACAAGAGGACAGCCAATAAAAAAAGGGACGCTTCGGCGTCCCTTTTTCATTGATATTCAATCGCTGACTAGCGGTTGGCTTCGACAATGGCGTTGTACTTGTTGTAGCCTTCCATGAACTTCGGATCCGCATCGCGGAAACGGTAGAAGGCCTGCTTGAGGTACTCGGCGATGGAAGCCTTGATGCTGTCGTCCTTGGTCAGTTCAAAAGCCTTCTCGAACGGCTCGATGCAGTTCTTGAGGTCTTTCTCGAACTCCTCGACAAGGACCATGTACTTGTTGTCGTCAAGCTCTTCCTGGGCCTTGGTCTGGACATCGATGGCCATGTTGTAGTACATGATGCCTTCTCCGATGAAGCCATACTCGTAACCCGGCTGGATCTCGGCGCACTTCTCATAAGCCTTGACGGCTTCGTCATACTGCTTGAGCTGGGCGCGGATATTGCCTTCGACATAGTAGAGGGAGGCGTTGGTCGGCTCGTTCTTCTTGGCCTGGTCGAGCAGTCCGAAGAGCTTCTCCGGATCCTCGTTGTTGGCCAGGTAGTAGTTGATCAGGCCGATCAGGATGCTCTGGCTCTGCGGGAATTTGGTGAAACCGTCCTCGAGGGCCTTCTTCTGGCCTTCGGCGTCACCGAGCTGGGACTTGACATCCGCGATCTTGGCATAGATCTCGCCACCGTCGCCATAGTAACCGGCGGCAAGGCACTGGTCGAAGAACTTCCCGGCACGGGCGTAGTCCTGGGCAAGGTGGGCCGTGAAACCGGCGTTGTAGACGGAGCTGGTGTCCAGCTTGGAGAGCGGAGCGGTTCCGGCGACCTGGGCGGCCTTCTCGAAGCCCTTGCTGGCCTCGGCGTAGTTGCCGAACTGATAGGCGTTGTAAGCTTCGTTCACAAACTTACTGGCGATATTGTCCAATGCCTTCGTAACATCCTTGCCGGTCTTGTTATCCATCTCGTAAGCCTTGACATAGGCCTCGACAGCCTTGTCAAGGGCATTCTCTGCCAGGGGCTTGGTCACCTCGACAAGGGCGACGTTGCCGGCACCGTTGACATAGATGTTCTTGTCAGCAAAGATCATTTTGGTCAGCTGCTCGCCACCGACCTCGACGGCCTGCTCGGACATCGGCTTCTCGGTTACGAGGTTGCGCGGCCAGCCCGGCTGTACGCCGCCGGTCGGCGCATCGTACGCATTGACATAAGCCTCGCCCAGCTTCTGCCAGACAGCGGCCTTGGTGTTCTTTTTGACGTTCTGGGCAGCGGCCTCGGCAGCAGCCAACGCCTTCCTGGCGGCCTCAGGCTTGACCTGGGCAGTTGCAACCTGGACGGAAGCAATCAGCGCCAAAGCGAAAAGGATTCTTTTCATAATGTTGTGTTATTTCGGTTATTGATTTATTCCTGTGTCGGAGTCTCGGCTGCAGCCTGTGCGTCGCTCAGGGGCTCCTCTTCCTCCTGCTTGTCGACGAGGGAAACGGCTGCGATCGCGTCGCCTTCCTTAATGTTGATCAGCCGCACGCCCTGGGTCGCCCTTCCGGCCACCTTGATCGTGCTGACTGCCATGCGGATCGTAAGGCCCGAACGGTTGATGATCATGAGGTCATTCTCATCCGTCACGTTCTTGATGGCCACCACTTTGCCAGTCTTGTCAGTGATATTCAGGGTTTTGACACCCTTGCTGCCGCGGTTGGTCTTGCGGTACTCGTCAAAGTCGGTACGCTTGCCATAGCCATGTTCACTGACAACAAGTACGGTATGTGCTCCGGCATCCTCAGCCTGCGGATCGTAGGCAATGGCGCCGATTGCTTCATCGTCTTCTTCAATATTGATGCCACGGACTCCGGAGGCGGTCCGGCCCATCGGACGGGTATCGGATTCATCGAAGCGGACGCAGCGTCCGCCCCGGGCGGCGATCAGGATCTCGTTGCGGCCGTTGGTCAGCACCGCATCGAGCAGTTCATCCCCTTCGCGGACGGTCACGGCATTGATTCCGTTGGCACGCGGCCGGGAATACGCCTCGAGGGTGGTCTTCTTGATGATGCCCCGCTTGGTGAAGAGCATCACATAGTTGTTCTCGATAAATTCCTGGTCATTCAGGTTCCGGACATTGAGGATCGCCTTGATCTTGTCGTCCGGGATATTGAGGAGGTTCTGGATGGCCCGGCCCTTCGAGGCACGGGCGCCTTCCGGGATCTCATAGACCTTGAGCCAGTAGCAGCGGCCGCTCTCCGTGAAGAAGAGCAGGGTCGAGTGCATGTTGGCGACGTAGATGTGGTCGATGAAGTCGGCGTCACGGGTGGCGCTGCCCTTCATGCCCACGCCGCCGCGGCTCTGGGTACGGTACTCGGTCAGGGAGGTACGCTTGATGTAGCCGAGGTGGGACAGGGTGATGACCACATCCTCGTCGGCATAGAAGTCCTCCGGATTGAACTCGTCGGCGCTCAGGGTAATCTCGGTGCGGCGCTTGTCGCCGTACTTCGCCTTCAGCTCGAGGGTCTCGTCCTTGACGATCTTCATCTGCAGGTCATAGCTGCCGAGGACTTCGTTGCAGTAGGCGATGAACTTCTCGAGTTCGTCGTACTCGGCCTGGAGCTTCTCGCGCTCGAGTCCGGTCAGCTGGCGCAGGCGCATTTCCACAATGGCGGTTGCCTGGGCCTCGGTGAAGCCGAAGGTCTGCATGAGCTCGGCCTTGGCCTCGTCCACGCTCTTGGAGGCGCGGATGATCCGGATGATCTCGTCGATCACGTCGATGGCCTTGAGCAGGCCTTCCAGGATGTGGGCCCGCTTCTGGGCCTTTTCCAGGTCGAACTTGGTCCGGCGGACGATGACCTCGTGGCGGAAATCCACGAACACCTTCAGGATGTCCTTGAGGCTCATGGTCATCGGACGTCCCTTGACCAGAGCGACGTTGTTGATCGAGAAGCTGGACTGGAGTTCGGTGTACTTGAAGAGCGTGTTCAGCACGACGTTGGAATTCGCGCCCTGCTTGACGCGGATGACGATGCGGAGGCCCTCACGGGAACTCTCGTCGTTGATGTACGTGATGCCGTCCAGGCGCTTGTCCTCGACCATCTGGCCGATCTTCTCGATCATGGCGCGCTTGTTGACCATGTACGGGATCTCGGTCACGACGATGGTCTCACGGCCGTTGTCGGCCACCTCGATCTCGGTCTTGGCGCGGACGACGATGCGGCCGCGGCCGGTCTCGTAGGCGTCCCGGATGCCGGAAATGCCCTGGATGATGCCGCCGGTCGGGAAATCCGGACCCTTGATGTACTGCATCAGTTCCTCGGTGGTGATCTCCGGGTTGTCGATATAGGCGCAGATCGCGTCGCAGACCTCTCCAAGGTTGTGCGGAGCCATATTCGTGGCCATACCCACGGCGATGCCCGCGGAGCCGTTGAGCAGCAGGAGCGGGAGCTTGGTGGGCAGGACGG
>JAFUUB010000038.1 GCA_017483985.1 Bacteroidales bacterium | reverse complement strand
TACGCGCTGGCCGGGAAGGGCGTTCATGTGGTGACCGTCAACGACTACCTGTCCAAGCGTGTCTCCGAGTGGATGGGCCCGCTGTACATGTTCCACGGCCTGTCGGTAGACTGCATCGACAAGCATGAGCCGAACAGAGACGCCCGCCGCAAGGCTTATAACTGCGACATCACCTTCGGTACCAATAACGAATTCGGTTTCGACTACTTGCGTGACAACATGGCCATCAGCATGGCCGACCTGGTCCAGCGCAAGCACCATTACGCCATCGTCGATGAGGTCGACTCCGTCCTGATCGACGACGCCCGTACCCCGCTCATCATCTCCGGCCCGGTCCAGAAGACCCAGAGCGACGACCAGTTCATGGAGTTTCGTCCGTATGTCGAGCGGCTCTACAGCCTGCAGCGCCAGTTCGTGACCCAGACCCTGAACGATGCGAAGAAGGCCATCGCCAACCAGGACGAGGCCGAGGGCGGCAAACTGCTGCTCCGTTGCCACAAGGGTCTGCCGAAGTACCAGCCGCTGATCAAGTACCTCAGCGAGCCGGGTATCAAGGTCATCATGCAGAAGTCCGAGAATTTCTACATGCAGGACAATGAGCGCGAGATGCATGTGGTGACTGATCCGTTGTATTTCTTCATCAATGAGCAGCAGCACAGCGTCGACCTGACGGACAAGGGCTTCGAACTGCTGGCCGGCGCCACGGGTGATGCGAATTTCTTCGTGCTTCCGGACGTGGGCAGCAAGATCGCCGAGATCGAGCGGAAGGCCCTGTCCCCGCAGGAGCGTCAGGAAGAGAAGGACGCCGTGATGGAGGATTTCTCCATCAAGAGCGAGCGCATGCATACGATGATCCAGCTGCTGAAGGCCTATGCCATGTTCCAGAAGGACGTGGACTATGTCATCATGGACGGCAAGGTCAAGATCGTCGACGAGTCGACCGGCCGTATCATGGAGGGACGCCGCTGGAGCGACGGCCTGCACCAGGCGGTCGAGGCGAAGGAAAACGTCCAGGTCGAGGATCCGACGCAGACCTTCGCGACGATTTCCCTGCAGAACTACTTCCGCATGTACCACAAGCTCGCGGGCATGACGGGTACCGCCGAGACGGAGGCGGGCGAGTTCTGGTCGATCTACAAGCTGGATGTGGTCGTCATCCCGACGAACCGTCCGGTCATCCGTGACGACCAGGATGACCTGATCTACAAGACCAAGAAGGCCAAGTATGCCGCGGTCATCAACCGGATCGAGGAGCTGACCAAGGCCGGCCGCCCGGTGCTGGTCGGTACGACGGATGTCGAGACGTCCGAACTGCTCAGCCGTATGCTCCGGATCCGCGGTATCAAGCATAACGTGTTGAACGCCAAGCAGCACGCCCGTGAGGCGGAAATCGTCGCCCAGGCCGGCCAGAGCGCCGCCGTGACGATTGCCACCAACATGGCGGGCCGTGGTACCGATATCAAGCTGTCCCCGGAGGTCAAGGCCGCCGGCGGCCTGGCGATCATCGGCACCGAGCGCCATGACTCCCGCCGCGTCGACCGCCAGCTGCGCGGTCGTGCCGGCCGTCAGGGTGACCCGGGTTCTTCGACCTTCTATGTGTCCCTGGAGGACAAGCTGATGCGCCTGTTCGGCTCCGAGCGGATCGCCGGCGTGGTCGACAAGCTCGGCATGACCGATGACGACGCCCTGGAGAGCAGCATGCTGTCGAACTCCATCGAGAAGGCGCAGCGCAAGGTCGAGGAGAACAACTTCGGTATCCGTAAGCGCCTGCTGGAGTATGACGATGTTATGAACTACCAGCGCGAGGCGGTGTATTCCCGCCGGCGCAACGCCCTTTCCGGCGAACGGATCGAGATCGATGTCATGAACATGATGCTGGATACCGCCAACATCATCGTCGAGAAGACCGAGGGCATGCCGTATGACGCCTTCTCCGAATATGTGATGGCCCAGCTGTCCATCGATCCGGGCTTCGATGCCGACTTCTATGAGAAGGCCAAGCGTCCGGAACCGGCCCAGAAGCTGTATGAGCACATGGATGAGGTCTACCGCCGCCGTATGGACAACCTGGTGGCCAAGGCCTGGCCGCTCCTGAAGACCATCTACGAGAAGCAGGGACAGCTCTATACCGACCAGATGATCCGCATCCCGGTGACCGACGGCCGCCGTGTGATCGGCTTCCCGGTCAACCTGGAGAAGGTCTATGAGTCCGAGGGCCGCGAACTGGCCAAGGTGCTCAGCAAGACCCTGATCCTGATCCAGATCGATGAGAACTGGAAGCAGCACCTGCGCGATATGGACGACCTGCGCCAGAGCGTCCAGAATGCGGCGTATGAGCAGAAGGATCCGCTGGTGGTCTACAAGCTCGAGAGCTACAACCTCTTCGCCGCCATGCTGGAGAAACTCAACAAGGACGTGCTTTCGTTCCTGTTGCGTTCCGACCTGTATGCCCGGACCGAGCAGCCGCAGCGGGTGGCCCAGCCGCGCCAGATGCAGCAGCTCCAGACCAACCGCAACAACTTGACGACCAACGGCTAGCAGAAAGCCAACGCGCCGGTGGTGGCGGACAAGAAGATCGGCCGGAACGACCCGTGCCCGTGTGGCAGTGGCAAGAAGTACAAGAATTGCCACGGGAAGGGTCTGGTGTAGCCCCTTTGGAAAAGAGTAACAATATATAAAAATATGGCTAAGATAATGGAACCTACGGTAAATGTCAACGAGGTCAGCAGGATCTCAACGGGTACTGTCATCAAGGGTGAAATCACCTCCCCGAATGACATTCGGATCGATGGCTCTTTCGAGGGCAAGATCATCTCCAAGGGCCGCGTGGTTGTCGGCGAGAAGGCCGTCATCAGCGGTGACATCATTTGCGAAAACGTGGATTTCTGGGGCAAGATGACCGGTTGCTTCTATGTCAAGGACACCCTCGCCCTCAAGGAAGGTTGCGTGGTGGACGGTGACCTGAACATCCGCCGCCTGGTGGTGGAATTGGGTGCGAAGTTCGACGGCAACTGCAAGATGCTCTCTGACGGCGATTTCGACAAGCTCGCGGGCAACGTTGCCGGTACCAAGCCGGCCGCGGCTCCGGTCAAGCCGGTCACCAGCGTCCAGGCTCCTGCCCAGGCCAAGCCTGTGGGCGGCACTCCGCTGCAGAACTAATCCTTCCTGTCGCTATGAACGGGTTACTGAGAGTCTCTTCGGAGGCTCTCAGTTGCTATATCCAGGTGTCCGGTGCAGCAGTTCCTTCATGCCATCTATACCTTCTTAAGGGGCTTTTTTTCAGGACGACTCAGATTCTCATTTTGAGCGTGTTTTGTAACTGATTGACAATTAGGAAAATGAACGAATCGCCCTCGCAAAAAATAACGAGGGCGATTCGTTTATCTTATTGATAATAAGTTAGTTGTAAAACACGGCTCGACACGCACGGAGGCTGAAACCGTGCACATAAGGCCTGAAGCAGTGCGCACACGGGGCCTAGAACCGGGCGCCGAGGGCGAGGTGGGCTTCCCAGCGGAACTGGGTGAGGGTGTAGGTGCCGTAGTTGCCGATGTTGTAGCCGTCCAGGGAGGCGGTGAGGCCGAGGAAGAAGTAGCGGCGGAACCAGTGGACGGCGGCGAAATAGCCGTTGAGGGTGGCTTCGGGCTGGCGGAGGGCCTGGCGGATGTCGTAGCCGACGGGACGGGCGCGGCCTTCGTCGTCGTATTCCAGTTTGAGGTGGCCGCTGTCGTAGACCACGAGTTTGGGCATAACGGCGATCATGACCTGCCATCCTTTCCGCTGGGGGACCCAGGTGTAGCCGTAGCCGCCGCCCAGGGCGACCAGGCGGGAGTTGACGTTGAATTCCGGACTGCCGCCGACGGAGGGGACGGAGGTCTGGTCGCGGGTGTAGGAGAGTCCGGCGATCCAGCTGCCGGCGCTTTTGAGCTGGTAGTAGGACTGGTTGATGCTGGCGGGGAAGGAGAACTGCTTGTAGTTGAAGAAATAGAAGGTATTGATGCTGAGGATGTGCTGACTTGCTTGATTCTCAGCGATTTCTCCAAGCCTTTCCCCGTCGGCCTCGGCATAGCCGCTGAAGGAGGAGATGGTGCGGTAGGTGGCGTCGATGCCGGCCATGTTGCTGTAGGCACTGAAGTCGTACCGGATGTCGTGGCCGTCCCGCTGCCAGGGACTGAAGGTGTAGCCGAGGGTGACGCCCTTGTAGGTCACGCCGATGGACTGGGTGAGGTTGTGCCGGGCTGCCAGGCGGGTGGTGAAGTTGCGGTCGTCGGAATGGCCGCGGGCGCTCAGGTACGTGCCGGTCAGGTTGCTTCGGACCTTGATGGTCCAGTCTCCGGGCGGGGCGGAGTAGTAGGAGGTGTCGCGGGCGTTGAAGATCTTGACGGGGGTGAGGTCCTGGAACCACGCCGAGGCGGTGCCGATCAGGCGGCTGGCCTTCCCGATCAGGGAGTTGTCCTGCTCCCGGACAACCCGGGACGAATCGGGCTCCTGGGCGGAAAGCCGGAGTCCGGACAGCAGTAGCAGCAGGATGACCAGGGTGCGTCTCATATCTGAAACGCAAAGGTACGAAAATTTCAGCGCTTACAGCCCGGGCAGGTACCTTTTATGAGGAAATTTGCCGTTTCGGGTGTGAATCCTTCCGGAACGGACACTTCGGGGACGGGGATGTCCTCCAGGCAGAACGTGCGGCCGCAGACCTGGCAGTGGAAGTGGACGTGGGCGTCGTCGTCATGGCCTTCGTGGTGGCTGTGGCAGAGCTCGTAGCGGATGCTGTCGCCGTCTTCGATGACATGGACCAGATGCTGCTCGCGGAAAAGGGATAATGTTCTGGAAATGACGGATTTGTCAACGGTCTCCAGGGCGGTCTCCACCTCTCCCATGGACATGGGACGGCCCGCCCCGGCGAGGGCGTTCGCAATCAGGATGCGGTTGGCGGTCGGCTTGACGCCGTGCTGTTCCATCAGATGCAGGATCGGGTCTGTTTCCATGTTCATGAAGTGAATTACCGTGACAAAGATAGCCATTCTCCCTCATAAAAAGAATCCCAATAAGTTGGGATTCACGGGTGGTTTCGTTATCTTTGAAGGAAACTAACACTGTAATAACATGAACCGAATCCTGTCGGCCGCACTGGCGTGCCTCCTGATCCCCGCGGGCCTTTCCGCGAAGGTTGTTCCGCATCACCTGATATCCGACCACATGGTCCTGCAGCAACAGGCCTCCGTGCGGTTGTGGGGGACCGGCGATGCCGGCAAGACGGTGCGGGTGAGCGCCTCTTGGACGGACCGGATGTGGTCGGCGAAGGTCGGTCGTGACGGGAAGTGGGAGGTCAAGGTGGACACGCCCAAGGCTTCCTATGCGCCGCAGACGGTGACCTTCGACGATGGGGAAAAGCTGACCGTCAGCGATATCCTGATCGGCGAGGTCTGGGTGGCAGCCGGCCAGAGCAACATGGAGATGCCGGTGCGGGGCTTCGATGCCTGCCCGGTGGAGGGCTATCTGGACGTGTTGGCCGAGGCGGTCAATCCGCCGGCCGTCCGGTATGCCAAGATCCCTTCCGCGATGTCCATGACTCCGCTTGAGGATGTGGACTGCCACTGGACGGTCATTGACCGGGGTACGGTCAGCTGGGCGAGTGCGACGGGCTACTTCTTCGCCCGGATGCTGAGCCGCCAGCTGGATGTCCCCGTGGGCATGATCGAGGCGAACAAGGGCGGGAGCCGCGTGGAGAGTTGGCTCAACCGCGAGAACCTGGCGGCCCATACGGACGAGCCGCTGGAGGAGAAAGCCATCCTGGAGAAGTTCAGCCAGTGGGATTACCACCGTCCGCTGGTGTGGGGCAATGCGACCTTCCATCCGATTGTAAATTATACGGTTAAGGGCATCCTCTTCTACCAGGGCTGCTCCAATGTCGGCGACCCGGCCGGGCGTTATGCCGAGCGGCTGGCCCTGCTGGTAAAGCAGTGGCGCGAGGAGTTCGGCCTGGGTGAGATCCCGTTCCATTACGTGCAGATCTGCCCGTGGGGCGGGGAAGAAGGGGAGACGCCGGACGGCGACTGGGTGGCCCGCCTGCGGGAGGAGCAGCAGTTCGCTGCGGCCCGGATCCCGAACAGTGCCGTGATCTGCACGGACGACTGCGTCTATCCCCATGAGATCAACCAGATCCATCCCACGCAGAAACGCAAGGTTGGCGAGCGGCTGGCCATGCTGACCCTGAACCGCACGTATGGCCAGACGTGGTTCCCGGCGGATTTCCCGACCTACAAATCCATGCGGATCGAGGGGGACAAGGTGTTCCTGACGTTCGACCACATGGATGGCGGGACGAACCGGATGTGGGACATCCAGGGGTTCGAGGTGGCCGGCGAGGACCGGGTCTTCCATCCGGCGGTCGCCAACCACAACCGGGGACGCTTCTATGTGTCCTCCCCGGAAGTCCCCCAGCCCGTCGCGGTGCGGTATGCGTTCCGGAACTTTGCGCCGGGCAATTACGGCAACGGCCTCGGCCTGCCGCTTTTCCCGTTCCGCACGGACAATTGGTAAACCTGCCGCTATGCCGGCAGTCGTCGAACTCTGCAGGAAATGCAAGTCATTGATTCATAGTTTTCTAAGCGTTCGTCATGTTGTATTTTTACCACATGACGACATCACAAATAATTGATTAATAGCATGGTACATTTTTCGCATAAAATGGGCGCCGTCGCCGGGGGACTCTGCCTTGTGGGTTGGATCTCCCTGGTTGGCATCGGGCTGGCCGGTTGCGGCCAGAAGGCCTATACGGTGAAAGGGAATACGGTGACGGTGGCGGTCGCGCAGCCCCAGGAGGGAGAAGCGACGAAGGTCCGGATCCAGGTGCTGGGAGACAAACTCCTGCGAATCAGCGGAACTCCGGATGGGAAATTCCACGACCGGAAGAGCCTGGTGGTACTTCCGCAGGAGGCGTATAAGGATTTCACGGTAACGGCCGGGACGGAGGAGGAGACCGGAAGCGTGCGCGTCCAGACCCCGGGCTGTGCGGTGGTCGTGCGTCCGGACGGTTCCCTCTGGCATTACAACGCTGCCGGAGAATTGCTCCAAGGGGACGGGCATCTGACGTTCACGCCCATCGAGGTTGAAGGAAAGAAGGCCTGGTCGGTCGGCCTGCAATATGGCGTGGGTGGCGAGAATGAGTCCTTCTATGGCCTGGGCCAGCACCAGGCCGGGGAATTCGACCACAAGGGCCGGAGCGAGGAGCTCTTCCAGTATAATACGAAGGTCAGCGTGCCTTTCGTCGTTTCCACCAACGGCTATGGCCTGCTGTTCGATGCCTATTCGCTGAGCCGCTGGGGCAATCCGGCTCCGTACCGCCAGCTGGGCGAAGTGTTCAAACTCTATGATAAAGACGGGGTTGAGGGCGCATTGACCGGGACTTATGTGGGAGGTCGGACGCGTCCGGGCCTGGCACCCAGGACGCTGGTGCGCCGGGAGGACAGCCTCTTCTTTGAGAATGAATGGGCCATCCGCAACCTGCCGCAGATCCCGCTGCAGGGCGCGCAGGTGGTCTATGAGGGCTGGCTGGAAGCACCGCAGGAGGGGGATTACCACTTTATCCAGTACTATGCCGGGTTCCAGCAGACCGAAATCGGCGGGGAGGAGACGATGTCCCGCCGGTGGCGTCCGGCGTGGAATCCCAACAGCTACAAGTTCGTCAAGCATTTGAAAGCCGGGGAGCGCACCCCGATCCGCATTGTCTGGGAACCGGACGGCGGGACGTCCTACCTGGGACTCCGCGTGGCGGATTACCGGACACCCGAGCAGGAGCAGCAGACCGGATTCTGGTCGGAATTCGAGCCGCAGGCGGATTTCTATTTCGTCGCCGGCGGGAATTATGACGAGGTGATCCATGGCTACCGGACCCTGACCGGGAAGGCCCCGGTCATGCCGAAGTGGGTCATGGGCTTCTGGCAGAGCCGGGAGCGGTATACCACGCAGGATGAACTGGTCGGTACCCTGGCGGAGTTCCGCAAAAGAGGCATCCCGGTGGACAACATCGTACAGGACTGGCAGTACTGGAAGGATGACCAGTGGGGCAGCCATGAATTCGAGGCGTCCCGTTATCCGGATCCGGAGAAGATGCTGGACGACGTGCATGCGATGCACGGGCGGTTCATGATCAGCGTCTGGCCGAAATTCTACACGAATACGGACCATTACAAGGAGCTGAAGGACGCCGGCTACGTCTATCTCCATGCCGAACAGGACTCCCTGAAAGACTGGCTGGGCCATTACCAGAGTTTCTACGATGCCTATGCCGAAGGCGGCCGCAAGATGTTCTGGCGGCAGATGGACGAGACCCTGTACAGCCGGTTCGGCCGCAAGATCGACGCCTGGTGGATGGATGCCAGCGAACCGAACCTGCGGGACTGCCTGCCGTGGGATTATTTCAAATGGCTGCTGACTCCGACGGCCCTGGGGCCTTCGACGGAATATTTCAATGCCTATGCCCTGGTCAATGCCGATGCGATCTATAACGGCCAGCGCAGCGTGGATCCCGGCAAACGGGTCTTCCTGCTGACCCGCAATGGGTTCGCCGGCCTGCAGCGGTATTCCACGGCGACCTGGAGCGGGGATATCGGCACGTCCTGGACGGACATGCGGATGCAGATGGCCGCGGGCCTGAATTATTCGATGAGCGGCATTCCGTTTTGGGGCATGGACATCGGCGGATTCAGCGTGATGTCCAAGTTCTATGATCCGGCGAACCGCGCCGAATGGCAGGAACTGCAGACCCGCTGGCACCAGTTCGGTGCCTTCGTCCCGCTGTTCCGGGCCCATGGCCAGTTCCCGTACCGTGAAATCTGGAACATTGCTGAGGAGGGGACCCCGGCCTACAACAGCATCCTCTATTACATGCAGCTCCGGTACCGGCTGATGCCGTATCTGTATTCCCTGGCCGGCGCGGCCCATTTCGAGGACTATACCCT
>JAFUUB010000037.1 GCA_017483985.1 Bacteroidales bacterium | reverse complement strand
TTAAATATTTCAGGACAGACAAAGACGGTGTCGAGGGTGAAACCGGCCGAGAGGCAATGCTCCAGCTCCCGCCGGCCCTCTACGACAAAAAGCCCCCGCTCCCGCCGCAGGCGGGACTTTTCCTGCAGTGCGAGCAACTCCTTGATCTTCGGATTCTGCGCCGATGTGATACGCTCGGGGGCCATTGCAGACAGACAGTTCAGCGGCCGCGGAGGGTCAGGCCTCTTCCTCAGCCTTCTCTTCCTTCTTCAGGACCTTCTCGGGCCGCATCTGCGGGAAGAACAGTACGTCCTGGATCGTCGTCTGCCCCGTCATGAACATGGTCAGGCGGTCGATACCCATCCCGAGACCGGAAGTCGGCGGCATGCCGTACTCCAGGGCGCGGACGAAGTCGTAGTCGATGAACATCGCCTCGTCGTCGCCCTTGCTCTTGAGCGCAGCCTGCTCCTCGAAACGCGCCAGCTGGTCGATCGGGTCGTTCAGCTCGGAATAGGCGTTGGCCAGTTCCTTGCCGCAGACGAAGAGTTCGAAACGCTCGGTCAGGGCCGGGTTGGAACGATGCCGCTTGGTCAGCGGGGACATCTCGACCGGGTAATCGATGACGAAGGTCGGCTGGACGAAGTTCTTTTCGCAGTATTCGCCGAAGATGGCATCGATCAGCTTGCCCACGCCCATCGAAGGGGTAAACTCGACATTCAGCTTCTTGCAGGTCTCACGCAGCTGGTCGACATCCATGCCGGCCACGTCCACACCCGCATATTCCTTGATGGCGTCCAGGATGCCGATCCGGCGGTACGGAGCCTTGAATTCCACCTCGTTCCCGGCAATCATCACCTTCGTCGTCCCGTTGACGGCCACGGCAATCTTCTCCAGCATCTTCTCCACGAACTCCATCATCCAGATGTAATCCTTGTAGGCGACGTAGATCTCCATGCAGGTGAATTCCGGATTGTGGGTCTTGTCCATGCCCTCGTTGCGGAAATCCTTCGCAAACTCATACACGCCGCTGAACCCGCCGACAATGAGGCGCTTGAGGTACAGCTCGTTGGCAATCCGCATGTAGAGCGGAATGTCCAGGGCATTGTGATGGGTGATGAACGGACGGGCCGTCGCACCGCCCGGGATGGCCTGCAGGATCGGGGTCTCGACCTCCAGGCAGCCCGCCGCATTGAAGTAGTCGCGCATGGTCTGCACGATCTTCGCCCGCTTGATGAACACATCCTTGACCTGCGGGTTGACGATCAGGTCGACATACCGCTGGCGGTAGCGGAGCTCCGGATCGGAGAAGCCGTCGTGGACCGTGCCGTCGGCATCGGTCTTGACGATCGGAAGGACCTTCAGCGACTTGCTGAGCACGGTGAGCTCCTTGGCATGGACCGACAGCTGGCCGGTCTGGGTGATGAAGGCGAATCCCTTGATGCCGATGATGTCGCCGATGTCCAGCAGTTTCTTGAACACGGTGTTGTACATCGTCTTGTCTTCGCCGGGGCAGATCTCGTCGCGCTTGACATAGACCTGGATCCGCCCGCTCTCGTCCTGGAGTTCCATGAACGAGGCGGCACCCATGATACGGCGGGACATGATGCGTCCGGCGATGCAGACATCCTGGAAGTTCCCTTCCTCCGGCTTGTAGCCTTCAAGGATCTGCGCGGCCGTCGTGTTGACCGGGTAAAGTGGTGCCGGATACGGTTCGATGCCCAGTTCCCTGAGCTTGTTCATGGATTCCCTTCTCTGGATCTCCTGCTCGCTGAGTTGCTGAATAGCCATAATCTTCTTTTACGTTAATCGTGCAAAAATAACACTTAAATTCGATTTTTGGAATTTTATGGCTATCTTTGTAGATATGTCGAAAGAAAGGAAATGGGTGGTCAAGGAAGTCGGGGAGCCGGAAACGGTTGCCCGGCTCACTACGGAAATCGGGATCGATTCCGTTTTGGCGACCCTGCTGGTCCAGCGAGGGATCAAGACCTTTGAACAGGCGCGGGCCTTCTTCCGTCCGAACCTTTCCTCCCTGCACGACCCTTTTCTGATGAAGGACATGGACAAGGCGGTCGCCCGGCTGAAGAAAGCCGTCGAAGGCCGTGAGAAGATCCTGGTCTATGGCGACTACGATGTGGACGGCACGACGGCCGTCTCTCTGGTCTACTCCTTCCTCGGCCGTTTCACCAAGAACATCGATTATTACATCCCGGACCGTTATGATGAGGGTTATGGCCTGTCCATCAAGGCGTTGGACTGGGCTGCGGAAAGCGGCTTCAACCTGATCATCACGCTGGACTGCGGCATCAAGGCCATCGACAAGGTCCGCTATGCCGCTTCGAAGGGGATGGACGTCATCATCTGCGACCACCATCTGCCGGAGAATGAACTCCCGGCCGCCGTGGCCGTCCTCGACCCCAAGCGGGAAGACTGCCACTATCCCTTCGACGACCTGTGCGGCTGCGGGGTCGGCTTCAAACTGGTCCAGGCCTATGCCCAGGTCATGGACATCCCCTTTGCCGAGCTGGAACCGCTGCTGGACCTGCTGGTGGTCAGCATCGCCTCCGACCTGGTCAGCGTCACCGGGGAGAACCGGGTCCTCTCGCATTTCGGTCTCAAACGCCTGAACGAAAAGCCCCGGAAGGGTCTCCAGGCCATCATCGCGCTTTCGAACCTGGAGCCGGACCACGTCACCATCGACGATATCGTCTTCAAGATCGGTCCGCGCATCAACGCCGCCGGCCGCATGGAATCCGGCCGCCTTGCCGTCGAACTGCTCACTGCCGCCGATGACCGGACCGCGGCCCGCATCGCCTCGCAGATCAACGACAACAACAACGAACGCAAGAGCATCGACCGGGAGATCACCCGCGAAGCCCTCGAGATGGTCCAGAACGGGAAGTGCATTGCCTGCAAGAACGCGACGATCGTCTACAATCCGGCCTGGAACAAAGGCGTGGTCGGAATCGTCGCTTCGCGGCTGGTCGAGGCGTTCTACAAGCCGACCTTCGTGCTGACGAAATCCAACGGGTTCGTCACCGGATCCGCCCGCAGCGTCCGCGGGTTCGACCTGTACGATTCCATCGAGCGCTGTGCCGACCTGCTCGAGAATTTCGGCGGTCATATCTATGCCGCCGGCCTGACCCTCAAGGAAGAGAACCTCCCGGAGTTCGCCCGGCGGATCGAAGAATATGTGGCTGAACATCTGACCGTTGAGATGAGCACGCCGGTTGTGGAGGTGGACTCCCGCTTGGACTTCTCCCAGATCACCCCGAAGTTCTTCCGGATCCTCAAGCAGTTCCAGCCGTTCGGCCCCGGCAACAATGCTCCGGTCTTCCTGACGGAAAACGTCTACGACGACGGCAACGGCCGCAAGGTCGGTCCCGCCGCCCAGCACCTGAAACTCGAACTGATCCAGGAGTCCCAGCCCTATCATCAGATCGGTGCCATCGGATTCAACATGGCCGAGTACTTCGACCACATCAAGGCAGGGAACCCGATTGACATCTGTTACAGCGTCGTCGAGAATTATTACCGCGGCAATTCGACCATCCAGCTCCGTCTGAAAGACATGCGCGAGCGCGAGGATGTGATATAGTCCTTACAAGCCCCCCTTAAAAATAATAGGTGATACGTGGCCGGCACCGGTCCGGTCGTCCCGTATGGGGTAATACGTATCATAAAATGTTCAGAAAATTTGTGATTAATTAAAAATTCTTCTTATTTTTGCGGTATCATATATCATACGAAACGAGAAAAAACAAGAATAAACAGATGAAACGTATCGCATTTTCTCTTCTTGCGGCCGCGTTGTTCCTGCCGCTGGCCGTTTTTGCGCAGCAGAGCAAATCGGATGAAAGCGTCGAGTTCCGTCCGCACTGGTACGGCCAGGTCCAGGGCGGTGTCGCCTATACCCTGGGCGAAACGGCTTTTTCGGACCTCCTTTCTCCCGCTGCCGCCCTGTCGGTCGGATACCAGTTTACCCCCGTAATCGGCCTGCGTTTTGGCGTCGGCGGTTGGCAGGGCAAAGGTAATGTGGTCAACCCTACGGAAATCTATACTTTCAATCTGGTCGGCGGCAACCTGGATTTCACGGTTGACCTTGCCTCCCTGATCGGCGGGTATAACCATGCCCGGACCTTCCGGCCGTATGTGCTGGCCGGCGGAGCCGTCCTGGCGGGTATGGACAACGAGGCGAATGATGTCACGGGGGTCGTTCCGGAGCAGTTCTTCACCTATCTCTGGGACGGTTCGAAGGTCTTCGGAGCCGGCCGTGCCGGAGCCGGATTGGATATCCGCTTGTCGGATAACCTCCTTCTCAACCTGGAGGCCGCCAGTACGATCACTTCCGATCACCTGAATTCCAAGGAAGCCGGGAATCCGGATTTCCATTTTACCGGCCTCGTGGGCCTGAAGTTCGCTTTCGGCGGGAAACCGTATCGGACCTCCGCCGCCTGGCTGGCAGCCCAGGCCGCTGCCCGGGAGGAAGCGGAAGCCGCCGCCCGCGTTGCGGCTGAAGAAGCGGCCCGCCGGGCGCAGATGGAAGCGGAGGCGCGGGAACGTGCTGCGCAGGAGGAGGCTGAACGCCTGGCTGCCGAGCGCCGTGCCGCCGAACAGGCCGCCCGTGCCGCTGCCGCCGAGCATGCCGCCATCGCCGCCGAACAGGGATTCAACACCTTCTTCGCGCTGGATTCCTCCCGGATTTCCAAGGAGGAGAAGGCCCGGTTGGAAGCCGCTGCCCAGTGGCTGAAGGCCCATCCGGAATTCACCGTAACCATCGTGGGCTATGCCGACCGCAAGACCGGCCGTCCGCAGCACAATCTGAAACTCTCCGAGCGTCGTGTCAATGCCGTCCGCAAAGTGTTGGTGGACTGCGGTGTCGCCGCATCCCGCATCACGACCGACTTCAAGGGCGATACGGTCCAGCCGTTTGCCGAGAACGTCAAGAACCGGGTCGTCATCGGCACGCTTGAATAAGCATAAATGTTTAATTCATCATATCTTATGAAAGTGAAATTTTCAAAATTCGCAGCGCTGCTCCTCGGTGGGGCAGCACTGGTCGCCGTCAGTTGCAACAACACTGACTACGACGACGACATCAAGGATTTGCAGAAAAAGGTCACTGCCCTTGAGACCGGCAAGGTCGCCAGCCTCGAGTCCCAGGTATCGATCCTGCAGTCCGCCGTTTCCGCCCTCGAATCGGCCCGCACGGCCATCGAGGGTGACATCAGCGACATGGATGCCCAGATTACTGACATCAATGCCGATATTGCGCTCATGAAGCAGAACATCGACAAGAAACTGGATACGGAGACCTTCCAGGCCTTTGCCGCTACCACTGTAGAGGATATTACGGGCCTCGACACCCGTGTCGGTACGCTCGAAAACCAGGTCGGTGAACTCGGTTCCGCGCTGAACGATTTCAAGGCCCAGGTGGCCCGGGACTATCTCTCCAATGCTGCCTTCGAGACCTGGCAGACGAATGTCCTGGCCCAGAAACTGGCCGAGGTCAAGGCCTATGCTGAAGCGCAGGATGCTGCCCTGAAGGCGGAACTCAAGAAGTATTCCGATGACAACGATGCGGCCCTAAAGACGGCGCTTGAGGCCAAGATCGCCGCCAATGCGTCCCGGATCACGGACGCCGAGGAGGACATCGCAGCCTTGCAGGCGCTGACGGAGTCGATGAATACCAAGCTTACCAAGGCCATCTCCGACATCGAGGTATTGGACGGGAAAATCGGTAAACTCGATGAGAAGATCGTCTCTGAGATCGATAAGCTCCGTACGGAAATCAACAACAAGATCGCGGAAATTGACAAGCGCCTTACCGCTGCCGAGGTCGATATCGAGAAACTGCTCAACCGGATCCAGTCCATCGTCTATGTCCCGGATTACGAGGACGGCAAGATGACCGTCAACTACAGCGAAATGACCCAGGGCGATGGCGCTGGCCAGACTCCCGTCACCATGCTGATCGGCCAGGCCACCGAGGCGACCTTCAAGGTCTCTCCGGCCGACGCCGCCGCTGAGCTGGCCGCCGTCGGAACCGAGATCTTCTCCTTCGATACCAAGGCCGTGAAGACCCGTGGCGGTGAGACCGCCGCTCCGCAGCTCGAAATCGTCGATGTCAAGAAGGGCTCCGTCGCCGGTGAAATCGTCGTCACCTTCCTTCCGAAGAACTTCGATCTCCAGGCCTTCGGCTACAGCGACCTCCAGCCGGTCGGTTCTGTCCCGGTTGGTGATTCCCAGAACCCGGAGAATGTCGCTTATTACTACAACAAGGCCGACCTGGAGCATTACAAGGTGCGTGCTGCTTATGCCACCGCCCTTGAAATCAACTACAAGGCTGAAATGGACGAGGAAAGCGACATCGCCCGCGATATCGAAATCTCCAGCCCGTTCGTGACCCTCTATCCGTCCCACGATGCCTCCGCCGACATCACCGTCCTTCCGGACCCGTATGTCTACAATGCGGAGCGCAAGGATTGGCAGGTCGCCGATGCGGCCGCCGAGATCGCCTGGAACGACAAGGGTACCGTCATTACGATGTTTGAAAACGCGGTCGTCCTTTACCAGATGGGCGAGAAGAAATATACGTATGAAGAACTTGCGGAGCAGAAGTATGCGCTCCCTGCCGTGAGCAAGAAATTCGACGTCAAGGTGACCTATAACCCTGCGAACGACGACAAACTGATGAAGGAAGCCGCGAACGAGGCGGGCTATGCGACGGTCAAGATGAACGAGGAGAAGAGTTACTCCCAGCTGAAGGCCGCCCTCGGCCGCAAGGCTACCGGTGCATACTCCTTCTATACCGGTATGGGCGACAAGACGATCAAAGCGGACTTTGTCGTGACCGTGACCAAGCCGATCGCCGAATTCAAGCTCGTCACCGACGACTTCGTCTGGACCTATGCCCAGGATGCCAAGACCGACCATGACCTCTTCAATGGTCAGACTGCCGCCTACGGCCGTGTGAAGGTCCCTGTATCCTTCGCTGCAGACAGCAAGAACCTGCCGGGTGACGAGAAGTACGGCCTCAAGGTCAGCGACCTCAAGCGTGCCGTCCCGACGGAATGGACCGTCTATAACGAGAAGAACGAAAAGGTCGAGGGAATCAGCATCTACCCGATCATCGAGGGCGAAAATCTCTTTGCGAACGTTTCCGGTTTCGCATGGGACAAGACCTACACGGCCAAGGCCACCTATGAGACCATGGACAACATCATCAAGGTCGAATTCATCTTCAAGACCGTCGACCGTTCGCGTAAGCCGGTCCAGGTAACCGTCACTCCGGATTGCACGTTCATTATCAATGATCCTGCAACGGGCTATGATGCCCAGACCGGCACATACTATGCCAAGTCCGAACCGTTGGCCGCTTCGATCAAGGCTGCCTTCGAGGCCGCCGGTGTAACCAAGACTGCCGACTTTGCCAATGCCGACGCTTTTGCCGCTGCGGAACTTACCGGTAAGTTCAAAGCTGCCTCCAAGCCGGGTGACATTGCTTACCTGAACGTTGCCCAGGATGTCTTCCTGGAGACCAAACCCAATGGCAAGAACCTGACGGCCAAGCAGTTGCTCGAGATCGCCGCCCTTGAGCGTGCGCTCCAGCGTAACGTTACGACCTACATCGGTCAGGAGGTCCAGCTCGTCTGGAAGGTCGGTTATGAGGTCCCGGCATACAACTTCAAGCATGTCGAAGAGTTCGTCGGCAAGGACAATGTCTTCTTCACCCAGGTCCAGCCGAAGTACTGGGCCAATGCAAGCTCCGTGGACGGCGGACGTTCCAAGCTCTACAAGTACGATGTCGAGAAGATCGACTTCATGAAACGCGCCTGGAATGTCGTGGATGCCAAGGGTAATGTCGTCGAAGACCTGGCTGCCGCCGGCCTGACCGTCAAGTTCGGTTATTCCGACGAGACCCTCGGTGCCAAGGCTCTCCCGAATCCGGCGGACGGCCGTGCGACCTATGACGATCTCTGGAATGCGGATAACACGCTGTATTTCATGACGAACCTGCCGGCGATCGGCATCCGTGCCGACCTGAGCATCGAGTCCGGTTCCGGCGACGGAAAGGCCTCCTTCCCGATCAAGACCCGCTTCGACGGTGTCGGTACGCCGGATGACTATAGCAAGTATGAGGTCCGCCGCTACACGCCGTTCATCTTCAACAAGCCGGGCAATATCACCGTAAAGGTCGTCGACCAGAAGGTCTATGAGCAGGACCTGCTCGAAGGTATCAAGATCCAGGATATCCGTCCGGGCATCGAGACGAAGTACACGGTGCTGGAGAACGGTAAGTGGACCATCGGTAACAGCTTTACGGATTCCAGGAACAATGGCTTTGCCGCCAACCGCTCCGCTGCGGATGCCTATGACATCCAGCAGACGCTGGTGGCCGAACCCGAGAGCCTGAGCCCGTCCGTGAAGGATCTCTTCACGATCGAAGGCAACACGCTGAAGTTCAACTACACCGGTGAAGTGAAGCTGCAGAAGCCGGTTACCTACGATGTAACCGTTACTGTCAAGACCAAGTGGCAGGAAGACATCACCTTCAACTATCAGGTGATCTTCACCCCTGGCAACTAGACAGTCAGAAGCAAAGGCTCGCCGGCCGTTCTGGCCGACGGACCTTTATAGGGTACCTTTCATAAAACCCTCTCAATCATTAATTAATCTCTTGCTTGGGATGCCTGCCTCGGGAGAGGCGGGCATCTTTTTCATTCGAAAAAGATGCCCGGTCTCAACCCCCACCGCTTCGCGGAGCCCCCTTTCAGGGGGCATTCGGCCTCCGGCCGGTCGCCTTCGGCTCCTTGTCCCTTTTGGAAACGTTTGTCGGTTTATTTTATTCTCCCTTCAGCAGAACGTCGCGGAGGAAGGGGGTATGGTGCAGGTAGGGGATTTGGGTGAGGTTGAATCCCGGACGGCAGACCAGCAGGTTCGCCCATTTGCCGCAGGTGATGGATCCGCATTGGTCCGCGACGCCCATGGCATAGGCGCTGTTGAGGGTACAGGCATTCAAGGCCTGTACGGGTGTCAGGCGCATCTGGATGCAGCCCAGGGCCATGACGAAGCGCATATCGCCGGAAGGGGAGGAACCGGGATTGAAATCGGAAGCCAGGGCAATGCCCAATCCGGCCTGGATGTAGTCCTTGGCCCGGCCATAGGGGAGTCCGAGGAAGAAAGAAGATCCCGGCAGCATGGTCGGCATGGTAACGGAGCCGCGCAGGGCCTCGATCTCCGCATCGGTGGTGCGCTCCAGGTGGTCTACGGAAAGCGCCTCGTGACGGACACCGACCTGCACGCCGCCGCTGACAGCCAGTTCGTTGGCATGGATTTTCGGGCGGAGTCCGGCCTGGCGGCCCGCCGTAAGGATCCGGTCGGTATCTTCCACGGTAAAAAAACCTTCATCGCAGAAGACATCGACGAAGTCCGCCAGGCCTTCGGCTGCCACCCGGGGGATCATCTCCTCGCAGACCAGCCGGACATATTCCTCGTGGGTATATCCCCGGCCTACGGCGTGGGCTCCCAGGAAAGTAGCCCGGATGACGGCGGGAACGCTCTCCCGTACCCGCCGGATTACCCGGAGCATTTTCAGTTCGTCTTCGGTCCGCAGTCCGTAGCCGGATTTGATCTCGATGGCCCCTGTTCCCTTTGCCATCATCTCCCGTACCCGTTCCATCGTCTGGGCGTACAGTCCGTCTTCGGAGCACTCATGCAGGCGGTCGGCCGAGTTGAGGATCCCACCGCCCCGGGCGGCGATTTCCTCATAGGAAAGCCCTTCGATCTTGTCGAGGAACTCCCCGTCCCGGCTTCCGGCGTAGACGATGTGCGTATGGCTGTCGCAGAAAGCCGGCAGGACCAGGCATCCGCTGCAGTCCAGGACTTCGGATGCATCTGGCATGGCGCATCCCATCTGCCCGAAAGCGGCGATCCGTCCGTCTTCCACCAGCAGCCAGGCATTCTCCAGCGAGCCGGTCGTATCCATTTCAGCGCCCTGTTTGCGCAGGACCCCTTCCGGAACGATACCAGTCAGCGATGCGATGTGGGTCAGGAGCTTACGCATGGCCTAGAAATACTTTTCCTGTTTGATGAACCGGACGGCCGCTTCGATGAGCGGATGCATGTAGGTGTCGTTCTCGATGAACGGGACCGCTTTCCGGAAGTCGGCGAAGATCCGCTCCAACTGGGGAGAGGTGTGCGCCGGGCGACGGAATTCGAGGGCCTGTGCGGCATTGAACAGTTCGATGGCCAGGACGGTTTCGACGTTGTCGGCGACGCGGACGAGCTTCGTGGCGGCGTTGGAACCCATGCTGACATGGTCCTCCTGACCCTGGGAGGAAGGAATGGAGTCGCAGGATGCCGGCCAGCAAAGCCCCTTGTTCTGGCTCACGATGGAGGCGGCCGTATACTGCGGGATCATGAAACCGCTGTTGAGGCCCGGCTTGGCCACCAGGAATTTGGGCAGGTCCCGCTGACCGGAGATCAGCCGGAAAATGCGCCGCTCCGAGATGTTGGCCAGCTCGGAAAGGGCGATGGCCAGCGTGTCCATCGGGATGGCGATCGGTTCGCCGTGGAAATTGCCGGCGGAGATGATCATGTCTTCATCCGGGAAGACGTTCGGATTGTCGGTCGCGCTGTTGATCTCGTTCTCGATGACGGATTCCACATACCGGATGTTGTCCTTGACGGCTCCGTGGACCTGCGGGATGCAGCGGAAGGAATACGGGTCCTGGACATGCTCTTTCGGGCGGCGGATCAGCTGGCTTCCTTCAAGGATTTG
>JAFUUB010000036.1 GCA_017483985.1 Bacteroidales bacterium | reverse complement strand
TCATCGGCGGTCAGGTGCACGGTATACGGGACATTGCCGGGCTCCACGTTGACGTTCAGGACCTCGTGGGACATGGCCTCGTCGTTGTAGACAACGAGGTTGTAAGCATCGGCATCCTTGTTGACATTCCAACCGAAGGTGACATTGTCCCCGGTCGAGGCATCGACCCGGGCGGAAAGGTTCTGCGGCTCCAGGCAGCGCTGCAGGGAAAGTTCGGTAACTTCTTTGAACTCCTCTGACGCGCATGCCGTAAAGAAGGCGCCGGCAACGACCACCCAGGCAGCTTTCAGTATGCTTTTCAATTTCATATTACGTCCTATTTAATACTCTCGTAACCATAGTCATTCTGGATGTAACCCTGGCTGTTGCTCATCGTATCGTTGAAGATGGGCCAGAACATATGCTGCACGGGATCACCGTTGTACAGGCCTTCGACGAGTGCGTCATACAGGCCGGTGTCGGCTCCCTTGCTGTCCACGGTCTTGTTGATGTAGCCGGATTTCTTCTCCCAGGCGCCGGAAGGCTTGACCGCCTCACCGGTGAAACCATAGATGATGATCTTGTCGCCGTCAAGCTGATAGTAGACGTCGCCGCCAAGCATGTTCACCTGTGCGAAACGGCCTTTCAGGTCACGGAGATCCTTCATTTCGTCAATCGCCTGGTCCATCTTCTCCTTCAGGAGGTTCCAGCGGATCAGGTCGAACTTGCGGGTCATTTCGCCGCAGAATTCGAAGGCACGCTCGTCCACGATGGCCTCGAACATGGCATCCGCGGAGGAAATGCCGTTCACATAGTTCTCCGCCATTTCTTCATGGCCCTTGAACGCGCGCTCACGGACCTGAAGCAGGTACCCTTTCGCCTCATCCAGGTTGCCCAGGGCATTGGCCATTTCGGCCGCCATCAGCAGGATATCGGCATAGCGGAGCACGACCGGCTTGACACCGTCGTCATTGCCGCCGGTATAGGGACGGTTGACCATCCATTCAAAGCGGTACTTGCCGAAATACCAACGCTGGATACCCGGAAGTTCCGGTTCATCGGCATTGTTCCAACGCCAGTTCACGCAGGTGATGTCGCGGCGGACATCATTGGGGTCGTATTTGAACCACATGGTCGGAACCGGACCGGCATCGCCACCGCGGGTCACCGTCGCACCGCCGGCATGGCTGGAGCCTTCGGACCGGACAGCGAACGTATAATTCCAGCGGCCGCGGCCATCGGAGAACGGGATGACATAGAGGGTCTCATGGCCGGGACCGGCCGTGAGGTTGTCCAGGTTGCTCTGGTTCTTCCACAGCGTTTCGAAGTCCTCCAGGGAGGCCGAACGGGAATTGATACCCTCCCGCAGATAGGCCAGCGCCTTCGGATACAGGACACTCTGCTGGAGTTCCGGATCGTTGGAGAGGCGGACCGTGCCCAGGTCACCGGTGCCGACATTGCCGTCGTCAGGACGGATGGCATAGCCGGAGGCCATCAGGGCGATGCGGGCATACAGCCCCTGGGCAAACAGCTTGTTCACGCGGTCCGTGCGGGAAGTCTGGGTCGACTTGCCGGGATACGGCAGCAGCGGAATCGCTTCATCCAGGTCGGCCAGGAGCTGCTTGTAGATCTCATCACGGCTTGCCTTGGCGACATAGATGTTGTCACTGGTCGTGGAAGAAAAACGGGCCGGCACGTCGCCCCATGCACGGGTCAGGTCGTAATAGACCAGGGCGCGGAGCGTCAGGGTTTCGCCCAGGAGGTATGCGATATCCGGATTCTCTTCGGGGTTACCGAATTCACGGATACCTTCGATGGTCAGGTTCGCCCGCTCGATGGCCTCGTACATCTTGGCGAACGGGCCGTTGGAGAGGTTCAGCTGGGCGTTGTTGGGCAGCAGCGTATAAGCTGCAATCTGGTACTTCTCATCCGTCGGCTTATAGGTATTGTACCATTCGATATCGCTGTTCAGGCCGATCCAGCTGAGGTAGCGGCCGCGGTAGGAATTGGTCTCACCGAAAGACTGCAGGATAGAGAAGATTTCATTTTCCACCAGCGAATAATTGGAGTAAATGGCGGAAGGACTGAACGTGGAGGGAGACTCGACATCCAGGAACTTATTGCAGGAGACTGCGGAGACACTCACGATCGCCGCAGCGAGAATGCATTTGACTGTATTTTTCATATCGCTTGATCCTCCATTATTTAACGACACAAACGGCAACGCGGTTGCTCGCAGGAGACTGGGAAGCATCCTTGTCGGAGCCCGTACCGCTGTAGGAGATGCGGCTGGCGCTGATGCCGGCCTTCTTCAGCAGGTTCACGACGTTCTCGGCACGTTCGGCGGAGAGGGCCTTGTTGGTAGCGGAAGAACCGGTACCGCTGTCGGCATAACCGGTCACGACGATCTTGGCATCCGGGTTGTCTTCCAGGATCTGGGCGATACGGCCCAGTTTGAAGGCCTCTTCCGGACGCAGGTCGGCCTTGCCGATGACAAAGTAAAGGTCATCCTCGTAGATACCCTTGAGGGTGCTCACCGGGACCTCGACCTTCTTCTCGACGACTTTCTCGACCACCTTCTCGACGATCTTTTCCTTCACCACTTCCTTGACGACCTCGCGGACTTCGGAAGGTGTCACGGCAGGGGCGGAAGCCTTAGCGGCGGAACGCACGCCGAAGACCAGGTTCAGACCGGCCACGAGGCCGATGGACTTCGGATAGGCGGAGTAATCCACACCGGGGGTAAGGGAAGGACCGCCGGCATAGGTACGACGGGTATCGACTTCCGGGTCATAGCCGGAGTACTTGGTCAGGCAGAACAGGTTGGAACCGGTGACATAGAAGCGGACCTTGGTCAGGTTCACCCTCTCGGTCAGCTTCTCAGGCAGCGTGTAACCCAGGGTGAGGGTCTGCAGGCGCAGGAAGGAAGCATCCTCGACGGCCCAGTCGGAGAAGTAGGCCGTACCGACGAAAGGAGCCCACATCGTCTTGCCGGAGTTGAGCGACCGGAGCTGGTCGGGATCGGTGATCAGCTCGCCGGTCTCCCAGTCCATGCTCGTCCAGCGCTTGTCAACATCCATCGTGTTCAGGAGGTTGCGGTTGTAGTACTTTCTCGAGTGGGAGAATTCAAGCTTGTTGGCATTGTAGACATCATTGCCGATCATGTAGTTGAAGTTGGCGCTGAGGTCGAAGCCCTTGAAATAGCCGCTCAGGGAGAAACCGCCGGTGAAGTCCGGAGAAGCGTTACCGATGATCGTGCGGTCGGCATTGGTGACCTTGTTGTCCTCGCTGCCGTCCACGTTCTTGAACTTCGGAGCACCCGGACGCATGTACTGGTCACCGATAATGGAAGAAGCATCCGGCACACCCGGGTTCAGGACCCACTTGGCACCGTTCCAGGTAAAGTCATCGACCGTATACATGCCGTCGCTGACAAAACCGTACATGTTGCCGAGGGGCTGGCCCACTGCCGGCCAGTAATCCTGGTCGATTTCACTGGATGCCCAGTAAGACTGGCAGATACGGCCGGTCAGGTGATCCAGGCCGCCCAGGTCCATGACCTTGTTCTTGTTGTAGGCGATATTGCCGCTGAGGTTCAGGGAGAAATCCTTCTTCGAAATCAGCGGAAGGGTGAGGGTGAGTTCCGCACCGCGGTTGCGGGTGGAACCGACATTCTGGTACTGGGTCTCATAACCGGATCCCGGAATCGGGAAGTTGATGAGCAGGTCCTTGGTATCGTTCTGGTAGACTTCGATGCTACCGCTGACGCGGCTCTGGAAGAAGCTGAAATCCAAACCGATATTGTGGGTATAGGTGGTCTCCCAGGTCAGGTCGGGATTGTTCAGGACCGAACCGGCCGTGAAGATGGTACCGGTCGTAGAGACATAGATGTTCTTCGAGGATGCTGTATACTCCTTGAACAGCTGTCCGGCCGGGATGTTGTTGTTACCGGCGGTACCGAAACTGTAACGGAGCTTGAGCTGGTCCACCCAGGAATGGGCGTTGCTCATCCACGGTTCGTTGGAGATGGTCCAGGATACCGCGGCGGACGGGAACAGGCCCCAGCGGTGACCGCGGGCGAACTTGGAAGAACCGTCAGCACGGAGGGTGACACCCAGGGAGTAACGGTGGTCGTAGTCGTAATTGGCACGTCCGAAGAAAGAAAGGAGTTTGTCGTCCGGATCGTAATAGTTGTTGGTGGAGGTAGCGTTACCGGAAGACAGGAAGTTCCAGGCCATCTTCGCATCCACGAACGAATCGAAGTTCTTGACCCAGGTCTCGAGCGTATTGCTGTGGGTGATGGTCATTTCCTCACCCAGCAGGAGGGTCAGGTTGTGCCGGTCGTTCTTCAGCAGGTCGGCGAAATCATAGTTGAGCGTGTTCGTGTTGCGGTAACGGGTATGGAACGCCTCCTTGTGCTGGGCCTGCGCCGTCTTGGGATAGTCCGGATCGTTATTGACCGCATAGGTGGTCAGGCCGTAGAAACGGTCATCCGCCTGGCGGTAATCTTCCAGACCGCCTTCGATCTTCAGTCTCAGGTTGTCCACGATCGTCCAGTTGAAGGAAGCATTCGCATTCCAGCTCGTACGCAGACGACGGGAATCGTTGTCGGCGACAGACTGGAGCGGCGGAGCATTGTCACCATAATCCTGTTCCAGGTCGGAATCCGTGCTCGTAGCAGCGACCGGGATCGGAGCGTAGGAAATGGCATGCTTGAGACGGCCGTTTCCGGAGGTCGTACCGGAATCGTTCTGTCCGCTGGAACCGGAGCCCCGGACGTTGGTACGGGAATAACGGACGTTGGCATCGATGCTGGTCCGTTCCGTCGTCTTGAAACTGCCCTTGAAACTGAGGTTGTCACGAGTATAGGTGGAACCCACCATAATCGCGTCATCACCCAGATGCGCATAGCCCAGGGTCCAGCTGGCGTTGTCGGAGCTGCCGGATATCGAAAGGTCGGCGCTGAAGGAAGAACCCGTTTTTCCGAATACGGCATTCACCCAGTCGTTTACAGGGGCGCCCTTATACAGGTCGATATCGTTGAAAGAGCCGAAATAAGGCAGGTAATCGGTATTGACCTTTCCGCGGATGGAAGCCAGTTCATACTGGAACTTGACGAAGTTCTCGGCGTCCATCGGCTGAAGGGCGTTCTTGTTCGCCATCGTCTTCAGTCCATAGTAGGTATTGAACTTCACGGAGACCTTCTGGCCCTTGTCGGCGCTCTTGGTCGTCACGATGACGACACCGTTCGCACCGCGGCTACCGTAGATGGCCGTGGAGAAGGCATCCTTGAGGACGTCGATCGACTGGATTTCAGAAGAAGGGATGTCGTTGATCGACTCGACCGGGAAACCGTCCACGATATAGAGCGGGCTGTTATCCTGGGTAATGGAACTACCGCCACGGACACGGATCTTGATGTCGGCGTCCGGATCGCCTTCCGTCGTAACGACCGAGACGCCCGCCATCTTGCCGGACAGAGCCTGGCTTACGGAGGTTACAGGCTGCTCGGTCAGCTTGTCGCTGCCGACGGAGGAAACGGAGCCGAGCAGGTCGCGGCGTTTGACCGTCGCATAACCGACCACAACGACTTCGTCGAGGAAGGTAGAATCCTCCTTCAGGGTCACATTGATCTGGGTCCGTCCTTCGATGGGGACCGTCTGGTCGCTCAGGCCGATGAAAGAGAAGACCAGGTTGACGGCATCGGCAGGAACCGAAATCTCGTAATCACCGTCCAGGCCGGTGACCACGCCGATGGTGGTTCCTTCCACGAAGACACCCGCGCCCATCAGCGGTTCCCCGCTCTCGTCCGTCACGACGCCACGGATGGTCGTCTGGGCGGACAGGCTCCAGGCTGCTCCCATGCAGATCAACGCAAGAAATAGTTTCTTTGCTGGATTTTTCATGGATGTTGTTTTTAATTAGATGGTTGTATATTGGAAATTATAGTTTTTCGTACGTTCCCGAAGTATTCTGCGCGGCCACGATGTCGCGGACCAGATAATGCAGGTACATCTCCACATTCGTGTAGCGGCCGTTCTTGTCCAGGGTAACGGACTTGCCGTCATCCTTGGCCTTGTCAAGGCCGAATTCATCTTCAAACCAATCCGGCATCCCGTCTCCATCCTTGTCGGCCGTATCTTTGCCGACTTTTGCCATTTCTTCCGCCGTTGCCGTATATTCCGGCCATCCGCCCACTTGAGCCTGCGAATCAATGATTCCGTTTTTACCACCAGATACCGTTCCAGCACGGACTTCTTCAACAATCCGTTTATCTACATTATCACGGGAAAGACTGGCTCCGGCATAGGATAAAACTGAAGAATAGGCATCAGAGGCAGATTGACGATTCACACTGCTCCCCTTGTAAGAAATATCGAAGGATGAAGATGACTGTATGGAAGAAGCGGGTGTTCCATTGGGCTGCAAACCTACCCAGTTGTCAGCGTTAACATCTTCACACATGCTTTTCTGGCTTGAAGACAAAGAAGGACTGTCAGAATCAAAATAGTTGCCGCTCAGATAGAACGATCCCCATATACCTTTGGCATTGGCATTTGTCCCATCATCCTCATTGGGAGAAAAAATCCGATTTACCAGCACGTTCTTCGTTGCGGTAGAAGGTCCAGGTTTGTAGTAATTGTTTATGAAATTAAATGAGCCACCTTCACCGGCATACCCACCGTTGGTCGGTCCCCAGTTATAAAACACGTTATTGACGATCTCCGTCTTTTCGTTCTCAGGTTTACCCGTATAGCGGCTTCCGCAAAGACGAGGAGTACGGGAAGAATGATGGGCAATCAGATTATGGGAGAACGAAGCGCCATGACCTCCCCATATACCACCATAGCCATGCTTTCCTTTCGGATGATAGGAATCATTCATGCTTTCTGCAACAATGCAATACTGCATTGTAAAGTGGTCATTGTCGTAAAAGGAAGCAGCTTCATCTATGCACCAGCTCATGGAACAGTGATCCAGAATAATGTTGGACTTGTTCCGCCCCCAGATACAATCTTCCATCGGGATATCCTTTAATTGTTTCCAGGCGTCCTCGCTCATTGACGCCTTATATGCAGCAGCGGCCTCGTCTCCCAGACGAAAACGGACAAAACGGATAATGACATTACTCGCATTAACCTGGACGGAGTAATCACTCAAGCAGATTCCGTCACCCGGAGCGGTCTGACCGGCAATGGTAACGTCACCATTGTTGATTGTCAGAACGGATTCCAGCTTGATCCGTCCCGCCACGTCAAAGACGATCGTCCGCGCACCAGACTGTTCGATGGCAGCACGAAGGGAGCCCTCCCCTCTGTCATTCAAATTCCAGACATGGATTACCTTGCCTCCCCGTCCACCAGTCGTAAACATACCACAACCTTCCGCACCGGGGAAAGCACGCGCAACGCCGTCCTCCTCTACGGAAGGGATCTTGAAAAGGTCATAGTATTCACCGGACGGTGCAGGGGGATCCGGTTCCACGGAACCTTCCGTCCGGGCGTCAATCACAGACGACCAGTTGGAAAGCAGTTTGGTCCCAGACGAAGAAAAAGCCACGGAACGGACGGCGAACTGGTAATCCGTCGCCTTGGTCAACTCATTGATGATCACGTTCCGGTTGGAGGTCATACCGGTTTTGACTTCAGCGCCACCCTGGAGCAATTTCCAGTCATACTGGGCAGCCCCGGTGACAGCCGTCCACTGGAAGCTCAGGGACGTCTCTGTCGCGCTGTGAAGCTGGATACCGGAAGGGACGGCCGGCGCGGTCGAATCTTCTTTTTTCGGATCCGGATCGCCGTTGCCGCCGCAGGAGGCCAGGATCAGGCAGGAAACGGCCAAAAGGGTCAGAATGCTTTTCTTCATGGCTTATCGTTCGATTTCGAGGGCGGCCCAGATCAGCGGACCGATGCCCTTGGGATCATTATCTGTAATCTGTTCGTGGATATAATAATCATAGTCTCCGCTGCGGTTGTCCTTGCCGCCGAGTCCGGCGACGGCGCAGCAGTCGGTCAGGGTCACGGTACCGTCCGCATCCTCGCGCACGAAACGGCGGACCAGGCTGTCGTACAGGGCCTTCGGGTCGACCTTCAGGTCCAGGCCCTGGCGGGCCGCCTTCAGATAGACATAGGTAAACATGCAGGAGCAGGTGGACTCCAGGTAGTTGCCCTCCGCACCGGGACGGTCCAGCACCTGGTACCACAGGCCGGTCTGCGGATCGGCATACTGCGGCAGGATGTCCAGGATATGGCGGAAGACCGCTTCCAGCGCAGGGCGGTCCGGATGCTCCGCAGGGAAGAGGTCCAGCACCTCGGAAAGGCCCATGGCATACCAGCCCAGGGCGCGGCCCCAGGCGTGGGCCGACTGGCCGGTCTGCGGATCCGCCCAGAACATTTCATGGGAGGAATCCCAGGCATGCCGGTACAGGCCGGTCTGCGGGTCAAAGGTATGTTCCGCCACGACCAGGAAATGCCGGGCGATATCGCTGAAAGCCGCCGCCTGCAGGCTGTCCGGCAGATAGCGCGTCGCATACTCCGCATAGAAAGGCTGGGCCATGTACAGGCCGTCCAGCCACATCTGCTCCGGATAGACCTGCTTGTGCCAGAAGCCGCCTTCCGGGGTACGGGGCTGGTCCTTCAGCTGGTCGTACAGCACATCCATCGCCTTGCGGTATTTCTCCTTCCCCGTCAGTTCATACAGGCGGAAAAGGGTACGCCCCGGACAGACGTGGTCGGTGGAGAAATTGGATTTCTTGTATTTGTAGATGGTCCCGGCCGAATCGATGACGGCATCGTACCAGCCGTCCACATACTGCAGGATCTGCTCGCCGCCATAGGTGTCATAGACATCCAGGAAGGCCTTGAGCTCCAGTCCGGTGGTATAGTTCCACTTGAGATTGCCCGCCTGCCCGTCCAGGTACGAGCCTTCGGGGCACCGGGCCATCTCGGAAGAGACCACCTGCAAAGACAACGGTGTCCTGGCCGCGTTGCAGGCGGTCAGGACCAGGGTCAGGATCAGTGCGAATCGTCTCATTTGTTGTCGTACGGGTTCCAGACGATGCCGTCCTCGCTTTGGAACATGACTTTCTCGAATGAATACTCCGCGGCCTCACGGGCAGTGAGCTGATGCGACCATTTCACCCGCGGTCCGCGGGCGCCGGGACCGGTATTGCGGAACTCTGCGTAATAGGAATTCTCCTTGGTGTTGGCCTTCCCCTCTTTCTCCCAGTCGTGCCAGCCGTCCGGCAGGATGTGGCTGCCGAGTTCACAGTCGATGAAGACCGTCTTGGCATAGGCGCCCCACGGCCGGCCCAGGTAGCACTTGTCGATGCCCGGGGCGGCGGTCAGCTTGCAGTTCTTGAAGACATAGCCGTATTTCTGCCCCGGCAGGGTCGAGGCCGCCGTGACATAGCTGTTTTTCTTGGAATGGATCGTGCAGTTCTCGAAATAGGCGATGCTCGGACCGAAAATGAAATCGGTCGTGCCCTCGATGTAGCAATCCAGGTAATAGTTCCGTTTGATGCCTCCGTCCTTGCCGAAGCGTCCATAAGTATAGAGGGTGTCCTGGTTGCCGATGAAACGGCAGCGATGGAAGAACAGGAAATCTCCGTCCGTAAACACGGCGACCGCCTGGCCGATCTGCTTGCCTTCGCCGGCGCTGTTTTCGAAGGTCAGGTCTTCGAAGGTCACATAGCTGGAGTGGACGTAGACGCTGGCACTGCCGGACGTCCCGATCTTCAGGTCGCTGTCCGGCCAGGTGTCCTCGGCATATTTCCCCCAGGTAATCACCGTATTCTCAGCATCTTTGCCACTGATATGGATCCGGAACTTGTTGTGCGGGATGGTGACCTGCTCGCGGTAGACACCCGGATTGATGCGGATGGTGGTGATGGTACCGTGGCTGTAATCGGGCACGGCATTGATGGCTTCCTGCACGGTGAAATAGTCGCCGAAACCGTTCTGGTCCACGATGATGTCATAATGGACCAGGTGGGCGCCGATTTCCGGGATCCGCGCCCGGAGGGTGTCGCAGACGATCTCCGCGACCTTGCGCGCGCCGCGCGCGACCGTATGGGTATTGTCCTCCTTGCCGTCCGGAGCGCTCACGTACTTGCCGGCCGGAAGGTGCATGAAATACGGACGGGAAGCCTCGTCGCCCAGGCCCTCGATCCAATCGAGGGTCGCCGTCGTGATGTCCAGCAGCGGGACACCGAACTCAGCGGCCACCTGGCGCATCGCTTCCGGATAGTCGGTATGGCAGTTGCGGTCGAGGCCGTATTCCTTGAACCAGCGACGGGCCACCGGGGTCAGCAGTACCGGATGGGCGCCGGCTTCCAGGGCCGTACGCACGAAGAGCCGCAGGTTGTCCTGGTAGGCGCCGAAGGCGGGCGCATAACGGGCCGGATCATCTTCCTTGGCATCGTTGTGGCCGAATTCGATGAAGACATAGTCCCCCGGCTTCAAAGCCGCCTTGACCTTGTCCCACAGCCCCAGGTCGATGAAACTCTTGGTGCTCCGCCCGTTCTGGGCATAATTGATAACTTCGAATTCCTCATCCACGAAGTTGCGGAACATCATGCCCCAGCCCCGCTCGGGATTGCCGCCGGCCAGGTTCTTGTCCGCCATGGTGGAATCGCCCATCAGGTGGATGGTCTTGGAGGAAGTGCCGGCCAGCACGACCAGCAGCATGCCCAAAGTAAAGAGTATCCTTTTCATATGAAATTATTTTCTTACCGGTTTCCCGTTCACCGTAACATCCTCGAAAGTGACATCCTCTGCATTGTACACCTCAACTTCCTTATCCGAGGTGAAGACGCAGTGGGCGAACCGGATGCCGCGGACCGGCAGTTCCGGGATGCCGTTGATAAAGATCGCCTGGTCGGCGCCCTGGCAGACGATGTTGCTGAAGACGAATTCGCGGAATTCAGGGGTCGTCTCATCGACGGGCTGGATGTCGGGCTGGCCGTCCTTGGTGAGTTCGGAAGCCGCCACGCCGGCATAATAGAGATTGAAGACCACGCCGTAATCGACGATATCCTTCATGTAGATCCGGTCGCACCAGATGTTGCGGACCAGGCCGCCGCGGCCGCGGGCGCTCTTGAAACGCAGGCCCACGTCCGTACCGATGAACGAACAGTTGCGCACGAGGATGTTCTCCACGCCGCCGCTCATCTCGCTGCCGATCACGAAGCCGCCGTGTCCGTGATAGACCGTGCAGTCCTCGATCAGCAGGTTGCGGCACACCTTGGCATGCCGGCGACCGTCCTCGTCCTTGCCGGACTTGATGCAGATCGCATCGTCACCCACGTCGAAGGAAGATCCGGTCAGCCAGACATTCTCGCAGGCATCGATGTCGATGCCGTCTCCGTTGGTCGACCAGGCCGGGTTCCGGACCATGATATTCTTGATCGTCAGGTTCTTGCAATAAAGAGGATGGAGATTCCAGCAGGGGGAATTCTGGAAGGTGCAGCCCTCGAGCAGGATGTTCTCGCATTCCCGGAGGGAGACCATCACCGGACGGAGGAACGTCTTGATCTCCTGCTCGTCCAGGGACGGATCCGGATAATTCAGCGAACCGGCGGTCAGGCGTGCCTTGTAATACCCCTCGTCCGGATACCAGACATCTTCCTTCTCGCTCAGCACGCCGCCTTTGGCCAGGATCTTCTTCCACAAGTCAGAAGAGACCTTGCGCTTCTTGACCTCGCGCCAGGCATCGCCGTTGCCGTCGATGATGCCCTCGCCGGTAATGGAGATGTCATGCTCCCCTGTCGCATGGATCGGCGAGAGGCAGCGACGGACATCCAGACCCTCGAAATTCGTGTCGATGATCGGATACAGGTCCTGGTTGGAATCGAAGACGATCACCGCCCCCCGCTCCAGATGCAGGTCGATATGGCTCTTCAGTCCGATCGGTCCGGTCTTCCAGATCCCGGCCGGAACGACGAGATGACCGCCGCCCTGTTCCGTCAACCGGTCGATGGCCCGGGCAAACGCTGCCGTATTGTCGGCGACACCGTCACCGACAGCCCCGAAATCCGTCAGGGTAACGGAGCGGGACGGGATGGACGGCAGACTCCAGGCCGGCATGTCGAAAGGAAGGTCTCCGAAAGAGTGGGAGACGGACGGACAAACGCAGCCGGAAACGAACAGTCCGGCTGCGGCAAAGGCTATCAGGATGAATCTTCTCATGACGGGGCGCGCCCACCCATGGGGGCAGGCGTACAAATATATAGATAAAAATTGAATTCCGTGCACGGTAACGGAAAAAAATCGCAAATTGTACCCCATTGTATCTAAATACATTAAAACATTGCAATTAATTTTCGTTATCGGGCACGGAAACCGTGCTTTTTTCAGAATTATTTTCTACCTTTGGGCTCGAATGCAACGTATGACCGATGACTGAGAAAAAAAGAACGATGACGATCAAGGATATCGCCCTGCATACCGGCCTGTCGAAAGGCACGGTGGACCGCGTCCTCCACAACCGTGGCGAAGTCTCCAAGAAGAGTTATGAGAAGGTCATGCGCTATATCGAAGAGAGCGGATATACACCAAATGTCCATGCTTCCCTCCTCGCCTCCCGCATGGACCGCCAGATCGCCGTTCTCCTCCCCCACCACGAGCCCGGTTCCTTCTGGGAACTGGCCCAGAAAGGGCTCTCAGAGGCGGAAGAAAGCGTCACTGGCCTGGGACTGCTCGTCCGCCGCGTCGGGTATGAGCAGTTTGACGTCGACTCTTTCAACAAGGCCTGCGAGGAAATTCTCGGAAGCGCCCCCGACGGCGTCGTCATCGCGCCGATGTTCCGCAGCCAGACCGCCGTCCTGACCGAACGGCTGCGGCAGAAAGGCATTCCCTACGTGTACATCGATTCCAAGTTGGAAGAAGATGACTATATGGCCTATTTCGGCATGCCGATGTACCAGAGCGGTTACATGTGCGGGGCCTTGCTGACCAACGGGATGCCGGTCGACGAAGCCGTCATGATCCGCATCCGCCGGGACAAGAACCGGCTGTCGGACCCGACGGTCAACCGCCGTGCAGGCTTCCTGGATTACATGCAGGAGAATTTCCCGGACTGCAAGATCCATAACCTGTTCATCGAACCGACCGATCCCGCGGCCAACGCCACCGTGCTGGACGGTTTCTTCTCAGAACATCCCGGCATCCGGCACATCGTCATGTTCAATTCCCGCATCCACTTGATCGTCAATTATCTGGAAGAGCATCCGGAACGAAAATGGCGCGTTGTGGGATTCGACAACCTGCCCCTCAACAATGAGGCGCTCAAACGGGGTACCGTGACCATCCTGATCGCGCAGCGTCCGGACGAGCAGGTACGCCTGGCCGTCCAGGCCCTGGCCGACAAGATCCTGTTCAAGAAAGATCCCGTCCACCGCGACCATTACATGCCGATGGACATCCTGACCCGTTTCAACGTGGATTACTACTAGAGAAACCGGTCGGCGAAGTCGAGGTATTGCCGCCAGTCATACGGCAAGATCTCGTGTTTGCCTTCCCGGATGTGATATCCGTTCCGCCCGTGCACCGAAGGCGTTTCCACCGCCGGCGGAACAAGGCTGGTAAAACGCTCATATCCATATAGTTCATACACCTTCCCCGCCTCCACCAGGCCCAGGTATTCCCCATACGGATCGGACCAGAGGTCCAGGCTGCCGCTTTCCACATACAGCGGCCGCGGCGCGATCAGGGCCAGCAATTCATGCTGGTCGAACGGCAGGGTGTCCTCCGCATCGTCATACTGCTTGAAATTCCCGCAGAACCAATGCGGGAAATGGTCATTGATCCGGGCGACGGTCTCGCCGAACCGACGGCGGGAAAGGGCCGCTCCCCCACAGCCGGACGCATTGGAAATCACCATGGCGAACCGCGGATCGCTGGCGCCGGCCCAAACGGCGGCCTTGCCCAGCCGGGAATGCCCGAGCACGGCTACCCGTTTCCCGTCCACCGCCGGATCCGTTTCCAGATAATCCAGCGCCCGGGAAAGGCCCCAGGCCCACGCAGCCAGGGTTCCCCAATCCGAACCGGTCCGCTGCGACGGTCCCAGCAGGCCATGTACGCCATTCCGGAAGCCGTCATCTTCATCCGGATCCACATCCGCGCACCAGAACGTAGCCAGGCCATATCCCCTTTCAAGCACCTCCTGATAGGGCCAGCGATAGGCATAGCCGCCTCCTGGCTCCGTCGTCTGATTGCCAAAAAAATTCATCCCCAGGAACAAGGGAACCGGCCCCTTGGCCCCATTCGGAAGATACAGGAGCAACTCCAGACGCTGGGTTTCCTCCCTGTCAAACCAGACCGTCACCTCCCGGCGGGTCGCCAAGCCATCCAAGGCTTGCCGATCTTCCTTCACGACTACGGCATGCAGGCCTTCCGGGCGTCCGGGCGCTTTCCCGAACATCTGTTCCTCAAACAATTGCAGGAGTTCCGGACGACGGACCTGTTCCCAGTCCTTGCGGGTCCGGACCATCCGGCCATCCGCCATCCGGAAAACATCCGGGAGTGTATAGGCGGGGACCCTCGCCTCGTCATAATTGAACCCCGGATTCCGCTGGAATTCCGTCCGGACATCCAGATCCGTCACATCCACCCAGCCGGCGTCGTTTTTCGGGGCATAGCGGTTGCAGAAGAAACCATATCGCGCACCCGTCCACGTCCCCGGCCGGGCCGTGAATGCCTTTTCTACCGGCGTAAATGTCTCCCCATCCTCGCTCCAGCTGAAGCGGCACACTGCATCCGGTACATTTCCCTCTACAGGACGGCACCGGACCTCCAGCCTCACCCAGACCTGCGCCCGTGCCTGGTCCGGATAGGAAACCGCCGGGACCTGGGTCGAAGAATACGGGAATACTTGTTTTTCAAAGGTATATGGAATCGTCAAGAGATCCGTCGCCTCTTCCATGGCTCCCCCGTCAGAAGCCGTATCGAGGGAGAAGAAGGACAGCCGGGCACCTTCTTCCGTATCCGTCAGCCGGAAACCGGCCAAAGCATCCCCGGTCACGACGAATCCCGCCTGCTCGCCCCGTTCTTTCAACCGCGGATTCGGACGGAAATCCAGGTGGGCGGTCACGGTGAACCGGTCCGCCGGAAACTTCCGGGAAAGGAGATTGGGGCAATCCCTCAAACTAACATCTTTCTTTTGCTCAACGCTATACAGCCGGATTCCGCCACCCGGAAGGAGAGAATGCCAGACCGGAGCGGGGACGCAGGGATATTCCCATGACAACGGCAGGCCATAAGGTCCCTTGGCAGCGGGGACCAGCCCGTCCTGCAACTGGTACGGATTGACGCCGGTATAGAGATCCGGCACCGGCCAGGATCCCACCGGCTGTCCGACACCGTCACCGTCCGGGTCCTCACCGATCACTGGCCAGCCATCCGCGGTCCAGCGCATCGGCTGCAGGTGCACGATACGGCCGTACGCGCCTTTGTCCTGGAAATGCAGGAACCAGTCCTGCCCCGACGGCGTATCGACCCAGGCGCCCTGGTGCGGGCCGTTGACGGTTACGGGCGCGGACGCCAGCACGATCCGCTCTTCGTATGGACCGTCGATCCGGTCCGCGCGCAGGACGGTCTGCCAGCCCGTGGCAACCCCGCCCGCCGGCGCGAACAGGTAATACTTCCCGCCCCGTTTGTACAGTTTGGTACCCTCGATGGTCGGTTGGGTGGCATGTCCGTCATAGATAATCCGGGAAGGGCCCAGCAACCGGGTGCCGTCCGGCGCCATCGGCGCCATCAGGAGGACGCTCTTCAACCCGGCTCTAGAACCGGCCAATGCATGAGACAACCAGGCAGTTCCATCCTCATCCCAGAAAGGGCAGGGGTCGATGAAACCCTTTTGACGCACGATCCATACCGGTGGTTCCCAAGTGCCCCGCGGGTCGCGGGTCCGAACCATGAAGATCCCCCGGTCGGGATCGCCGCAATAGATATAGAACCAGCCTTCATGGTAACGGATGGCAGGCGCCCACACCCCTTCCCCATGCCGGACGACAGCGTTGAAATCCTGCAATCCGTCACCCGGATAATCCGCCAATGCCGCTCCGATCAGTTCCCAGTGGACCAGGTCCCGGGAATGCAGGATGGGCAAACCCGGAAAATGGTTGAAGGAAGAAGCCGTCATGTAATAATCCTCCCCCACCCGGCAGACATCCGGATCGCTGTAGTCCTGGTGGAGGACCGGGTTGGTATAAGACTGCGCGCGAAGCAGGAGGCAAGACAGCAGGAAAACAAAGGGAAGGAATCGTTTCATGACGTATTTTCCCGGAAAGGCCGGTTTGGACAAAGGTAGTGAAATTCATGAATTATCGCTATCTTTGCCATCTATTTGAGACCCTATTCATGAAAGCCAGACATCTCTTATTCCTTGCCCTGCTGGTCGCGGTCACTGCCTGCGGCCACCGCCTCAAAGACGGGCATTACACCCTGCAGGTCCTTTCCACCAATGACGTCCACAGCACTTGGTTCGATTCCACTTATGTGGACGGCGGCATCCGCAAGTCGCTGTATGCCATGAACTATTACATCGACAGCGTCCGCACCCAATACGGGCCGGAGAATGTCGTGCTGGTCGACGCCGGCGACTGCCTCCAGGGAGACAACGCCGCCTATTACTACAATTATGTCGATACGGTGACTCCGCATCTTTTCCCGCGGCTGCTCGCCTACATGAAATACGATGCCGTCGCCGTCGGCAACCATGACATCGAAACCGGCCACCCGGTCTATGACCGTGTCACCAAGGACCTCAAGAAGGCCGGTGCGGATTTCCTGGCAGGCAATGCGATCCGCAATGACAATGGCCAGCCCTATTTCCCGGTCTATAAGATGATCAAGCGGGCCGGACTGCGCATTGCCGTACTGGGGTACACCAATGCCAATATCAAGGCGTGGCTGAACGAAGAACTCTGGAGCGGCATGACGTTCCAACCCATCATCGACCTGGTCCAGAAGGATGTCGATGCCGTCAAGGCCAAGGAGAAGCCGGACGTTACCATCGTGACCATGCATTCGGCGTGCGGACAAGGGGACGGAACCATCCTGGAAGCGGAAGCGCTCGATATCTTCAACAGCGTCCGGGGCATCGATTTCCTGGTCTGCGGCCATGACCACCGCCCGTATGTCGAGACCCGCGACACGATGGCCTTGCTCAACTCCGGCAGCCACAGCCGCTACGTCGCCCACGGCACCCTGGACATCCAGGTAGAGAAAGGGAAGATCATCGAAAAAAGCTTTGACACCGAGCTCATTCCGGTTGCCGCGGAGAAGGCGGACCCGGTCATGCGCGCCGCTTTCCAGAAAGATTATGAGGCCGTCAAGGCCTTTACCCTCCGCGAAGTCGGCATCCTGAACACGGACCTCTGGACCCGCGATGCATACAAAGGCATGAGTGATTACATGAACCTCATCCATACGCTGACGATCGGCTGCGCCCCGGCGGAGATTTCTTTCGCCGCACCGCTGACCTTCAACGGACACGTCAAGTCCGGCGTGTTGATCTACAACGACCTGTTTACGATCTATCCATTTGAGAATCAGCTGTATGTTGTCCAGATGACCGGCGAGGAGATCAAGAAATACCTGGAGATTTCCTACGCCCGCTGGATCAACACCATCTCCAAGCCGACCGACCACGTCCTCAACATCCAGTCCAACGACGATCCCCGCACGCAGCAGCGCGGCTGGTCTTTCGTCGAGCGTTCCTATAACTTCGATTCGGCTGCCGGCATCAACTACACCGTCGATGTGACCAAGCCCGCCGGCGAACGCATCACCATTACGACCACGGTGGACGGACAGCCGTTCGAATTGGAACGCACCTATAACGTCGGCATGACCTCCTACCGCGCCAGCGGCGGCGGCAACCTCCTCCAGGAGGCGGGCATCGATACCGACAACATCGATGCACGCGTCGTTGCGCGGTATCCGGAAATCCGCAACATCCTGTATGATTATCTGATGAAGAACGGTTCGATCGACCCCGAAGTCATCGGCGATCCGAAGGTCATCGGCCGGTGGTCCTTCGTCCCGGAGAAACTCGCCGCCCCGGCCCTCGCCCAGGACATGGCCCTGCTTTTCAAACGGTAACGTCCCTGACAAAGGCAAACAAACGAGGCCGTCCCTTTTACTAGCAGTTGCTTCGCAACCCTATCCGGGTAAAAGCTAGTAAAAGGGACGGTCTCGTTTGTAATCCGAATACGGTTACCGGCGGAACCCTTTCATTCGCTGCATCAGGTTGCCCGTCATCGCGGTCTTCATGACCTTGCGGGTGCCCTCGAACTGCTTGAGAAGCCGGTTCACCTCCGGAAGCGAGGTACCCGATCCGTCCGCGATACGCTTGCGGCGGCTGCCGTTGATCACCTCCGGGTGCTCCCGCTCATACGGCGTCATCGACATGATGATCGCCTCGACGCCCTTGAAGGCATCGTTGTCGATATCCACGTCCTTGATGGCTTTGCCTACACCCGGGATCATCCCCGCCAGATCCTTGATGTTACCCATCTTCTTGATCTGCTGGATCTGGTTGTAGAAATCCATGAAGGAGAACTGGTCCTTGGCCAGTTTCTTCTTCAGTTCACGGGCCTGCTTCTCGTCGAACTGCTCCTGCGCCTTCTCGACGAGGGTCACGACGTCGCCCATACCCAGGATCCGGTCCGCGATACGGGCCGGATGGAAGACATCCAGCGCCTCGAGCTTCTCACCGGAGGAAACGAACTTGATCGGCTTGCCGACGACGGCCTTGATGGACAGGGCGGCACCACCGCGGGTGTCACCATCCATCTTGGTCAGGACGACTCCGTCGAAATCCAGGCGGTCGTTGAACGCCTTGGCCGTCTCAACCGCATCCTGGCCGGTCATCGCATCCACGACAAAGAGGGTCTCCGTCGGCTGGATGGCCTTGTGCAGGGCGGAAATCTCATCCATCAGTTCCTGGTCGACGGCCAGACGGCCGGCCGTATCGACCACCACGGCCGAATAGCCTTCCGCCTTCGCCTTCGCAACGGCGTGACGGGCAATCACGATCGGATCCTTCTCCCCTTCCTCGGTATAAACCGGGACCTGGATGCTCTCGCCCAGGACCTTCAACTGTTCGATGGCAGCCGGGCGGAACGTATCGCACGCGGCCAGCAGGACCTTGACGCCTTTCTTCTTGATATACAGGCCGAGTTTCCCGGTAAAGGTCGTCTTACCGGAACCGTTGAGGCCGGCGACGAGCACGATGCCCGGATTGCCCTTGATGTTGATGTCACTGGCATTGCTGCCCATGAAATCCGTCAGCTCGTCATGGACGATCTTGACCATCATCTGCTGCGGTTTGACCGCGGTCAGGACATTCTGGCCCAGGGCCTTGGTCTTGACGCGTTCGCAGAACTCCTTCGCCACCTTGAAACTGACATCGGCATCCAACAGAGCCTTGCGGATGTCCTTGACCGTTTCGGAAACATTGATTTCGGTGATTTTTCCTTCACCCTTGAGTATCTTGAAAGACCGTTCCAGTCTCTCGCTCAGATTTTCAAACATAGCCGTATTTTTGGGATTGCAAATTTAGCAAGAAAACATTAAATTTGTGCAAAATAGTTGCGCATATGGCCCTTATCTCACCGGCCGATGCGGAATCCGTCCGGAACCGCATCCGGCAATGCAACCTCCCCCGCCCCCTGAACATTTTCCTTTTCGGCTTCGACCCTGTCCGGCCGGAAGAGGAGCGACTTACGGCTGAGCCGCAGCCCGCGCCGGTCCAGGATGGCCCGGAACCGAGGAAGCGCGGGCCGAAACCGGAAAGCCGCCGGATCAGCTATGACGAGATCCGTCAGCGGGTCGAGTCATGGGTGGCGGGAAAGGATGATTTCATGGACGAAGTATCCCTGGAGGATCTCGCCATCCAGACAAACCTGTACAAGACCCATCTGCTCAAGTACTTCCGGCACTGTGAGCACAAGGATTTCCGGTACTGGAAAATGGAGAAGAAGATTGAACTGGCCCGCAGGCTGCTCCTGGATGACCCGGACCGTCCGGTCGCCGACATCGCCGTCCGGGCCGGCTTCAACAATGCCGCCAATTATTTCCGGCAATTCCGGCGGGTCACCGGCTGTACGCCTGCCCAATGGCGGGAAGAGCCCTTACTTCGGAACGGCCAGGATTAAAGCCCCGCCGGCGATTTCGAAATCCACCGTCCGGAGGTACTCTCCGGTCTCGGCATTGAAGGAATTCCCGTCGTGGTTGATATCCAGGATCCGAAGGGTTTCCGATGCCGTGAGCACGCCTTCCGGGTCCCTGGCGAAGATGCTGTATGTCTGGCCTTCACGGATGCGTTCGAGCCGGAACTGAAAACCTTCCCGCTGGGTCATCTGCGTATCCGAATCCAGGGGCTTCGCCTGTTTTTTGTCGGAAGAGGCAAATGTGGACAGGACGATCTCGATATTACGGACCGTCTGCCGGGTGGCCCGGTCAAAGACGAAGCCCTGGACGACCAGCACCTCGTCCGTAGTGCGGTCCTCTGTACCCGTTGACTCACCGTCACAGGCCGCGCAGGCAAGGGCCAGCACCGCCAGGAGGGCATATTTCATAAAACTTTTCATCGGTCAATGTTTTACGGTCCGGGTTTCAGCGGTGCAAAGATACACATTTTCTGGAAAAAACAACCAGCCGCCACCTCCCGGCAGCGACTGGTCTGATATCTAAGCTTTTGGGTAATCAACGGGTACGGACTTCGCCGGAGCCGCGCACGGACTGGTTCGTGCTGCCGGAGACTTCCAGCGAGCGCGCATCGACATCACCGGAACCGATGACGGCATAATCCGCCGACTCCGCTTTCCCGGAAAGGGAAACGTCGCCCGAACCGGCAATCGCCACGCTGACGGGGCCGGACACATCGACTTGCGCCCGGATGTCCCCGGAACCGGCGATGGACAGATTCAGTTCCTTGCACTGCAGACCGTCCAGACGGACATCGCCGGAACCGGCCACCGCGACTTCGAAGGATCCGTCATGCGTCATGGGATCACACTGGAAATCACCGGATCCGGCAATCGAGACCCCGCTCAGGTCCGGGCCATAAACGAGGATGGTATTTCTCCCATACTGGATGCTGGATATCGAGTCGGACTGGATGCGGACGGACAGCGTGCCGTCTTTGACCTCACTCTGGATATAAGGAAGAATGTTTTCGGAGATTTCGATATCCACGCCATTCAGGGAATCCGACTGGATGAAATGAAGGTCCAGGCTTCCCTGGATGCGGATTTTGTCAAACGACGGCAATTCGCGGTATTCTTGGACCATCACGCCGTTCGCGCTCAGGAAATGGCCGCTCCGGCGGATCAGGTTGTTGTCGATCCGGAAGAAGCAGGAGGTCATGGGGAGCAGGAGGGCCACCGTCGTGGCCAGGATCACTATTCTTTTCATTCTCAGTTACTTTTTAAATATTTCGGCAGGATCGAGTCCCAATAGTTCCATCTTGCGGAGGATCTGGGGGACTTCTTCTTCCAGAAAGGCCTTCCGCTGGGCTTCCAGGATGAGGTCACGGGCCTGTGCACTGACGAAATAGCCGATGCCGCGTTTGTTGAAAATGATGCCGTCGGCCGTCAGTTTCTCATAGGTCCGCATGACCGTATTCGGATTGACACCTACATCTGCCCCGTATTCCCGTACGGACGGGATCCGCTCTTCCGGCTTCAATTCGCCGGAAAGGATCCGGTCGCAAAGCGCGTCGAAGATCTGCAGGTAGATTGGTTTGTTCTCACTGAATTCCATGTTCCTAATGCTTTAAGGTTTTCAGGCGGAACCAGATGGCCGTTCCCAGCCCGCCCAGGACCACGATCAACTGCGCCCAGATGGCAAGGTTCAGCCGAAGATTCCAGTCCGCTTGCTGCAATTTCTCCATATCCAGGGACTCGAACCACAATTCGATGTTTCCGGCATTATGGACGAAGAAGAGGGAAAGGAAAGTGGACAGGACGATGGACAGCGCGATCAGGCAGAGGATCGTCATCGGCACTTTCTTCCGTTTGAAACAAAGGGCGCCCAGCAGGAAGACCAACAAGGTCTTCATCGCGTTGGCCCACAGGATCCACAGTCCACCGCCGCCCAGCACAACCGGGACGGACTGTCCGTCGATCTCCATGAGGCTACCTTCATTCCAGCCCGCCTCGGCCCCATACATCATTTCGTTGAGGTTGATCGAAGCCAAGGCCTTGCCGTACGTCGGGTCGCACAGGCTCAGGACCCCGTCCGTCAGGTTGTAGCAGACCAGGAAAGCGAAGGGAACGACGACCAGCGTCACCAGCATCATCGAGAGGAACTTCTCCAGGCGCGAGGCCGGGATCATCAGCCAGTCGGAGCCATAGCGCTTCTCCGTCAGGGCACCATACTGCTTGACCGGGAAAGAGATGCACAGGATCAGCAAGGAAACGAAGAAGATGGCGATACGGGCGCCGAGGGGCGGGGTCACCCAGCCTTCCCAGGAGCCGAAAAGGCCATGGGTCAACAGATTGACGAGCACAGTGAGGAGGTATAGCACCACCGGCATGCAACCGAGCAGGATGAGGGAAAGCCCGTAGTTGGCCCGCAGGTTGTGCAGATCGTACGCCAGATAACGGCCGAAACGTTTACTGTCAAAATACTTGTTCATGACTTCCTAGGCTTTGAAAAGGTTCTTGATATAGTCCTTGTGACGATGGACGGTGTTGAACAGGGCCTCGATGTTCACCTTGCTTTCCCGACCGTCGGAGTTGGGAAGCACCTGGATGAAACCACCCGGCAGCTGCTCGCTGTACAGGGAATCCGGATGCAGGGTCGTCCCGTAATCGAAGAACAGCTTTCCGGTGATTTCCTCGATGGAAGCGTTCAGCAGGACGTCCTGGCGGTCCAGGATGATGATCGGATCGATGATGTTCTCCAGGTCGCGGACCTGATGGGTCGAAATCACGATGGTCGCGTCATCCGCGGTGTACCGCATGATGGCGCTTCGGAACTGGGTCTTGGAGGGGATATCCAATCCGTTGGTCGGTTCGTCCATGAACAGATACTTCACATTGCAGGCGAGCGCGAAGGAGATATAGGTCTTCTTCAGCTGTCCCGACGACATGGCGTTCATCTTCTTGGCCGGATCATTCTCGAACTCGGACATGAGGGTCAGGAACTTATCCATGTCGAAAGAGGGCCAGAAAATGCCGCGGGAACGGGCGAACTGGACGGCCGTCATGTTCAGCGGCGCCACTTCGTCCGCCAGGTAGAACTGGTCCGCCAGGAAAGCCGCATCCCGGCCATAAGGATCCCTCCCGTCGGTCAGGATCCGGCCGGCATCCACCCGCTTCAGACCGCACAGCAGGGTCAGCAGCGTTGTCTTGCCCACACCGTTTTCCCCCAGAAGGCCATAGATCTTCCCCTCCTCCAGCCGCAGGGAAATGTTGTTCAGGACGGGGTTCGTCCCGTAACTGAATGCCAGGTTTTCAATGGTAATCATATTTCTTTAGTGTGTTAGTTCATTAGTACACTGCAAAGATAGGCACAATTTCCGTATCTCCAAATTTTTTTTCAAAAAAAATGTCCCGGAAACGAAAAATTTCCGGGACAACACTTCTATTGATACTACGGGCTACTGATGGGCCGGGCGCAGAAGGTCGAGCACGACCTTGACCGGATTGAAGGTCTCCAGCGGGACCTCGACGAACATCGTGTTCCAGTCGCTCATGGAGCCGTTCCACAGACCCGGGAGTTCCAACGCTTTCAGTTCCCTGCCCTGGTAGCTCTTCGAACTGATGAAACCGGCATCTTCGTCCACATATTTCAGGAGGTCGAATTTTTCGCCCTTGTAATTCTTCAGGCAGCAGACCAGGTCGACCGGATTGAAATGCGTGGCGTGGGCCAGGATGTCCTTGGAGCGGGCATCCTCCGGATTGATCTGGACGCTTTCCAGGATCTGCAGATTGCTGCTGCCATCCTTTCCGGCAATGATGAAGGGACCGCCACCGGGCTCGCCTTCGTTCTTGACCATGCCGCAGACGCGGATCGGACGGTCCAGTTTCTTGCGGAGCAGGGCGACCCGCTCCGCCGGATCGGTCGTCAGCGGAAGCTGGATGCAGAGCTCCCGGTCCAGGAACGATTCCACACGGTCGCAGAGTTGGCGGCAGGAAGGCGCCGCCGGATCGGATTCGGCGTCGAACGCCCGCAGGTAAGCGAACAGTTTATCCCGCAGTTCCAGACATTTGCCCAGCAGGACCTTCTTATACCGGGCGGTCACCGGCAGCATGCGTTCATTCGAGACATTGTCGATGTTCTTGATCGATACGATTTCCTGCGGGACCTGGTTCAAGTTGTAGATCAGGGCTCCGTGACCCGCGGGCCGGAAGAGAAGCTTGTCATCCTCCGTCCGGAAGGGATGGTTTTTCGGATCCACGGCCACCGTGTCCGTCGCTTTGTCCTGATAGGTGAACGTGACGTGATATTTCACCCCGTAACGGGCCTCGTATTCCGCCTGTACCTCGGCGAGGGCTGCTTCGAACAGCGGACGGTGTTCCGGGGAAATGGTCACGACAAGGTTGGCCGTCCCGTCGGCATTGCGCATGTAGTCCTGCGCTTCGACCAGATGCTCGGCAAAGGCGGTCCGGCATTCCGAGGCATACCGGTGGAACCGGATGACGCCCTTGGGCTTCGAGCCGTAACCCAGGCCTTCGTCCGTCAGGACCTTGCGGGCCACCTCCTTGCGGTATCCGGCCGTATCCTGCGGTTCGCCGAACAGCTCCGGCGTATAGAACGCGAAGGACTTGATGGCCGCAGCCAGGCGGGAGACCGCCGCCTTCTCATCCAGGTCCTCCCCTTTTTCCAGTTTGTCCAAACCGGAGAAGATGTCCTTGAACATGCGGGAGGCGGCACCCGAAGCCGGGACGAATTTGCATTTTCCATCGATCGAGGCCTGCTCATAATAGGCAACGGCCGCATCGGCCTGCGCCTCGTCGAGGACGACGATTCCCCGCTGCGGGGTCGCCGCTCCGACGATTTTCATCCAGGGAAAACCTTTCTTGAAACGCTCTACCTGCTGCTGGACGGTCTTCGCGTCCGATCCGCGGTCCTTGATCTGTCTGATGTCTTCTTGACTGAACATAGTTATTGTATTTTTGTGTTATTACTCTGGTGGACAAGGGATATTTCCATCTTCAAATATAGGAAGAATCTATGACCAAACCAAGCCGCCGGACCGATTTCCGGACTAATCTTCCACATCCGCCTGCATGAAGAAACGGATCCGGTCAACCAGGACATAGTACGATCTCCCTTCCGCATCCGTTTCCGTCCCCCACCGGTAATGCCAACCCAGGCCGGAATGCGCGAACGAAGGATGGGAGGACATGGAAAAGGTCAGGTACGTCGGGGTCGTCCGCCAGACCATCAGGGCGCCGTACGAATACTCATTCACCGTGGCCATGGCAGGGTTCAGGTTGATCGTATACACCGTCTCCCCGAGCCGGTATGCGTAGTCCGGGCCTTTCGCTTCCCGCCAGGTCGACATGGCGAAGGCGTCCGACTCATAGGTCAGCTGATAGGTCCCTTCCAGGCTCTCTTCCGTCCAACGTGTCCAAACCCGGGTGCCGACGCTGCTCCGCAGGTAAAAGGAGGATGCGGCGAAATCCGGTTTGATGGAGAGGATGGCAGAGAGGGTGCTGCGAAGGGAGCTGAAGGCCTCCACCCCGGGAGCCGGCCACAGGTCGGCAGACACGCCGCCCCACTGCAGGATGCCGCCGAGCTGGGTATAGAGATAGCAGTCCAGGTAACCCAGTGACACCCGGCAAGTATTCCCGGTCCGGACATTCCGGATTCTTGCGGCAAGCGGGACCTTCCCGGCCGAATAGCCGGAGGCACCGGAAGGGCCCAGGACCAGTTTTCCGGCGTCCGTAAGGGAAAACGCGAACTGTCCGGCATCCTCCAGAGAAAAGCTGCTGCGCGGGATAGCCGGCGAAATGGTCTTTCCGCCCGTCCATTCGGCCGCCCCGCCCGTATACACCAGGGATCCGCCCGCGGGATTCCTCCACGGAGCCACGCCGAGCAGGGAAACATTGCGCACGACCCCCAGGGAGGCCGTTCCGTCCAAGCCGGGGAACGGATCCGCAACGGAAACAGAGAGGGTCACCGGCTCCACGTCCGGGCAGTTCGCCGCCCGGGCAGACAGGGCCGCAGGGTCCGTCACGCCGAACAATGAGGACGGATCCTCCGGATAGGCGGCGACATAGGCCTGCTGGCCGGAAACGCCCAGCCAAGGGCCCAGGGGCCCGCTTCCGACGGAAAGGACGGGCTGCAGACAGCGCTCATACAGGGTCCGGTCCAGGCCGAAGGCACCCTGGGATCCGACGACCAGGGGAACGGATCCGTCGGAGGCCGTCGTCCGGTAGGAGCAGGTGACCGACCGGTTGTCCGAGCCATCCGGGAGCAGCGTCAGCGAGCCCGGTTCCGCGACCAGGACCGGTGCCTGGACCTCCCAGGCCACCTCCGTCTCTTCTCCGTCCCCGGTTGCCAACCGGATGCGGACGGGCCCGCTGCGCAGGGCGGACACCTTCAGGTTCCCCTCCCGGATCTCCACAAAAACCCCGTCGCCGCCCTCCGGAAGGGTAAAGGCCGAAACCGGGACCTTCGCGCCCTCCCTTTCGAGGGACAGGACACCGGTCTGGGCGATGTACCTGGGTTCCCGGTCCCAATTCACAGCCAGTTCCCCGCCGGAAAGGACCGCCAGGACGGAACGGGCTTCCAGTCGTTTGTCAAAGGTCCGGGCGACCAATTCCAACTGCGTCCCCGCCGCGACGGAAGAGGCGGCCTCCAGGAGATAGCATCCGGCCGCGTCGCCGGAAGCAAAACGCCCCAGGGCCGGATGCGACGATGCGGGAAGCAACGCTGCGTCAGGGGCATCCGCATATTTCACATACAGGGTCCAATCCGTTCCGGCCGCTTCCGGATGGTCTTCTCCCTCGAAGCCATAGCGGACCTGTACCGAAGCCGACGCACCTTTCCGTACCGGGTAGCGCGCGGCGCCAAATGCCAGGAAACGGGAATCACGCCAATCCTCCGACCCGACCTTCCACGGCCAGGTTCCATTGTCGAAACAGCGCATCACCGTCTGGTAATCCGGTCCGAACCCGACCGAATACAGGCGGTTGCGGCCTACCGAGAAGTTCCGGACGCTGTCTTCTCCCAGGAAGAAACGGTAGGACAGGTTCCCGCCCACCCCATAACGGGCCGGATCCTGTTCCAGCGTGACTTCGACATAGGAGGCACAGACCGGATAATCCTCGCCATGCGCCTGCAGCAGGGCCGGCAGGTCTTTTTTCGACGGATCATCGTTGTCCAGCAGGTCTCCCTGCAGGTTTTCCGGGACATACAGAACGGCCCGGCCATCCGCCGTCAGTTGGAATTCCCGGTCATCCAGCAAGTCATCCGGACCGGCTGCGGATTGTCCGAACGGACGGAGCCGTCCGTTGATGTTATGCAGGGTATAGCAGATGTTCCGCAAGAGCCAGGAAGGATCGTCTTCATGTTCCCGGACGCGCGGAGAGGCCGAAAAGAAAGAACGGTAGCCGTCCAGCAGGTGGAACTCGAACCGGGAGACCAGGCGCGAAACGGCGACCGGGCAGGTCCCGTCCGAGGGGATCCCCTTCGAACAGCCGGCCATCGGAAGTCCGTCCGCATCCATCCGGGCATAGGAGCCGATCCGCCAGGATACTTCCGGAAGGCCCGTTTCGGACGGAGGCAGGTCCGCTTCCGTCAGACCCGGCATGTTGACAAAGGCGTACGCATTCCGTCCGCCCGCACCGGACAGGGGCAGGCTGCAGGCTTCCCCGGCCTGGAAGGACCGGCTGATCTCCAGCTGCCCGTCCCGGTAAACCGCCATCAGGACGGAGGTGATCCGGGTTTCCGCGGCCTCGCCCAGGACGCTTTTCGTCGCGGCAGGATAAGAAGCCGGCTGCAGGGTGAACAAGACATGGCCGGTCCCGGGATCCTCCCGCCGGCAGCCGGCGGCCGCCATCCACGCTGCGAAGAACAGCAGGATGGCCCGGCGGCCGGCAGATTGCATCATTGATACCATATACTTATTATTTAACCGAATTGTCCCGGAAAAGGAACCGGCGGTTTGATCCGACCGGTTCCGAACAAACCCCTCGCCTCATGTCAACGGGACAAAGGTCGAAAGACCGATCCGTTTTCCGGAGAAAGAAAACGACTGTTTAAAAAAACGGCCCTTCAAGGGTCTGGAAGGCCGTTTTTCAAGGAGATTATCCGTTTGAAAACGATAAAACGAATCCGGGCACCGTTGTGACGGAGCCCGGATGAACATTCCAACTGATTAAGGATGAAGGGATTCGCTTATCTTTCCTGCAAGCCTCCAATCGGAAAGCCGTTTCCCTTTCAATCCACGTAAAATTCGCGGCGGTACCGGTATTCCGACCGGATCTTCTCGAAATCGGAAGGATTCAGCCGGAACATGAAATCATCCGTATAAATCGGGTAATTATAGGAAAGGATCGACGCGATCTCGCCCTGGTTCATATCCCTGAAATCCAGCTTGACCGCTTCATTTTCAGGCACATCCGTAGGCGGATAGAATTCGTACAACGGAGCGATGCCGAAATAGTGGGCGACGGCCCGCACGGCCGCGGCCGTCCCATTCTGCTTGCCCTGGTAGGAATATCCGGCGATATGGGGGGTGGCAATGTCCACCGCATCCATCAACCGCTGGTCGACGTCCGGCTCGTGGTTCCAGGTATCGATGATGACAGGTCCGAGTCTCGGGATGGCCTTGAGCAAGGCTTCGTCATCGACGACCTCACCCCGGGAGGCATTGATGAAGAAGGCGCCGGGCTTTATCTTCCGGAAAAAGGACGTCGATGCCATTCCGCGGGTCGTCTCATCCAGCGGGACATGCAGGGTCACGATATCGGATTGCGCCAGCAGGTCATCCAGCGAGCAGAATCCGAAAGGTCCCTCCGCCTCCGCCCGTGGCGGATCGCAGAGCAGGGTCTTGAAGCCCAGCCTCCGGGCGATGGAGTCTACGCGCTTGCCCACGTGGCCGACGCCGATGATCCCGATGGTCTTGCCCGCCAGTTTGATCGCTTTCCGGGAAGCGACGGCATAGATGGCGCAGATGACATATTCCATCACGCCGCCGGCATTGCATCCCGCCGCATTCCGGACCAGGATCCCATGGGCGTCGCACCAGGGCAGGTCGATGTGGTCCGTCCCGATGGTCGCCGAAGCAATGATCTTCACGCCCGATCCTTCGAGCAGGGCCGCATCGCAGCGGGTGCGGGTCCGCGTGATCAGCGCATCCGCCTCCCGCACGTCTTCCGGGCCGATCTCTCCCCCTTTTTTGTACACGACCTCGGCATATGGCTCGAACACGCCTTTGAGGAATGGGATGGCCTGATCTGCAACAATACGCATAACTATTTCAATATGATTGATTTGACATATCCCTGCGCCGGTCCGGAGAACAACTCGTCTTCGGCCAGTGTCCGATTGATGGCATCTGCGATCTCCTTCCGCTGGAAAGACAGCTGGTTCCGGACGACGGAGGAGGAGAGGGTGCAATAGAGGACCCCCTTGAAGAAAGACTTGGACAGGGTATAGGGGGCTGCCCCGGTGACGGAATCCCAGGCGGCGAACACCCGCTGGCGGTTCAGGCCGGAGGAGAGCCGCATGTCCCTGACGAACCAGCGGACCAGTTCTTCCATGCCGACGGCCTCCTTACGGGCCAGCCGCGAAGCGTTCTTGTAATCCTCGTACGCCATTATCCCCGTGTGAAAGAACCTCCGGAAGTCTCGAAATAGGCCCGGTCCTCCGTGATCCGGTCCACGATGCCCTGCATCCGGACCTTGTTGCTGTCGGTGATGAAGATCTGGCCGAAATCCTGTCCGGCGACCATGGACAGCAGGTTGGAAATCCGGTCCATGTCCAGTTTGTCGAAGACATCGTCCAGCAGGAGCATCGGCGGGAAACCATAGCCTTTCTTCATCAGCTCGTACTGGGCGAACTTGAGGGAAACCAGGAAAGACTTCTGCTGGCCCTGGGAACCGCAGCGGCGGATCGGATGACCGTCCATCAGGAAGGTCAGGTCATCCCGCTGGATGCCGGAAGTCGTGTAGCCGAAGATCCGGTCTTTTTCCCGATGGCGGGCGAACACCTCTTCCAGCGGGCCTTTGTCCAGGTCGGAGACATAGCCGATGGAGACCGATTCGCGTCCGCCGGAAAGCATCCGGTAGTAATCGGCCACGACCGGACCGAGGTCCTCGGTGAAACGGCGGCGGGCCTGCCAGACCCGGCCGGCGCATCCGGCCATCCGGCTGTCGAAGACCGCGAGCAGGTCCGGGTCCGACCCGGTGTCCTTCAGCAGGCGGTTGCGCTGCAGAAGAAGCCTGTTATATTGCTGGATATCAGCCAGGTATTCCCTATCCATCTGGGACAGGACCGCATTGATGAACCGGCGGCGCTCCTCTCCGGATTCGCTGACCAGCGAGATGTCCGAAGGAGAGACGAGGACGATCGGCAATTCTCCGATGTGTTCGGAGACGCGGTTATAGGGCTTGTCGTCCCGCTTGAGCCGTTTCTCCCCGCCGCCACGCACCTGGATCGTAAACAGGGAGTCCGTCCCGTCCATGTCGTACGTTCCGGCCAGGGCGAAGGAATCGGTTCCATGACGGAAGTTGTACCGGTCCGATGCGGCGAAGGCGCTCTTGGTCATGGACAGATAGTAGATGGCGTCCATCAGGTTGGTCTTCCCCTCCCCGTTGTTGCCGGAGATGCAGTTGATGTTGGGCGAGAACGAAAGTTCCGCCAAAGCGATGTTCCGGAAATCCTGGACGACGATTTTCTTCAAGATGGCCATAGGATGCAAATTTATAAAAAAAAGCGATTCGACGCCAAAAAACCCTCGGCGATTGCAAGTTTCCATAAATATTGCTAAATTTGCAGACTATTCGCGTAATGCGGCCTGAATTGATAAAAATATAAACAGAATAACATTATGGCAAAGAAAGTTCTTACGGAGCAGGAAAAGCTCCAGCAGGAAAAAGTGGAAGAAAGGGTGTCGGCTGTCGACCAGTTCTTCAAGGAAAACGGTAAATGGATCTGGGGTTGCGTCATCGCCCTCCTCGTCATCTGGGCAGCCATCCTGTGCTACCAGCGCTTCTACCTCCAGCCCAAGCGGGCGGAAGCCGCCGCGCAGATGTACCCGGCTGAAAACAACTTCGCCGCCGGCAACTACGACCTCGCCCTCAACGGTGACGGCAATGTCCTCGGCTTCGCCCAGGTCATCGGAGACTATGGCAAGAAGGCCGGTGCGGCCGCTTACCTGTACGCCGGTATCTGCGAACTCCAGCTCGGCAACTATGAGAGCGCCCTTTCCTATCTGAAGAAATACAACGGCAAGGACGAGATCCTCGGCGCCCGCGCCCTCGGCTGCCAGGGAGACGCCCTGGTCGGTCTGGAGAAGCTGGGAGAAGCCGTCGCCTGCTATGACAAGGCAGCCGCCAAGGCCGACAACATCTTCGCCGCCAGCTACCTCCTGAAGGCGGGTGTGGCCTGCGAGGAGATGGGTAACGCCCCCAAGGCCCTCACCTATTACAAGAAGATCAAGGACCAGTATCCGCAGTCCATGGAAGGCTACGATATTGACAAGTACATTTCCCGGATCGAAAACGCACAGTAAACCATGGGAAGAGCATTTGAATTCCGCAAGGAAAGGAAATTGAAGCGCTGGGGCCACATGGCCCGCGTCTTCACCAAACTCGGAAAGGAAATCACCATCGCCGTCAAGCAGGGCGGTCCGGATGTCGTCGGCAACCCGCGTCTGCGCGCCCTCATCGCCGAGGCCCGCAGCGAGTCCATGCCGAAGGAGAACATCGAGCGCGCCATCAAGAAGGCGACCGAAAAGAACGCCGGTGACTTCAAGGAAGTCGTGTTCGAAGGCTACGGCCCTCACGGTATCGCCTACCTCGTGGAAACCGCGACCGATAACAACACCCGCACCGTGGCCAACGTCCGCAGCTATTTCACCAAGTGCGGCGGCAGCCTCGGCACCAGCGGCAGCGTGGCCTTCATGTTCGACAACAAGTGCGTCATCCGCATCAAGGAAGACCCGGCCAAGCCGATCGACATCGAAGAACTGGAACTCGAACTCATCGATTTCGGTGCGGACGAAGTCTTCAAGCAGGAAGTCGAGGATGCCGACGAGAACGTGACCGTCGAGATCTGCATCTATGGCGATTACACGGCTTACGGCGCCCTCCAGAAATACATCGAAGAGAATGGTTATGAACTGATCTCCGGTGGTTTCGAGCGGATTCCGAACGTAGACCTGAAAGAGGTCACGCCCGAGCAGCGTGCCACCCTCGAAAAACTCACCAACCTCCTCGAGGATGACGAAGATGTTACCAATGTGTACACCACGATGAAACCGTCCGAAGAGGAATAAGGTTCATCAAATGATACCCTCGGCGCCAGGTCGGAAAGACCTGGCGTTTTTTGTACGCCTCGATTTGCGAATCCTTATAATTATCAGTATATTTGCGTGATTTGGTTTGTCGAAAATCTAATAAAACGTTATATGTCCATTCAACAGGAAAATATCCAGAAACTGGTGGAGCGCCGGGCCAAGGCGAAGCTTGGCGGAGGTGAAAAACGCATCGAGGCGCAGCACCAGAAAGGCAAGTACACGGCCCGCGAACGCATTGCCATGCTTCTCGACGAGGGAAGCTTTGAAGAATTCGACATGTTCGTCCAGCACCGCTGCACGAACTTCGGCATGGATAAGCAGCATTTCGACGGCGACGGCGTCGTCACCGGCTGCGGAACGGTAGCCGGCCGGCTCGTTTACGTATTTGCCCAGGATTTTACCGTCAGCGGCGGTTCCCTGTCCAAGACCATGTCCGAAAAGATCTGCAAGGTCATGGACATGGCCATCCGCAACGGAGCCCCCTGCATCGGTCTGAATGATTCCGGCGGTGCCCGTATCCAGGAAGGCATCGATTCCCTGGCCGGATTCGGCGAGATCTTCGAGCGCAACATCCTGGGATCCGGCGTGATTCCGCAGATCAGCGGCATCTTCGGTCCCTGCGCCGGCGGAGCCGTCTATTCCCCTGCCCTGACCGACTTCACCCTCATGGTGCAGAACACCTCCTACATGTTCCTGACCGGCCCGGCCGTCGTCAAGAGCGTGACCGGCGAGGAAGTCGACCAGGAGAGCCTCGGCGGCGCCAGCGTCCATGCGACCAAGAGCGGCGTGGCCCATTTCGCAGCCCCTACGGAAGAAGAAGGCATCGCTACCATCAAGGAACTGCTTTCCTACATCCCGCAGAACAACATGGAGGAGGCACCTGTCGTGCCCACCAACGACCCTTACAACCGCGTGGATGACGAACTCAACGAAATCATCCCGGATAACCCGAACAAGGCCTATGACATGTACCGGGTCATCTCCGGCATCGTCGACGACGGCAAGTTCTTCGAGATCCACAAGGAATTCGCCAAGAACATCATCGTCGGTTTCGCCCACATGAACGGCCGCAGCGTCGGTATCGTCGCCAACCAGCCGAACATGCTCGCCGGCGTTCTGGATATCAACGCCTCCCGCAAGGCCGCCCGTTTCGTCCGCTTCTGCGACGCCTTCAACATCCCGCTCGTGACCCTCGTAGACGTTCCGGGATTCCTTCCGGGCACCCAGCAGGAATACGGCGCCATCATCACCAACGGCGCGAAGCTGCTTTACGCCTATGGCGAGGCCACCGTTCCGAAGGTTACCGTCACCCTGCGCAAATCCTACGGCGGCGCCCACATCGTCATGAGCTGCAAGCAGCTCCGCGGCGACATCAACTACGCCTGGCCTTCCGCACAGATTGCGGTTATGGGCGCTGACGGTGCCGTCAACATCCTGTATGCCAAGGACCTCAAGGCTACGGAGAATCCGGACGAAAAAGCCGCCATCCGGCAGGCCAAGAAGCAGGAATACGAAGAACTGTTCAACAACCCGTACCGCGCCGCTGAAAAGGGTTACATCGACGACGTGATCGAGCCGCGCAACACCCGTTTCCGCGTGATCCGCGCCCTGGAGCAGCTTTCCGCCAAGAAACAGGACATCCCTGCCAAGAAGCACGACAACCTTCCCCTGTAACATTCCGACGGCATGAAAGTTAAGCATTTAATCATAACCCTGGCGGTCCTGCTCGCCTGCCCGGTGATGCGTGCCCAGAACGTCATCGACCTCATCATTTCCGAGGTCCTGGCGGAACCGGACAGCACCGGCATCGTCGATGATTTCGGCGGAAGGAGCGGCTGGATCGAGATCTTCAATACCTCCCAGGGGACGGTCAACCTCGGAGGCTGTTACCTCACGGATGACCGGAACAACCTGCGCAAGAGCCTGATACCCAAGACGGATTCCCGCGCCCAGCTGGGACCGCGCCAGGTGATCCTTTTCCATGCGACCGGTAACGGGGACATGGGAACGTTCTACACCGGCTTCCGGGTCCGCCCGGGCAGCACGGTCTATCTCGTCAGCAACGACGGCCGGACCATCGTGGACTCCATCGCCGTTCCGGCCAACCTGCCGAAGGGAATGTCAGTCAGCAAATTCGCCCATGACAACAAGCAGATGGTATTCGAGACGGCTGCCGAGCCGACCGAGCCCAGCCCGCGGGTGCTCAACGGCAGCCAGAACGTCGAATCGAACGCCCAGAAGATGGCCCGTACCGATCCGCACGGTTTCATCCTGACCGTGGTCGCCGTCAGCGTCGTCTTCTCCGCCCTGGCCATCCTCTGGTTCTTCTTCTGGCTGCTCTTCGAACGGCCGGCGAAGAAGAAAGCCCAGCCGAAGCAAGCCCCGGTTGCAAAACTGGCGGCAGGCAAAGCCCCGGATGCGGAAGTGGCAGCCGCCATCGCCATGGCTTTCGACATGGAACAGGGTGGCGACACCTACGCCGCCATCGCCATGGCCCTGCACCTCTACCTGAGCGAAGCCGTCCACGACAACGAAAGCTTCGTCATCACGATTCAGCCCGCCAAGGCCTCCGGGTGGAATAACAAGGCCCAGACATTCAGGAAATTACCCAGATAAAAACATTCAGCTAATGAAAACCTATAAGTTCAAGATCAATGGCAAGGAGTACGAAGTTGCCATCAACAATGTCGAAGGAAAGAACGCGTCCGTGACCGTCAACGGTGCCGAGTACCAGGTCGAGCTTGAAAACGCTCCC
>JAFUUB010000035.1 GCA_017483985.1 Bacteroidales bacterium | reverse complement strand
TCGCTGCGCAGGTCGGAATAGTCCAGGCCGCCGTTGAGGATGATGCGGGTCTTGCTGCCGGCGTTCCACATCAGGAAGGCGTTCAGGCCGGTCGTGGTGCTGGCGATGATGTTGTCGTAGGTGGTGTTCAGGATGTTGTCCTGATAGAAGCTGTAGGAGGAAATGCCGTTGCCGGTGTGGTTCCAGCGTCCGGTCAAGTTGAGCATGACCTTGCTGCTGAAGTAATTGTAGACGAGGCTGACGTTGTGGTTCTTTTCCACGTCGAGGTCCGGATTGCCATAACTCAGGGCCGTCGGGTCAGAGGTGTCGCGGTAGGGGTTGAGGTAGGTGATGCCCGGGCGGCTGATCCGCAGGTTGTAGCTCAGGCCGATGTTGCTGGTCATGCCGAGGTTCAGCTGGACGCTGGCGGTCGGAACGAGGCTGCCGTAGTTCGTACGGAAGGTCTGGCCGCCGTTCTCGCGGTAGTTCTGCCAGGTATGCTCGTAGCGGACGCCTCCTTTGATGCCGACCTTTCCAAGCGTGACGCTCAGTTCGGTATAGGCGGCGGCGATGCGGTTGTAGAAGTCGTACTGCGTGCTGCCGAGGGCGTTGTAAGCCCAGTCCGCACCGTCCCAGAGGTATTGCTGCTGGTCTGAGGAATTGTGGCGGGAGATGAACTTGGCACCGGTGGAGATGGTTCCGATCCCGTCCAGCGGAGAGGTGAAGTCGGCCTGGACCGTGTGGTCCGTGGAACCGGTCTTTCCGTCGGTCCGGCGGTCGGTCAGGTTCAGCAGGGGATTGACCACATCGCCGAAGAGGTTCTTGGAGTCCGTGGTGGACGGGCTGGCGGAGAACTGGTAGGAGAGGATGAAACTGCGCTCGGGGATGTCAGCCCAGAGGTGCTGGTAGTCGGCGCTGGCGGTGATGGAGTTGTTGCGGCTCTTGGTATAGGTGTCCGTGTCGTACTTGAAGCCGTCGGTACCGAAAAGCATCTCGGTCGAGCCGGTGCCGTCGTTGGTCATGCCCATGCGCATGAGGCCGGCGGTCGCGGAAACCAGGTTCTCGTCATCGATCTCGTAACTCATGCCGAGGTTGCCCATGACCAGGGGAATTTTCATGCCGCCTTCACTGTGGCTCTTCATCGTGATGCCGGAACCGGTGCGCTCCAGGTCGGTAACGGTACCGGGATTGTTGTTGTACATGGCGTTGCCGTTGAAGTTGACGGCGAACTTGCCTTTCTGCTGGCTGTAGTAGAGGCCGCCGCCGTAGCCGCGGGTGCTGGCCATGCCGGTGATGGTGCCGTAGGCGCCGTCCGCCACGCTCTGGCCGCCGGTGGCTTCCCGGTTCGTGGTGATCTGCAGGACGCCGCCCACGCCTTCCGCGTCATAGCGGACGCCCGGGTTGGTGACGACGGAGATGTCCTTGACGGCGCTGGCCGGCATCATCTTGAAGACGACGGAAGGGTTGGCGGAGATCATCTGGTTGGGCTTCCCGTCGACATAGACCTGGAAGGAGGAGGAACCGTTGACGGTGATGTTGTCCTGTCCGTCGACCGAGACCATCGGGACCTTCCGGAGCATGTCGAGGACGGTGCTGGCCTTGGCGTCCACGTCGTTGGCGACGTCATAGGTCATCTTGTCGACATCCATCTTGACCAGCGGGCGGAGGGCGGTCACGCCACCGGCCTGCAGGACCTGCACGTCATCCTGGACGAGGAGGGTGCCCAGGTCGAGGGTCGGGGCTCCGTCGAGGGTGAAGCGGCGGGTGAGGGATTTGCGGCCCATGTTGCTGAAGAGCAACTGGTATTCTCCCTTCCCGGTGAGGACCTGTGAGAAGGCTCCGTCGGTATCCGTGGTTGTGAAAGCGACCGGTTTTTCCAGGTCGGAGACCTTGAAGAACTGCAGGATGGCGGCGGGTTCGCCCTGACGGGTCAGGGAGTCGAGGACGGTACCGCTGACGACGGTGCGCTGCGCGAGGGCCGCCGTGCAGGCGAGGAGAATCAGACTGAAGGTTGCGAGGATCTTTTTCATCGTATGTTTGTTTTTCATTTTTCCGTTTCAGAAACCTTCCTTTCGGTTTCACGGTGCAAACATACGATACGAAACAGGGGTTCTGTCCGGTTTTTCGACAGAACCCCCGTTTCCTTCGACGAATACAAGGTTTAGAGGGCGGGGAGGAGATGGTCCCAGATCAGGTTGAGTTCCGCCTGCATGTCGCGGATGTTCGCCGTGGTGGCGATCACGGCATCCTTGTCGGGGATGACGAGGATGTACTGGCCGTTCGCACCGTCAGCCCGGTAGGCATTGTGACGGCACATCCACATCTGGTAACCATAGCCCTGGACCCAGTCACTGGTCTCCTTGGTCATGCCCAGCTGTTCCAGCATTTCGGGACGGACGCCCGAAGGGACGCACGGGACCTGGTATTTCGAGGCTTCGGCCACCCAGGCGGCCGGAAGGACCTGTTTCCCGTTCCATTTGCCGCCCTGCAGGAAGAGCTGGCCCATCTTGGCAAGGTCTTCGGTCTTCAGGTAGAGGCCCCAGCCGCCGCAGTTGATGCCCTGCGGACTTTCCTGCCACTGCGGTTTCTCGATGTGCAGCGGTTCAAACAGGCGCGGGGTCAGGTAATCGACCACCTTCTCACCGGTCACTTTCTGGACAATGGCCGAGAGCATGTAGGTACCCATGCTGTTGTACCAATAATAGGTACCCGGCTCGTGTTCGACCGGATGGGCGAGGAATCCCTCCACCCAGTCGGCGCCTTCGGTGCGGCGGACGCCGGGTTCGGTATGGTGCCCACAGTTCATGGTCAGCAGGTGGCGTACGGTGACCTTGGCCAGGTTGTCGCTGACCTGCTCGGGAAGTTTGTCCGGGAAGAAATCGACCAGCTTGTCATCCAGGTGGAGCAGTCCCTCGTCGATGGCCAGCCCCACGGCGGAAGCCGTAAAGGTCTTGCTGACCGAGTTGAGGATGTGGGCCTTGTCCGGGGCGGCTTCACCCAACCATTTCTCCTCCAGGACTTTTCCGTGCTGGACAATCATGATGCTGTGCAGGTCCTGACCGCTGTCGGCCACGGCCTTGAGGTAGGACTGGAACGCTTCCTCCAGTTTCGCCGGGGCTTCGGCGCGGGGAAGGTCGATGATGGGCTTGCTGCCGCAGGAAGCCAGGCAGGCAAGCACGGGGAAAAGCAGTAGGATCCGTTTCATATCTTCGGTTTTCAGGTTTTTTTCCGGTTCCATTTCAGCCGCCGGATCAGCTTGCTGAACTCCTCCTTGATGACCGAGTCGACGTGCCGTTCGAGCTTCTCGGGATACATCTCGTCAAAGGAGATGAGGATGCCGGAATCGAAGATGTTGGCGAATTCGTCGTTGATGCCGGTCCCGAAATAGATCATGGAGGGGGAGAGGTTCATATAGGAATTGACCAGCGGGGGAATGTTCACGCCCAGTTTGCGGACTTCCGCATTGAGGATCTTGTAGTTCTCCTTGAAGGAGTTGCCGCTGAACATCCGGTCATATTTCTTGGTCGTGACCTTGACCGGAATGCGCAGCCGGGTCAGGTGGCGCTTGTCGCCGAAGTATTTTTTGAGAAAGACCTGGATCATTTCCCGGGCCTTCTTGGGATAGTCGGGATAGATGGTCATTTTCCCGAAGAAATATTTCATCCGTCCCGCCGTCAGCAAGGTCAGGGCACCGAGTCCGTCGAAGAGGTTGTCCAGGGCGTAGATACTCTTGGATCCGTTCTTGGACGCCTGGTATTCGACGGAGACGAAGGAACGTCCCAGTTCGATGGTATAGGGCAGGTAGTCTTCGAGGAATTTCTTGGAGAATTCGAACATGTGGGAGGAGGTCAGGTGCGGCTGGCCGTAGCGGTCAAAGACGGCTTCGTCGCAGAGGACGAAACGGTAACCGCCGATGATTTCCTCGACTTCCGGGTCCCATAGGACCAGCTGGCGGTAGCCGTAGGCGGGATCCGTGTCGAATTTGTCGATGTCCAGCGGTTCTCCCGTGCCGCCGCCGCCATCCCGGAAAGCGATCTCACGGAGCCGTCCGATTTCGCGGACGACGTTCGGCGCATTCTGGTTCGTGACCACGTAGAGTTCATTGCCGGCGCGGTTGGTTTTCCGCAGCAGGCATTCCGGCGTCAGTTCTGCCTTGAGCAGCGCCCGGTCGACGGGGTCGATGATTTTTTTCATTGGTTTACGGTCTAGTACGTTATCGATTACAGGTTATAGGCTTGTTCTCGTACCCATGCGGCCCATTCCAGGGGCTTCCGGCTGTTGTCGAAGGTCTGCCAGGGGATGGGCTTCCCGACGACGATCCGGTAGGTCTTGTGCTGCCCTTTGTACAATTCGTCCGGCAGCAGGACCATGGCCAGGGGGAATTTCTTATTGAGCCCCAGCCATCCGGCGATCCGGTCGACCCGGTAGAACCGGTTGGAATTCCGGCCGTAGAAATGGACGGGGATGATATCCCTTTGGAATTGGATGCTTTTCTGGATGAAGGTCTTCGTCCAGGGCCCGTCCTGGATGACCCCGTCGATTTTTCGGGATACCTTGCCTGCCGGGAAAACGCCGATCTGCCCGTAAGCGGCAAAGATGGCATCCGTGCCGATGGCGAGATCGCGGGATTGGCGTCCGGTCTTGTTGACGGGTACGAATGCAGAATTCAATCCTTTGAGGTACATCAGGAAGTCATTCACCTGGAATTTGAGATCCCCATGGAAAAAATTCCCGAACTCACTGATCAGACCGACGGCGTCGATACCGCCGAGGGGGTGGTTCGAGGCGATGGTATAACGTCCTGCCGGGTCCAGGTTGTCCAATCCTTCAATCTGGAGGGTAACGTCCAGATATTTCAGGCATTCATCCGCGAAATCAACGCCTTCCCAGCCCCGCCGGAAGAATTCGTTCAGGAAATCTTCATGGATCAGCCGGCGGAGAATGGCAACGACAAACCCCGGAACCTTTCCGAACTTTTGCCGGAGAATGGTTCCCAGGTCAATGGTAAAGGCATATTGGGGGCCCTGCATGGTTAGGTACACGTTTCAAGAGAGAAAGATAGTATTTTTACGGCAGAATCGCAAAAAAAGCTCCCTTTTGGTCGACAAAAGGGAGCTTTTTTTGTGGGTGTGGTGACTTATCCGAGGAAGGCTTCGATCTTTTCGGCCGTTTCCTTGGCGCTCTGGACGGCTTCGACAACCGTCTGGGGGCCATAGGCATAGTCTCCGGCAAGGAAGACGTCCGGCATCTGCTCCGGATCCACTCCGCCAAGCAGGGATTTGTCCACGTTTTCGCTGATGGCGACGATCATGGAGTCGAAATCCATTTCGGAGTCGGTGCCTTCCAGCATCCGGGTGGCGATGCGTCCGTCTTCGCGGGTGTAGTTCTCGCAGGCACGGACGACCGTCCAGGTCCGTTTCCCGTCGGTCTTTACCTCGACAGGGACCTGGAAGAGGATGAATTTCACGCCGTCGGCAATGGCTTCCTTGACCTCCATCTGGTTGGCCGGCATATTCTCGAAGGTTTTGCGGTAGACGACCGTGGTGTCGCAGCCGCGGCGCACGGCGGTGCGGCAGGCATCCATCGCGACGTTGCCGCCGCCGATGACGAGGACCTTCTCCCCGAGGGAGAAACGCTCCGGTTCCTTCAGGAAATCCAGGGCATGGATGACACCGGGCAGGTTCTCGCCGGGGATGTCCAGCCGGCGGGGTTTCCACGCCCCGGCCGCAAGCAGGACGGCGTCGTGCCGTTTCCGCAGGTCGTCGAGGCTGAAGTCTTTCCCGAGCGTCTGTCCGCCGCAGAACCGGATCCCGGCTTCTTCCAGGATGCGTCCATAGGCGTCCACATATTGCTTGTCCAGCCGGAAATCCGGAATGCCGTACCGAAGGACGCCGCCGACCTTGTCGAAAGCGTCGTACAGGACGACTTCGTGGCCGGCCTTGCGCAGCTGCAGGGCGGCGGTGATGCCGGCGGGACCGGCACCCACGATGCCGACGGATTTGCCGCTGGCCGCCTCCGGCACCGCCGGATGGGCGTGCAGGAGGTATTCCATGGATATTTCCTGTTCGATTTCATACCATCTGACCGGCTGCTTGCGGGCGTTCAGCACGCAATGGCCGTTGCAGAATTTCGACCAGTCGCAGACCTGGCTGGTAATGGCAGAAAAAGGATTGTTCTCAAAAAGGAGCCGGGCGGCTTCTTCCGGCCGGCCTTCCCGGTAGAGACGCATCGCCGTCGGCACGTCCGTATGGACCGGACAGGCCTCCGCACACCTCGCCTTCTTGCACAAAAGGCATCTCTGGGATTCAGGATTCATAGTTTATAATTTCAGTTTGTGTCGTTAATTATGGTGGTCAAACCAACCTGCAAAGATAGGAAAGTTCTTAAAAATACCTATATTTGAAAGCGATATATAATGGATTTATGCTAAAAACCATCCTGCGGCAGGTGCGCCAGTACAAGTGGGCTGCCCTGCTGACACCGCTCTGGACGACGGCCGAGGTCATCATGGGGGTCCTGATCCCTTATGTGACGGCATCGATCATCGACAAGGGCATCAATGCCGGGGATATCGGCAATGTGTACAAGTACGGTGCGCTGATGATCGTCATGGCCTGTTTCAGCCTGTTGTTCGGCATCCTTTCCGCCCGTTTCGGCGCTTATTCCAGCACCGGACTGGCCGCGAACCTGCGCGAGGCCATGTACCGCAACATCCAGCGGTTCTCCTTCTCGGATATCGACAAGTTCAGCACGGCGGGCCTGGTGACCCGCATGACGACGGATGTGGGCAACATCCAGAATGCGTTCCAGATGCTGCTCCGCACCTCGTTCCGGGCACCGCTCAACATGGTGTCCGCCTTGTTCATGTGCTTCTTCATCAACGGCCGGCTGAGCCTCATCTTCCTGGTCGCCATGGTCGTCCTGTCGTCCTTCCTGGCGGTGCTGATCAGCCGCGCCGCCAAACTGTTCAAGGAGATCTTCAAACGCTATGACGACCTGAACGGGGTGGTGCAGGAGAATGTCAGTGCGATCCGCGTGGTCAAGGCTTTTGTGCGGGAGCACCACGAAATGAGCAAGTTCGACAAGGCGGCCCTGTCGCTGTATACCTTGAATGTCAAGGCTGAAAGCCTGATGGCCCTGAACCATCCGGTGATGAACCTGGTGGTCAACGCCTGCATCATCGCGCTGAGCTGGTGGGGCGCCCATTTCATCGTGGAGGGTTCCCTGACGACCGGCCAGCTGACCTCCCTGTTCAGCTATATCACCACGATCCTCGGCGCGCTGATGATGCTGTCGATGATCATCGTCCAGCTGACCCAGAGCGCTGCCAGCGGAGCCCGTGTCGCCGAGGTGATCGCTGAGGAGCCGGATATGGCTGAAGCGGCGGATCCGGTCCTGGAAGTCCCGGACGGCTCCGTGGATTTCGACCATGTCTATTTCTCGTACAAGCGGGGCGGTGACTATGCCCTTGAGGATATCAACCTGCATATCCGGGCCGGCGAGACGATCGGCGTCATCGGCGGTACCGGCAGCGGTAAGTCCTCGCTGGGCAACCTGGTGTCGCGCCTGTACGATGTGTCGGAAGGGACGGTCCGCGTGGGCGGGATCGACGTGCGGGAATACAGCATGAAGGTCCTTCGCAATGAGGTGGCCATGGTCCTGCAGAAGAGCACGTTGTTCTCCGGGACGATCCTGGAGAACCTCCGCTGGGGCAAGGAAGACGCGACCCTGGAGGAATGCCGGGAGGCCTGCCGGCAGGCCTGTGCGGACGAGTTCGTCATGGAGTTCCCCGACGGATACGAAACGGTGATCGACCAGGGCGGAACGAATGTCTCCGGCGGCCAGCGCCAGCGCCTGTGCATCGCGCGGGCCCTGCTGAAGCATCCGAAGGTCTTGGTGCTGGACGATTCCACGTCCGCCGTGGATACGGCCACCGATGCCCGGATCCGGCAGGCGTTCCTCCAGCGGATCCCGGGGACGACGAAGATCATCATCTCGCAGCGGATCCTCAGCATCCGGGATGCCGACCGGATCATCGTGATGGACAACGGCCGTGTCAACGGCTTCGATACCCATGAGAATCTCTTGAAAACCAATGAGATCTATCGGGATATCCATGAAATGCAAACCTCCGGCGGAGAAGGGGACTTCGATGCCGGGCAGACGAAAGAATAGCCATGCCGCCTGGATTCGGAAACAACAGAGGAGGGGACAGGGGACCGCGGGGCGGTGCCACCCTCAAGGATTTGCGGAACATCGGAACGGTGCGCCGGCTGTTCAGATTCATTTTCGCCAACTACAAGGTGCAGATCCTCGTCGTGCTGGTCTGCATCCTGATTTCGTCGCTGACGTCGCTGGCCTCTTCGCTGTTCACGCGGACGCTGATCGACGATTATATCATGCCCATGCTGTCGGCGCCGGCGGCTTCCGGCCTTTTCGGCGATATCGGCGTCGGTCCGGACTATCGCCCGCTGGCCATCGCCCTGGTGAAGCTGGCGGCGATCCTGCTGACCGGCATCGTGGCGGGGTATGCCTACAACATGATCATGATCTTTGTCGGACAGGGGACGATGCGCAAGCTCCGCGAGTCGGTGTTCAACCACATGGAGACCCTTCCGCTGAAGTATTTCGATTCGCATTCCCACGGGGATATCATGTCGGTCTATACCAATGACATCGATACGCTCCGCCAGGTGATCGGCAGCAGCGTCCCGCGCCTGTTCCAGTCGCTGATCACGATCACGGCGACCTTCGTCAGCATGCTGGTGCTGAGCCTGCCGCTGACGCTGGTGTCGATGGTCATCGCCTTTACGATGTTCCGGGTCACGACCTATCTGGGCAAGCTGTCCCGCAAGTATTTCACCCAGCGGCAGAAGAACCTGGGCATCGTCAACGGCTTCATCGAAGAGATGGTCTCCGGACAAAAGGTCGTGAAAGTGTATTGCCATGAAGAGAAAGCCCTGGAGGCGTTTTCCGTGATCAATGAGCAGCTTCGCGCGAGCGTGTACAATGCCAACAAGATCGGCAACATCATCATGCCGGTCAACGGCAACCTGGCGGAGTTCGGGTATGTCCTGCTGGCGGTCATCGGGGCGCTGATCGCCCTGGGAGGCTGGCAGGGCTGGTGGCTGTGCGGCCTGGACGGGGCGGCGATGACCCTGGGAACGATCGTGTCTTTCCTGACGCTGCAGCGGAATTTCACCCGGCCGGTGTCGCAGATCTCCAATGAGATCAACAGCATCGTCATGGCCTCGGCCGGTACGGACCGGGTGTATGCCCTGCTGGATGAGCCGTCCGAGCCGGATGCCGGCAAGGTTTCCCTGGTGAACGTGGATGCGTCGATGACCGAGGTGCCGGAGCGGACCGGCCAGTGGGCGTGGAAGACGCCGGAAGGCCACCTTCACAAGCTGGAAGGCCTGGTCTCCCTGGATACGGTCGACTTTAGTTATGTTCCTGAGAAACAGGTTCTTTTCGATATTACCCTGACGGCGTATCCGGGCCAGAAGATCGCCTTTGTCGGCGGCACCGGTGCCGGTAAGACGACGATCACAAACCTGATCAACCGGTTCTATGAGATCCAGGACGGGACGATCACGTACGACGGGTTCAACGTGTCGGACATCGGCAAGGAGTCCTTGCGCCGGAGTCTCGGTATCGTCTTGCAGGAGACGCACCTGTTCGGCGGGACGGTGCTGGAGAACATCCGATACGGGCGCCTGGAGGCGACGGATGAAGAATGCCGGGAGGCGGCCCGTCTGGTGTATGCGGATTCATTCATCCGGCGTCTGCCGGAAGGCTATGATACGGTGCTGGCGGCGGATGGCGGCAATCTCAGCCAGGGAGAGCGTCAGTTGCTGGCGATCGCCCGGGCGGCCGTGGCGAATCCGCCGGTGCTGATCCTGGATGAGGCGACCTCCTCGATCGATACGCGCACCGAGCGGCTGATCCAGGCGGGCATGGACAGCCTGATGAAGGGGCGGACGACGTTCGTCATCGCGCACCGGCTGTCTACGGTCCAGAATGCGGATTATATCATGGTCCTGGAGAAAGGCCGCATCATCGAACGCGGCAAGCACCAGGAACTGCTCGACCTGAAAGGCAAATACTACCAGCTCTATACCGGCAACCAGATCACCGGATAACGTCCTGCGCGGAGCAGAGACAACGGTCGCACAGGCTCCGGCCCGATGGGCCTTCGTCCCGTCCCTCGCATAGCTCGGTCCACCCGCTCATGAGGCTGCGGGCGGCCACACCTGTGCGACCGTTGTCTCTGCTCCGCAGTGTGGCGGGAAATGTCATTGTTCGTCCGGACGGTTGTCGCGGGAGTCGGAATCGCGGAGGATCTTGTAGCGGTCGTTGTTGGTGGTGGCTTCAGCCTGGATGCGGGCGCGAGTCGCCTTGAACAGGCGGAAGCAGAAGTACAGCAGGCCGATGGTGATCAGGCCGGAAATGTATTCGTTGACGCCGCTCCAGAAAGCGAGCGTGTCATAGACGCCGTGCAGCAGGACCGGGACGACCAGGATGTTGGCCCGCGTTCCGGCCGGGGCGGATTCCCCGTAGAAATGGTTCATGGAGTAATAATAGCCCATGGCGACGGCGAAGGCGAAATGGCCGGGAACGGCCAGCAGGGCGCGGCTGACGCTGACATGGAACCAGTCTGCACCCGAAGAGATGACGTACATCAGGTTCTCCAGCGAAGCGAACCCCAGGCCGACGGCCACCGCATAGACGATGCCGTCATACCGCTCGTCAAACTCCTTGCAATTCCGCAGCAACAGCCACAGCATGAAGAGTTTGGCGCATTCTTCCGGAATGGCGGCTCCCAGGAAGGAGACCTTGATGCATTCCAGCAGGTTGGTGGGGTTGTTCGTATAGAGCCCCAGGTTCATCAGCGGCCCGGAGATCAGGGTGGAGACGAAGGTGGCGATGGCGCCGTAGATGAATCCCCTGACGACCAGGCCTACCGGTTCCGGTTCGAGGTCTTTCTTGTAGACATACCACATCAGGATCAGGGCGGGCAGCAGGGCTGCCAGGAAGATGGTCATCATAAGGATCGGTTTTTCGACAAATATAGCGAAATCGGGGAAATTTTTCATAAATTGCACGGAAATCCGCGTATGCAGGCACTTTGGGAACAGATCCGGGTCGTCGTCTTCGACGCCGACGATACCTTGTGGGAAAACGAACCGCTTTTCCGCGAGGCGGAACGCAAGTGGGCGGAAGTGCTGCACGAATATGGGGACCTGGCTTCGCTTTCCGCCGCCCTGTATGCCGTGGAAGTGGCGAACATGGAAGACCTGGGCTATGGGGCCAAGGCTTTCACCCTCAGCCTGATTGAAACGGCGATCCAGGTTACCGGCGGCCGGCTCTCTGCAGCGCAGACGCAGCAGATCCTGAAAATCGGCCGGCAGTTGCTCCACAACCCGGCGGCTCCGATGCCCGGCGTACTCGACACGCTCCGCGAACTCCACGACAGCGGCCGGTACCGGATGGTGCTGCTGACGAAAGGGGACTTGCTGGATCAGGAGCACAAGGTGATGCGCTCCGGCCTGGAACCCTTCTTCGACCGCGTCGCCGTCGTCTCGAACAAATCGTCCCGGGAATACCGGCGCCTGATGAAAGAACTGGAAGTGGAGCCGGAACATTTCCTGGCGGTGGGGAACTCGTTCAAGTCTGATATCCAGCCTGTCCTGGAACTGGGCGGGTGGGGAATCCATATCCCGTTCCATGTCCTTTGGGAATTGGAAAAGACCGAGGAATTCGATCACGAACGGCTGCTGCGGGTCTCGGAAATCCGGCGGATTCTGCCGTTATTGCTGCCAAAAGAGGTATAAACCGGACCGTCGGCATGGGTTTTGGAAAATTATCCCTATATTTGTATGATATAACAAAACAAATTACTGTCGAATTTCGATTCTTTGCACATGCGCTATCAATTTGGTGTTCTTTCCCGGTGCCTGATGCTTGCAGCCCTGCTCGTCTCTGCAGCTGCCTGTAAGAACGGTGCCTCCGGCAGCGACCCTTCCGGGTCCAAGGCTACGAATCTGAGTGTAAAAATTATCAATAATACGGTCAACGCCGATGTCACGACCCTGGATGCCACGGTCAAATGTGACGGCCAGTGGACCGCCGAGCTTCCCAAGGAAGTCACCTGGGCCAGGATCACGTCTACGGACAAGTCCGAAGACGGCGGGGTAATCCACCTCAGCCTGGACATCAACGACACAGACGAGACCCGCAAGGCCGAGGTCACCGTCAAGGCCGGCAGCCTTTCGAGTATCGGCCGTTTCACCCAGAAGGGGATTTCTTCCGTGCTCAGTGACAAATCCATCCACCTGGACGGAATCGGCTCCAAGACCCTCACCCTGACGACGCAGTCCTCCTGGACCGCATCGGTCGACGGAGGTGGCGACTGGCTGACGGTTACGCCCACTTCGGGCGGCAGCGGCTCGCACGAGATCACCGTCTCTTCGACGAAGGATTTCCTGGAAAAGGGTTCCCGGGATGCTTCCATCCGTTTCACGATCGGCGGCAAGACGCTTACCGTTCCCGTGAACCAGGGCCAGACCAATTTCCTGGAGTCCGATGCCCAGCGTACGTATAAATATGACCAGGCGGGCGGTACCCTGGAGATCCATACCCGGAACAACGTCGGCCGGCCGGAGGTCAAGGTCGACCTCCACCTTCCCCAGAACAGTGCCGAAACCCCCGGTCTTTGGCTGAAACACCTGTCAACCAAGGCTGTGGATGAACATACCCATACGTTCTCCGTTTCCCAGAACGACCGTACCTACACCCGGACGGCGGATATCATTTTCACCGTTGGAGAACTGACGGACACGGTTTCCGTCAGCCAGAAAGGCATCGATCCGCTGACGCGGATCTATACGGTCGGCGCCTATGACGTGCAGGGAGAGAATTGGCTGTACCGGCCCGGGACGGACCTGCTCAGCCGCCTGTATTCCGCTGACGGGAAAACGGTCTCCGTCCGGATCGTCAATGCGGACGATGTCTCCGTCATCACGATGGGCGGCATCCCCGTCGACATCGCCGTGGGCGATGAATGCACGATCGCCTTCTCCTATTTCCAGAGCGGCAAGACCCTGATCCAGGAAAGCATCGCGGCAAAGGTCTTCAAGACCGGCGATCCGGACAGCAAGGAAGAACAGGGCCTGGTCTGGTTCCGTCAGGAGGACGGTCCTGGTTTCATCATTAAAAAGTAACGAGGCATGAAGAAGATAGCAACTTTCCTGACAATCAGCTTGTTGAGCCTGTCTTACATGGCGATGGCCATTCCGGCGGATCCCCGGCCGTTCAAATATACCCAGCCCGACGGTACCGTCGTCACGCTGCAGATGCACGGTGACGAGTGGTTCGGTTGGGCGACGGAGGCCTCTTCGGGCCAGGTGATGGCCCTGGAAGCGGATGGATACTACCGCCGCGTGGCCAGTCCCCAGACCTACCTGGCTGCCCGCCGGGTAGAGGGCGAACGGATGCGGGCCATGGCCGATAACCTGCGTGCCCAGGCGCTCCGTTCCCCGAACCGGGCTTCCATGACCGAAGGCACCCGGCATATCCCGGTCGTCCTGGTCGAATTCAAGGATTTGAAATTCGTCATCAACAACCCGAAATCCGCCTTCGAGGACCTGCTGAACAAAAACGGGTACAACGCCAACGGGGCGCTGGGATCCGTGAACGATTTCTACAGGGACAATTCCAACGGCAAGTTCGATCCCGTCTTCGATGTTTACGGCCCGGTCGAGATTTCCGACAACCATTCCCTGTACGGTGATGAAACCGGTTCCTACCAGGCTGCCGTCGCTTTCAAGAAAGCCATCGACCTGTTGGATTCCCAGATCGATTTCGGGGATTATGACTATGACAACGACGGCTATGTCGATATGATGCTGTTCTATTATGCCGGTCACAATACGGCCGAGGGCGGCGGCGGCGACACCATCTGGCCGCACCAGTGGTATTTCTCCTATGCCGGTGTCAACCAGCGTTATGACGGCAAGCGGCTCGGACGCTATTTCTGCACCTCCGAGCTGAAGGGATCCTACGGTTCGAACATGTGCGGCATCGGTACGACCTGCCACGAATTCGGCCATTCCCTGGGCCTCCCGGATTTCTATGACACCGACTATTCCTCGCATGGCAGTTCCGGCGCCCTCTATTCCTTCTCCACGATGTGCTCCGGTTCGTACAACCAGAACGGTACGAGACCGCCTTATTTCAACATCATGGAGCGGAGCATGCTGGGCTGGTGCGCGGAACCCGAAGAGATCGCTTCTTCCGGCAACAAGACCCTGGAAGCCATCCACAACGACAAGGCGTACTATACCCCGACCACGACGGACGGAGAAATCTTCATCTATGAGTGCCGCGACGGGAGCCGGTGGGACGCTCCGCTGCCGACGGGCCTGCTGGTCTACCACCTGGACCGTTCCCGCAAGAGCGGCCGCATTTCCGGTACGACCCCGTACAACCTGTGGTACAACTGGGAATCCAGCAACGCCATCAACGCCTATGGCAGCCATCCCTGCTTCTATGTCGTTCCCGCCTCTTCGCTGAATTCTTCCAACCAGAACGTCTTCACTTCCGCCGGACTGAACAGCGGAGCCGCGGCCCGCAACATGGTCTTCCCGGGCGGGTCCAACAAAAAGGCATTCAATCCCATTGACTGGGAAAAGAAAGAGGCCGGACAGCAGGTCTCCAACATCGCCTATTCCGGCGGGAAGGTCAGTTTCCATATCCAGCTGGACAAGACCTGCATCGTCAGCGGAACCGTCGCCAACAAGGCCGGCAACCCGGTCTATAACGCTACGGTCAAGTTCGGACAATATTCGTCCGTAACCGGCCGTGACGGACGCTACCAGATCCTGATCGAGGAAGGTCTCATCGGCAAGTCCATGAATGTCAGTGTCTCCTGCGAGGGATTCAAGACCTATACCGAGACCTATACGCCGCAGGTCGGCTCCTATACCAAGAACTTCACGCTCGAGAATGCCAACAACAACACCATCGAGTTCTACGGCTACAACAACTTCGCGACGATCGGAGCGGGCCGGGTCTTCCACCAAGGAGATGTCCTGCAGCTTACCGTCAGCGAGGCGATCCCTGCGGCCCGCAAGCCGAAGACTGTCGACTGGCTGTTCGACGGACAGGAGACGGGCGCTTCCGTGACCCTGGACGAACGCGGCAAGCATGTCGTGACCATGTCCCTGACCTTTGCCGACGGAACGTCCGAATTCGTCGAATTTGAAATCAACGTAATCTAACGCTATGAGAAAGATCGTATCCTCCCTGCTGGCACTTTGCCTGGCGGTTAGCGGCCTGTCCGCGCAGAACAGCTATGTACATGAACAGTCGGACGGCTATCAGTGGCCGACCGATCCGGCGGTCCTGCAGAAACTCGACCAGTGGCAGGACCTGAAATTCGGCGTGCTGATGCACTGGGGCCTGTACAGCGTCCCGGGCATCGTCGAGTCCTGGAACCTGTGCAACGAAGATTGGATCGTACGGCCGGAAGGCTCGACCTACGAAGGATACAAGCAGTGGTACTGGGGGCTCTCCAAGGAGTTCAACCCGGTGGATTTCAACCCGGAGCAGTGGGCGTCGGTCTTCAGCGACGCCGGCATGAAATACATGATCTTCACCACGAAGCACAATGACTGGTTCTTCATGTTCGATACGCAGTACACCGACTTCTCCATCGCGAAGGGACCCTTCGCGACCAACCCGCGCAAGGATGTCGCCAAATATGTCTTCGATGCCTTCCGCCAGAAGGACTTCATGATCGGTGCCTATTTCTCCAAGCCGGACTGGCACTGCGAATGGTTCTGGAATCCGTACTACGCCACTCCCGGACGCGGGATCAACTACAAGGTCGACATGCATCCGGACTGGTGGAAGAACTACGTGACCTTTACCCAGAACCAGATGCGCGAACTGACCGGCGGCCGGTACGGCAAGCTGGATATCTTCTGGCTGGACGGCGGCTGGATTTCCGGCGGACAGGTCGGCCTGGACGAAGTCCTGGCGGATGCCCGCAAGGTCAGCCCCGGACTGATTTCGGTCGACCGGACCATCCAGGGCCCGAATGAAAACTACCAGACGCCGGAACAGCAGGTTCCGGACCACCAGATCGCTCATCCGTGGGAATCCTGCATGACCCTGGGTACGGATTGGGGCTGGACGCCCAATCCGCGCTTCAAGACGGCCCGCCGGGTCATCGGCACCTTGGCGGAGATCACCGCAAAAGGCGGTTCCCTGGTCCTGGGCGTCGGCCCGACCCCTTCCGGCATCATCGAGGATAAGGCGGTCGTCATCCTGCAGGAGATCGGGGAGTGGCTCCGCCGCAACGGGGAAGCCATTTACGGAACCCGGATCACGGAGAAATACAACGACGGCCAGCTCTGGTTCAGTGCCTCCAAGGACGGCAAGACCCTGTATGCGGTCTATGCCCTGAAAGACGGTGAAAGCCTGCCGGCTTCGATTTCCTGGGAAGGCGGCAATGTCCCTGTTGGGAAAGTGACGGTCCTGAACAATGGCAGGAAGGTGCGCCCGGTCATCAAAAACGGCAGGGTGACGATCACCCTGCCGAAAGGACTGAAAGACGAGCCTGTCGCGATCAAGGTCAGTCTTTGATCGCGGCTTTCCAGGCTTCGAAGAGTTCCGTTTCTTTCTCGTGTTTCTGGCCGTCGGCCTGGATGACACGCTGGACGAACTGGGTCAGGGTCGCACGGACCAGCATCTTTTCAAGGCCGCTGAATTCCGCGAGCAGCGAATCCGTATCCGCATCGATTTCCTCGAGGGTGATGTTCCGCTGGAGCAAGCCTTCGAGGCTTTCTTTTACCTCGTCGACCGGGCCGATGGCCGCCAGTTTGTCGATGAAGGACTCGATGAACTGTTTCTCAGCCACGTCGTACTGGCCGTCCGCTTTCGCAAAGAAGAGGCCGGTCTTGGCTGCAAGCATGATGACTTTGGAGATTGCTTCTGTTCCCATGGTGTTACTTCTTTAAAGATCCTGATGCCATACCGAGTACGTTGATGACGCTCTTGGCGATGTCGCTGATGCCGCCACCCTGGGCGCCGCCGCCGAGGACGCTGCCCAGCACGCTGCCGAGGTCGATGCCGCCGGCCTGCTTGGTCTGCTTCTGACCGCCGAGGACGCTGCCGAGGACGTCGCCGATGTCGATGCCGCCCTTCTGCTGGGTGGTCTGCTGCTTCTGGCCGCCGAGGACGCTGCCGAGGACGTCGCCGATATCGATACCCTGGCTCTGTTTCTGGGCTACCTGTCCGCCCACGGACTTGATGATGTCACCAAGGTCGAGGCCGCCGAGGTTCCCTTGCTTCACGCCACCGGAGGCGGCGGATTTGAGGATGCTTTCTAGTAAGCTTGCCATAATGTTTGTGTTTTTTATGAGGTTTGTGAAGTTCGCTTGGTAAGCAGGCAAAGTCCTGCGTAGGTCAAGGCGGCGTTGACGAGCAACAGCTCATAACTGAACTTGTAGCCGCCGAACCACCGCTGGGAATTGACTTGCAGCAAAATACAGGCCAATGGCGACAAAACCGCGACAAAAGGTACCCAGCGGTCACGGATGGGTTTCCTGTTCGTTATCCCGAAGGTGAACAGGCCCAGGATGGGGCCGTAGGTGTAGCTGGCCAGTTTGTAGACCGCGTCGATGGCGCTGGTGTTGTTGAGGCGCGAGAAGACCAGGATGACCAGTCCCATCCCGAGGGTCATGCCGAGGTGGACGCGCTGGCGCGTCCTGCGTACGGTGGCCTCGTCTTTTCCGGCCATCCCGAGGATGTCGACGGTGAAGGAAGTGGTCAGGGACGTCAGGGCGGATCCGCCGGCACCGTAGGCGCTGGCGACCAGGCCGATGATGAAGAGGATGCCCACGATCATCGGAAGCCCGCCGTGGGTGGCCACCGCCGGGAAGAGCTTGTCACCGGTTTCCGGAATTCCGTTGGCGGCGGCGTACCGGTAGAGCAGGACGCCGAGACAAAGGAAGAGGAAAATCACGGCATTCTGCAGCAAGGTGCTGACGACCAGGTTCTTCTGGCTGTCTTTCGGATTCTTGCAGCACAGGGTGTGCTGCATCATGTCCTGGTCCAGGCCTGTCATGGCAACGACCGTGAACAAGCCGCCGAGCATTTGTTTCCAGAAATACTGCGGATGGTTGACGTCATCGAAGTAAAAGATGCGCGACATGCCGCTGTCCTTGATACCGGCGACCATTCCGGGGAAATCCAGACCGAGGTCCCGTGCGATGAAGACCAGGGTCAGGACGACGGCCGTGATCATGCAGCCGGTCCGCAGGACATCCGTCCAGACCAGGGAGTTGACGCCGCCCCGGTACGTATAGGCCAGCACGATGAGCATGGAAACCGCCACATTCAGGAAGAAGGGGAGTCCCAGCGGTCCGAAGACCAGCAACTGCAGGGTCAGGCAGACCAGATAGAGCCGGACGGAGGCCCCGAGCATCTTGGAAATGAAGAAGAACCAGGCGCCGGTCTTGTAGGTGGTCAGCCCGAAGCGTTGCTCCAGATACTGGTAGATGGAATAGACGTTCAGCCGGAAGTACAGGGGAATCAGGACGAAAGCGATGACCAGATAACCCAGGAAAAATCCGATGCACATCTGCAGGTAGCCCATCCCGCTGACCCCGACCATGCCGGGAACGGAGATGAAGGTGACGCCGGACATGCAGGAGCCGATCATGGCAAAGGCGACGACCCACCAGCTGGTCTTCCGTTTCCCGCGGAAAAAGGCGCTGTTGTCCCCGCCCCGCGCTGCGAGGCGCGAGACGACCAGCATGGCGGTGAAGTAGGCCAGGATCGTCAGTATGATGGCGATGGGGGACATCCTAACTTTAATCAGTACAGGAACTTGAATTCATCGAGATAGAACACCGATCCGACGCCTCCGGTGAAATAGTCACCCAAGGCACTGGATGACAGGACGATGGTTACGTATTTCGGCGTCCGGTCGCTGCGGTACTTGATATCGAGATGGAATTTCTCGTAATTCTCCATCGATTTGTCGACGGTGAGTTTTCCGAGTCCGATGATCTTCTCGTCGTTGTCGTAATCCACCAGGGATTCGGGCGGATTGACGGTGAAGGGTTTGTCCCAGTCCGTGAGCAACACGATGATGGAGGCATTGTCCAATTCGCCCTTCTTGCCCTGATACGGGCTCTGGGCGATGTTGATCGTGGCCGGTTTGTAGCAGTAGTAGCCTTCCAGGGAAGCCGGACGGTCGCTGAACGGAATGCCCCAGTCCAAGCTCGCGCTCATCGTCCAGATGTTGATGCTGCCCATCTTGCCGTTGAAGATGCTGCCGGCGGCCAGTTTCCCGAGCAGGCTGCGGGTCTGGAGTTTGAGGGCCGCTTTCCCTTCGCCGGGAACGGCGACGAAGTCATATTCCGGACCGACGGTAGGCTGTCCGAGCGGAGCGGTGGTGGAATTGGCGGATCCCCAGACGGCCTTCTCTTCCGCCGTGGCATCGGAGCCATAGCAGACATCGAGGCTGGAAGATTTGCTCCAGTAGTCGAAACTCATGTTATACAGCTGCGGGCCGTCCTTGTAGGTCGGACCGTCCGGTTGGGGGTCGTCCGGCTTGGGGGCGACGTACAGCTCTGCGCCCAGGGTCCAGGTATAGGTGTCGTAGGTGGTCAGGGTCAGGGTCTGCGGCGTGCTCAGGTCGAGGATGTCTCCTGCTGCCAGGGAACGGCTGCAGACGGCGCTTTCCGTATGGGAGAAGGCGGTTACGGCCAGCGAACTGAAATCGGTGCCCTCGGGCAGGTAGACGGTGGCCGTTTTCGTGGTCTTGTTGATGGACGAGGAAACCTGTCCTTCCACCCCGAAGGCCGTGATTTCCGCGGGGACTTCCTCATGGACGAGGTCATTCCATTTTTGGTCGCAGGCAAGGGTCGTGAAAGCGACGGCAAGCAGTATGATGATTTTTCTCATAAGGTCTTAGAAATGAAGTACGATCCCGGCATTGATACCGGTCAGGCCCGGTTTGAAGTTCAGGAATGTACGGGACATCTCGCTGTCATGCGCCTGTCCCTTGATCTGTTTGTCCCACTGCAGGCCTCCTTCGATCAGGGGCAGGGACAATTCGAAGGCCACGGCGTTGGTCAGGAAGACGCTGATGCCCGGATAGAGGCCCAGCCGGACGGACAAAAGGTCTGAATAGGTGCCTTCTTTGCCGCGGTCCGTGATTTCATAGTTCTTCCCATAACCGATGCTGCCGGTCAGGCGGCCCTCGCCGAACAAGGCGACGACCTTGCTGTCGAACAGCGGCAGGTAACCCCGTACGGCCAGGGCGGCGGAATAGGTCTGCCGGCGGACATGCTGGTTGGACAGGTTCAGCAGGCTCAGGATTTCCAGGTGATTGACGTCGACTTGTGTCGTCCCATAGCCGAATCGGACGCCGACGGACAGGTTGTCCCTGAAGAACCAGGCGGCGCCGGCGGAAAGTTTCACCAGGGTGACGTCCCCGTTGGCCTGGGAGACGAGGCCTGCGAGGGATACGCCGGATTCGTCGTTTTCTCCGGACGCCTTCCAGTTGTTATAGCCGAAGGTCAGGTTGGCCGATACGGTCCCTTTCGGGATGTAGACGGATTTGGGATTGCCCATGCCGCGGTCGAAGGCCTGAAGGGCCAGGGTTCCGGTGACCAGCAGGATGAGCGAAAGGAAGGTTTTTTTCATGTACGCGTCTTTATTGAATGCAAAGATAGAAAAAGCATCAAAAAAACAAGGCATGGCTTTTCATCGGGGAATGGGATTTATTCCTTATTTTTGTAAAAAAAAGAGAATGGCAGATAGGGTCGTTTCCCTCCGGCAGCGGGAGGAATGGGTGGACTGGCTGCGCGTAGCGGCCTGTTTCATGGTCATGGTGGTGCACAGTACCGAACCTTTTTACATCGGCGGTTCAGGGGCCTTGATCCTGACCCGGACGGATGCTTTCTGGGCTGCAGTCTTGGATTCCTTCGTCCGGGCGTGCGTTCCGCTGTTCCTGGTGGCTTCCAGTTATCTGCAGTTCCCGTTGCATTATTCCGCAGGGGAATTCTTCCGCCGCCGCGCATTGCGGGTGCTGGTCCCGTTCGCCATCTGGTCGGTCGTGTATGCGCTGGCCTGGGGCGAGCCGGTGGAGAATTTCCGGAACCTGCTGCTGAATTTCAATTATGCAGCCGGTCACCTGTGGTTTGTCTACATGCTGGTTGGACTGTATCTGGTCATGCCTCTGCTTTCGCCCTGGGCGGAGAAGGTCAGCAAGAAGGAATTGCAGTTCTGGCTGGGACTGTGGTTGTTTACGTGTCTGCTGCCGCTGATCCGCAACTGGGCGTCCGGCGGCCAGATGGCCATGATCTATGGTCCTTCCGGGATTCCGCGGGCCGCGCGGTATCCGCTGTGGGGTGAAGCCAGCTGGAATACTTACGGGACTTTTTATTATGTAAGTGGTGTAGCGGGTTATCTGCTGCTCGGCCTTTATTTCCGCCGCTTCGTCGGAGAGCTGTCCTGGAAAAAGACCCTGGCGGCCGGCCTGCCGTGCTGGCTGGCCGGGTTTGCCCTGACGGCCGGCGGATTCCTGCGCCGTGCCCTGGCTTCGGCCGGCGGGGTTTTCCCGGTGGAGGGGGGACTCGAAGGGATCGTAGTCTGGGAAACGACCTGGGACTACGACAACCTGGGCATCGCGCTGATGACCATTGGCTGGATCCTGCTTTTCCGCAAGATCCCGAACCGGAACGGCGGTTTCTTCCGCAAGGTGCTGCTGCCGGTGTCCCTGGCCAGTTATGGCATGTACCTGTGCCACATGCTGGTCCTGTCCCGGTGGTCGGGTTTCTTCCGGGACCGGCTCGGTCTGGGGGATGCCGGGGTGCTGGGCGTCTGGACGACTCCGGTACAGATCCTGCTGACGGCGGTGTGCTCATTCGTGTGTGTCGCCGTCGTGGCGGTCCTGCTGAAAAAGATTCCCAAGGTCGGGAAATATATCATGGGGTGACCTGTTGACAACCCTGTGGATAACTTTTACAGGCTCCGGGCGGAAACCCGGAGTTTCCTGTCTACATTTGTAAAGAAAAACCGGAACCCTGAAGCGGATTGTCCTACGGCAGTCCGTAATTATTCAGCCCCTGTCGGAATTGGAGTTTTGTAAGTAATTGATATTTAGAGTTATATAAAATGGAAGTCCGCAAGACAAATGGCTCTTTCGAAGAGTTCGACAAAGAAAAACTGAGCAGTGGCATCCGCCTGGCCTTCGTCCATACCGGCCAGCCCGTCCCCGAGGATGTGGTGGTCTCCGTGGTCGACAACCTGTTCATCTATGACAAGATGTCCAGCCAGGAAATCCGCCGCCAGGTCGTGGATTCGCTGATGTCTATCAACAAGAAGGCCGCCCTGGAATACATCGAAACCTTCGACCGGGGGATGGACCTGCGCAAGAAGAACGACTTCATCCGCGACTACATCAAGGCTTCCAACGCGGCGACCGGTTCCAAGTTCGATTCCAATGCGAATGTCACGAACAAGAACATCGTGACCCTCGGCCATGAGCTCTACAAGGAGAACAACATCAAGCAGAACCGCTACATCATGCAGGACAAGATCAAGTCGCTGTACGGCCGGAACCTGGCCAAGCAGTACCTGGCCGACCTGGAGTCGCATGTCCTGTACAAGCATGACGAGAGCGGTACGCCGGGCTATCCGTACTGCGTGGCCATCACCATGTATCCGTTCCTGGTGTCCGGCCTGCGGGAACTGGGCGGCGTCTCCATCGCCCCGACCGACCTGAAATCGTTCTGCGGCGAGTTCATCAACCTGGTGTATTCCATCTCTTCCCAGTTCATGGGCGCCGTGGCGACACCGGAATTCCTGATGTACCTGGACTACTTCATCCGCAAGGATTACGGGGACGACTACCTGGACCGCCTGGATGAGGTGGTGGAGAACAATGCCAAGCAGCGTACCCTGGTCAAGGTAATCGACAACTGCTTCCAGCAGGTGGTCCATTCCATGAACATGCCGGCCGGGAACCGCGGGTTCCAGACCGTGTTCTGGAACATCGGCTATTTCGACAAACCCTATTTCGAGGGCGTTTTCGGCGATTTCCGTTTCCCGGACGGCACGGCTCCGAAATGGGAGACCCTGTCCTGGCTCCAGAAACATTTCATGCAGTGGTTCAACGAAGAGCGCAACCATTATAT
>JAFUUB010000034.1 GCA_017483985.1 Bacteroidales bacterium | reverse complement strand
ATGGACACCACGTCGCTCCACTGGCCGTAGCCGACGATCGGCGCCGAGGCGGTCCCGGCAAGGGCGAGGAGCTTGTTCTTGTTGAAGGAGAGCTGGCCTTCGGTGGTCCATTCGAAATCCCGGGTCGTCACCGGGTGCACCGTCAGGGTGAACTCCCAGCCGGTATTCTGGATGGAGCCGTAGTTGCCCATCGGCGGGGCGAGGGCGGAGGAGCCGTTGCCCTGGGTGCCCATGTAGGTGGGCATCTGCAGTTCCATGAGCATGTCGTTGGAACGCTTGTCGTACCAGTCGGCGACGAAATTCACCTTGCCGGCAAGGAAAGTGAGGTCGAGACCCACGTTCCACTGCTGCCGACGCTCCCACTGCACGTAGCTGTTGGCCATCTGCTTCTGGCGGTAGCCGTCGCCCAGGCCGGTCGGCATCTTGGTCATCGGGGCGCCCCAGCGGTAGCCGCCGATGTTGGAGTTGCCGGTCTGGCCCCAGCCGATGCGCAGCTTGCCGTCGGAGAGGATGTCGCGGGCGGCGTCCGGGAAGAACTTCTCGTTGGTGAAGCGCCAGGCGAAGGCGAAGGAATGGAACGGCGCCCAGCGGTTCTTCGGTCCGAAGTTGGAAGATCCGTCATACCGGAAGGTGTAGGTGCCGACGTAACGGTTGTCGTAGTTGTAGGTCTCGCGGGTGAAGAAGGAAGCCATCGCGCTGCTGCCGAAACCGTAGCCGATGGTCGGGGTGCCGGTACCGAGGTACGGGTTCTCGACGTCGTTGGACGGAAGGGCCGTATTGTAGACCGACATGTAATCGTACTTGCTTTCCCAGGCCTCCTGGCCGACCATGGCGGTCATGCTGTGCTTGCCGATGGTCTTGTTCCAGGTCACATAGTTCTTCAGCTGCCAGAACAGGGAGCTGTTCTTCTGGTTGCGGATTTCGTTGGCCGCACGCTGGTATGAACCGAGGCTGACGGACGGGTTGAAGGTTTCCGCATCGGAGGAACTGATGTCGTAGCCGAGTTCGGCGTGCCAGACGAAGTCTTTGAGGAAGGTGATGTCGGAGAAGATGTTGCCCTGGAGCTTCTGGCGCTTGAGGAGGATCTTCTCGAGCATGGCCATGGCGACCGGGTTGACGATGGAGTACTTGTCCATCTGGATGTGGTAGTAGTTGCCGTCCTGGTCGTAGATCGGGGCGCTCGGCAGGGAGGTCAGGGTGTAGTTGATGATACCTTCGTCCGAGTCGGCGAGCTTCATGTTCTCATCCGTGGAGGAATAGGTGGCGCTCAGGCCGATCTTCCACCAGTCCTTGAGGTTGGCGTCGAGGTTGGCGCGGACCGAGAAACGCTGGAACTCGGAACCGATGATGGTACCCTGCTGGTCCATCCAGGAACCGGAAACATAGTACTGGATCTTGTCACCGCCGCCCTGGGCGCTGATCTGGTGCTGGTGCTGGAGGGCCGTCCGGAAGATGGCATCCTGCCAGTTGGTACCCTTGCCGAGGATGGAGGGATCGCTGTACTTTTCGTTCTCGCCCACCATGCCGACGGACTTGAGGTCATTGTAGTACTCGGCGAACTCACGCAGGTTCAGCAGTTCGATGCGGCGGGTCTGGCGCTGCACGGCGAACATGCCGTCATAGGTGAATTTCGCGTCGCCGCTCCGGCCACGCTTGGTGGTAATGAGGATAACGCCGTTCGCACCCTGGGCACCGTAGATCGCCGTCGCGGAAGCATCCTTGAGGATTTCCATGCTGACGATATCGGACGGGTTGATGGTGGACAGCGGGGAAACCGTGGAAACGGCACCGTTGCCGAGGGCATCGCCCAGACCGAAGTCGGCACCGCTCTGGCCGCCGCCCTGCATGATGACGCCGTCAACGACGTACAGCGGTTCGGCGTTAGCGTTGATGGTCGCCTGGCCACGGACGCGGATCGAGGAGGAAGAACCCGGAGCACCCGAGGTCTGGACCGCCTGGACACCGGCCGCACGGCCCTGGAGGGACTGGTCGATGTTGGTGATGATGGAGCCCTTGATGGCGTCTTCCTTCATGGAGACGGAAGCGCCGGCCAGGTCGCTCTTCTTCATGGTACCGTAACCGACGACGACAACCTCGTCGAGCAGTTCGGTGTCCTCAAGGAGAAGGACGTTGATCACGGTCTGGTTACCGACCACAATCTCTTGCTCCTTGTAGCCGATCGAGGAGAACACCAGCGTGGCCCCCGGCCGCACCGTGATCTCATACTTACCATCGAGATCGGCAATCGCACCGTTGGTCGTGCCTTTCTCAATGACGCTGGCGCCGATGACACCATAGCCCGTGTTGTCGGTAATCGTACCGGTCACACGGGTCTGCGCCATCAGCGACGCTGCTCCTGCGAGGAGCATCAGCAAACATGTAAATAGCGTTTTTTTCATGCTACTGAGATTTGTTGTTAATATAATAGGTTAATAATTAATTGATATACGGTTTGAAGAATTCGTTGCGGGCCTCCCACCATCCGGCTTCCTCCTCGACATGGTGTCCGGAGAAGGGGAAGCAGATCCACTGCTTCGGGGTCCGGATCATGTTGAAACCGGCGAAATTGGTATGCGGCGGGCAGACCGGGTCCTGCAGGCCGAAGCCCATCAGGACGGGGCACTCGATCCGGTCCGTAAAATTCTTGACATCGAAATAACTGAGCGTCCGATAGAGGTCTTCATCGGCGATACCTGCGGCTTTGGCAGCCGGCAGGATTTCATTGCCGGGCCATTCCGCGACCTGGAAATAATCCGGAAAATCGGACAGGAAAGGCACGAAGGGTGCAATGGCCTTCAGCCGGTGGTCCAGGGATGCGGCCACCAGGGTGAAAGCGCCGCCCTGGCTACCGCCTTCCGCCACGATTCGCTCCGGATCGACCTGCGGCAGGGAGGCCACGAAATCAATGGCGCGGACGCAATCCAGGAAAGCTCCTCTATAATAATAGGCTTCCTTGCTGTCCAGTCCCTGACGGACCCAGCCCTGGCCGGGCGTACGGTTCAGGCCCTGGTCGCGGACGCTGAGGGTGAAGTCGACCAGCTCCGGCTCTGAGGACGGATCCGGATACCAGACATCCGCCCCGTAACCCATGTAGGAAATCTTGGCCGGGAAACGACCCGGCTTATTGGGAATCAATACGATACCCGAAATCTCCTTGCCGCCGAACGACTGCATGTCGACCCGGAACATCGTCCGCTGGTCGCTGCTGTGCTCCGGAAGCCGGGTCATCTTCGCGCGCATCGGGACGCTCGCCAGCTGTTTCAGGTTATCGGCCCAGAAGGCATCGAAATCCGGCTGCTTGTCCTGCGGGGAAACGATCTGCTGCGGCTCGCAGCCGATGTTGAAGCTATTATCTTGAAGGTTTGAATTCGCCAAGCCCAGACTTACACGGTAGAAACCGGGCTCCAGGGCCAGGGGGATATACAGGGTATCGGCGCCCTTGCGGAGGTCCGCCGTCACGGTCTTCGTGCAGAAAGGCTCGCCCTTGTCCGTCACGACCGTGGCCTGTACATCGGTCTTGCCGCGGAATCCGTTCATCGGCCGTACCATGACCTTGAGCGGTTTCTGGTCTTCGGACGTGAACATCCAGTTGTCGACGGGCTCCGATTCGGCGAAGGCTTTTGCCGCCAGTTTTCCCGTAGCCTCCGCGATGACGGCCAAGGTAGCGGCATCATCGGCAAAGACGGAATTCAGGCCCTGGGCCTCCTGGGCCGGGTCTCCGGCATAGTCGTCACCGGGCTGCCACTGCTCATGGCGCGGCTGGGCAAATCCGCCCCAGCCCCAGAAGTTGGCGCCGGCCAGACGGCCGTGTGCATGCGCGGAAGCGATGACCTGGTTGAATACGAAACCGTAATACCGGTCGCGGCCGGTGGTCGGGGTTCCCTTGGCGAAGCGGAAATCGTCCCGCGGGAAACCGAACTCCTCGATGACCAGGGGCTTGCCCAGTTTTTCCGCCACGGCGACATGTTCATCCATATACTGCTTCGTCTTCGCTTCGGCGTTGTCGATTCCCCACTGCGGGCCGTCCTGGCTGACCCAGCTCCAGTTGTAGGGCCAGATATGGGCCGTCAGGTAATCGATGTCCGCGCTCGCGTGGATGCGTTCATAGAGGTCCATGTTGTTCTCGCAGCCCCAGGAGCCCTCGCTGCCAACGGAGACCAGGTGGTTCGGATCGGCCTGTTTGATGATGCGGGCGGCCCGGTGCAGCCAGTCCACGAAGGCATCCTGCACGGCGGGATCCCCGGAGAAGCAGCGCGGCTCATTGCCGATCTGCCAGGAGAAAATCGCCGGATCCTCGCTGTACGGCTTGCCGGTCAGGGAGTTGACCCGGGAGACGACGGTCTGCAGATGCTGCTCGAACAGGGCCTGCGCCTTCGTATTGGTGGAATACTGCGCCATCTGTTCCATGAAAGGGACATAGCCGGACTCGGCAGGGATCAGCGCCTTTCCGGCACCGGCCCACTCGAGGTACATCCCGTAGCCGCCGCTCCATTCCCAGGAGTTGTTGACGTACAGGACGGCTTTCATATCCCGTTTGCCCATCTCCACGAGCAGGTAGTCCAGTCCCTTGAAAATCGTATCGTTGTAAACGCCCGGCTCCGGCTGGAGGGTCGGTTCGACGCGGGTCGGCACCCCCTCGGGGCCGTCCGCGCCGACCAGGATGCGCAGGTTGTCCAGCCCGAGGGCATGGAGGGAATCCAGCTCGCGGCCCAGGCGGGCCCGGTCGCCGCCCCGGCCTTCGGAAGCCAGGATGGCGCCATACCAGAAATTGGTCCCGACATAGTACTGCGCCTGCCCGTCCTTTTGGAACGAACCGTTTTCAACCTTGACGATGCCGGAGGTATTTCCACGGGAACAGCAGACGGCGCACAGCGCCAGTCCGCACAGGGCAAAAGCTTTGAGGAAAGAATTCATTACGTGGTCAGTAAATCGTTTCATCCGACAAAGTATCGGATGATGCAAAATTACTGACTCTTTACAACCGGAACAAATACAATACTATCGAAAACCGATAGGATTTTGACCTGCCTTTATACAAAGACCCGGTTCTTCTTGAACAGGGTGCGGAAATCGCGGGGCGTATAGCCGCGCTTGGCCTTGAAGATGCGGTTGAAATTGGACAGGTTGTTGAAACCGCACTGCCAGCAAATCTCGGAGATGGGCGCCGTCGTATCGACCAGCAGGCGGGCGGCATTGCCCAGACGGATATCGATCAGGTAATCCATGACCGTGCGTCCCGTATGGGTCTTGAAGAAACGGCAGAAGGCCGACGTAGACATACCGGCGATGGAAGAGAGGTCGTCCAGCCGGACTTCCTCATTGTAATGTTCGCTGATATACTGCTTGACCTTGTTGATCCGGCGGCTTTCCACATCCCCTTCCACCTTGGCGAAGGCACTGCTCGCCAGGACCCGGGAATCCTCCGCCAGCGAGAGCTCATTGAGGATCTTCAGGAAGCACAGGAACTGCTCAAAACGCTCTGTCTGAGAGGCTAAGATATCCAGCATCGAATAGACCTTCATGATGGTCTTCAGGGAGAAGGTCAACCCGTTTTCGGCCAGCGCGAGCATCTTCCGGATGCTGGAGAACTGGTTCTTGCCCAGCAGTTCCGGAGAGAAGAGTTCCGGCGCGAACTGGATGGTGATCTCCCGCACGTCCGGGTACGTGCAGCTCCCCTGTTCCCAGGCGTGGACCAGGGACTCGCCGGCCACCAGGGTCAGCTCATAGTCACCGATTTCCTCTACGCTGTCACCCACGACCCGGCGGACGCCGCGGCCGTTCTCGATGAAATTGAGTTCGTAGTCCCGGTGCCGGTGCAGCGGGAACAGGAATTCCGATTTGTGACGCTCTACGATGTAGAAACAATCTTTCTCCGAAAGGGGGGTAATCTCGGTCAAAAGGCTCGACATAAGGCGAAACGTTTTAGCAAAGATAGCAGAAATATGTCAAAATTGTATCATTTCACATAAAAATACCTTTTATTTCCGGGAAAATACATACCTTTGCGTACCATGATCAACAGCGACGAAACCTACATGCGGGAAGCCCTGCGCGAGGCACGCCTGGCCCTGGACGAGGGAGAGATTCCCATCGGAGCGGTCATCGCCTGCCGCGGCCGTATCATCGGCAAGGGGCACAACATGACCGAACGGCTGCATGACCCCACGGCCCACGCCGAGATGATCGCCATCACGGCCGCCACCGAGGCCATGGGCGGGAAATACCTGCCCGAATGCACCCTCTATGTCACCGTCGAACCCTGCCCGATGTGCGCCGGCGCCCTGAACTGGGCCCAGATCGGCCGCATCGTCTACGGGGCCATCGACCCCAAACGCGGATCCTCGCTCTTCTCCCCTTCCCTCCACCACCCGAAGACGACGGTCGAAGGCGGGGTGCTCGGCGAAGAATGCAGCGCATTGATCAGGGATTTTTTCCGGGATAAAAGATAAACGGCCATGATAGGAAACGACTTCACCATCCTTTCGGACACCCTGCAGGACGGGGTCCGTCACATCACCGCCCAGCCCAGCGCCCTGGTCTGCTCCCAGCAGATCGACTTCGACCTGGACGCTGACGGCAAGATCCACAACCTCAAGTACATCCGCGGCTGCAACGGCAACCTCAAAGCCATCGGCCGCCTCCTCGAAGGCATGGACGCCACCCAGGCCGCCGACACCCTCGCAGGCGTCGACTGCAAAGAACGCGGCACCTCCTGCACCGACCAGCTCTCCCGCATCCTCCGCAGCCTCTGAAAAGCTAGCCCAACACTATTGTACTCACTGCGCACTGAAAAGTTAGCGACTCTCGGTGCTTTGAAAAGCTAGCGACATACGGTGCATTGAAAAGTTAAAGAACACCTATTTCGGTCTGCACATCGTCTAAGGTCTCATCGCGTTCTTTATCCTATTTTTTAAATGAGGATAAAGAACGGGGCTTTATTGTACACATCGACCAATATAATGGTCTTGTTCTTTATCTTTTTAAATTCACGAGCCCAGATTCTGGATCTTTTTTAAATCACGAGTCCTGATTCTTGATCTTTACAATAAATACAAGTTCTGATTCTGCGCAATCGGATGTGGCGCTTCCACAATCAATGAAGAACAGCGACGAGTAAGTCAGGATCCATCCGGACGGCGCGTGCCAGCTGCTTCGAGGATATTGTCTCGCGTTTTTGCCACAACTCTTTGGCTATAAACAGTTTTTCAGCATCATTCAACCTTGTGATTGGGCAGTTGAAGTGTTTTAATGCCATTCTTCCGACCTTCTCGCGTAAAGCTTCCGAAGCATGCTTCTCTAGAAATCCACGCGCACACTGCCAATCCTGCTCCGCCAAATCTTTCTTGCGGACATGAAGAAAGGCCAAGAATCGTTTCTGACTCTGGAAAAGTTCATTCTCAACGTATTGTATATCCATATAACTTGACGGCACCAGCATCCCTTTGTCATCATACAGCCATGCATCAGGAAGCCGGACCCGTGTATGGAATTGTCGTGCCATCTCACGGATACCCAAATCCCCTACTCGGTGATAAACCTCCAGGTTCTCCCGTTGGAAATAGGCCCTCCCCGCTCCCCACGGATAGCACTCCGGCAACAGCGGGAACCCGGCATCAACGCCGTTCCGGAAAACATAGATAATCTTCCGCATGACCTCCGATTCATCTAAAAGCGGATCCCAGTCGATCAAGATACCCTTTTTCAGCAAATCAGCCCTGCCAGTCCTATGCAAATACTTCGACAACAACCGCCTGATCTCACTGATATACTTTCCAACTTTGTCTTGCAGGCCACGGGCGACAACATGGAAATGGGTATCCATCACCACCGTCGCCAACAGTTTCAATCCGAAATGGAAGGCGAGGATTGCCAGCAGATTCATTGCATAAACCTTATCCGCAACTGTCTCGAACAAGACAGAATGCCGGGTCCCGTCAGAATAGATATGATAACAATCCCGAACCGGTCGGGGGACATCCTCAAAAGCCATACGCCACATTTTCTTACAAAGATGCAGACAAAGATCCGTATTATAAAATATAATCTTCAAAATTTTACTCTACTGGACCTTCGAAAGACCGATCCCCCTGAAATACAGGGGTATTCACGGCCAGGTCAGAATCCTCTACAAAAAACTTAAAGAACACCTTCCCCTAAAAGACCAGTTCAAGAAGCTATTCATCGTTCTTTATCCCACCGTAAAAGAGGTGATAAAGCACACTTCTCCCTAACAGAAACGACGCTGAACGATTGTCCCGTTCTTTAAGTTTATTACAGAACTCATTAGTCTGGTTTTAATAGAGTATCCAGGTTTGAGTTCTCAAACCACTTCGGAGCAGCTATAAAAAACTGAATACTAATGAATATAGATAATCGCACTGCGAAGGCCCATGAGAATACATGAGTCCTTCCTATGAAATCATGTACTTAAAAAGCCATCGCGTACTCAAAAAAGATAAAGAACACCTCTGCTGCACTCTTTGCCGCACACGCAAATACCGTGTTCTTTATCCCCGTTTAAAAAGATGGATAAAGAACGGCAAAACCCACTGAAACCCCACAGAGAACAATTAAGCGTTCTTTAAGTTTTTTCGCAGAAGGACGAGCACCAGCCCCAATCAAGCGCTCTTTTAGTTTTCCGCAGGAAGACGAGCACCAGCCCCAATCAAGCGCTCTTTTAGTTTTCCGCAGAATAGCGAGCACCAGCCCTTAGACGGAGCCGACTTATGAAAAGAGTAAACAGAAGGTCTATCTCAGATTCAATTACCCCTGATGCTAGCGGATGACGAGGCGCTCGATGCGGCGCGGGACGGAGGTGAGGATTTCGTAGGGGATGGTTCCCAGGATTCCGGCGAGTTCGCTGATGGTCGGATCCGCGCCGAAGATGGTCACGGTATCGCCGACGTGGACGTCCAGACCAGTGACGTCCAGCATGCACATGTCCATGCAGATATTGCCGATGGTCGGCGCCCGGTGCCCGTTCACCGAGAAGGACGCGTGGCCGCGGCCGAGATGGCGGTCGATGCCGTCCGCGTAGCCGACCGGAATCGTCGCAATCGTCGTCCCTTCGGGGGCGATATGGCCGAAACGGCCGTAGCCGATGGTTCCGTCTTCCGGCTTCAAGGTCTTAATTTGCAAAACCTTACACTTTAAGGATGCGACGGGGTGCAGCTGCACATCCGGCAGGGCGCTGATTCCGTAGATGCCGATGCCGAGCCGGACCATGTCGAACTGGTATTGCGGGAAGCGTTCGATACCGGCGGAATTCAGGATGTGGTACAGCGGCTTGTAGCCCAGGGACGCGCTCAGGGCATCGGCATTCTGCCGGTACATCCGGATCTGCCCGAGGGTGAAGTCATCTTCCTGCGGATCCTCGGCCGCCGCGAGGTGCGAATAGACGGACTGCACCCGGACATAGGGGCAGTCTTTCAGGAAATCCATCAGGGCGGGGAGTTCGTCTGTCATGAAACCGAGCCGGTGCATGCCGGTATCCAACTTGATATGGACGGGATAATCCCGCAAGCCGCGGGTCTTCAGTTCCTCGCAGAAGGCTTTCAGGGAGAAGAGGTTCGGGATGCCGGGTTCCAGGCGGTTCTCGATTATTTCAGGGAAGAAGTCCGTGCCGGCGGTCAGCACCAGGACCGGCAGGCTGATACCGGCCTCGCGGAGTTCCATCCCTTCCACCGGATAGGCCACGGCCAGGTAATTGGCGCCCGCCTGCTGCATCATGGCCGCGAACTCCACGGCGCCGTGGCCGTAGGCATTCGCCTTGACCAGCACCAGCAGCTTGGTGGACGGCTCCAGCAGACCGCGGAAATACCGGTAATTGTACTGGCATCCCTTCAGGTCGAGCTCGAGTCTGGAAAAATCGTCTTCGCGGTACATATTCTCTCAAAAACCAACCACAAAAATACCAAAAAAACAGAGAATCCTGACAGAATTTCCTATTTTTGTAAACGGCGTACATTTTGTACATCCCTCCCCAAAACCCGATCGACATGAATATCTGGATTATCATGATCGCTGTGATGGTGGCCAGTTTCATCATCCAGCAGACCCTGCAGAGCAGGTTTACGAAATATTCCAAGGTTCCCCTCCCCTCCGGCCTGACCGGCGCCGAGGTGGCCGAGAAGATGCTGCGTGAAAACGGCGTCTACGATGTCCAGGTCACCTGCATCGAAGGCCGGCTGACCGACCATTACAACCCGCAGACGAAGACCGTCAACCTCAGCCGCGAGGTCTACTCCGGCCGGAGCGTCGCGGCCGCCGCCGTCGCCGCCCATGAGTGCGGCCACGTGCTGCAGCACGCCCAGGGCTACCTGCCGCTGAAGATGCGTTCCGCCCTCGTTCCGGTCGTCAGCTTCGTCAACAACCTGGTCCAGTGGGTCCTGCTCGCAGGCGTCATCTTCATCAACATCTTCCCGCAGCTGCTCTGGATCGGTATCGCGCTGTTTGCCATGAGCACGCTTTTCAGCATCGTCACCCTTCCGGTGGAGGTCAATGCCAGCGCCCGTGCGGTGGCCTGGCTGCAAAGCGCCGGCGTCACGGATTCCACGACCAAGCCCCAGGCCGTCGATGCCTTGAAATGGGCGGCCTACACCTATTTCATCGCGGCCATCGGTTCCGTCGCGACCCTGATCTACTACATCAGCATCGCCAACCGCAGATAACAGAAAAGCCCCGATGGAATCGGAGCGAAAAAGAGCGAAGCGACCGGCCGGAGGCCGAATGCCCCCTGAAGGGGGCTCCGGCGAAGCCGGTGGGGGTTGAGAAAGGTACTTGTACCCAACAGAAAAGCCCCGAAGGAATCGGAGCTTTTCTGTTGAGGTACAGCGATTCGAACGCTGACTGAGGGAACCAAAATCCCTAGTGCTGCCATTACACCATACCTCAATTCGGAGCGCAAATTTAGAGATAATTTTCAATACGACAAAATATTTGATTCCGCATGAACCACGCATACATCTTCCTGGCAGACGGCTTTGAAGAGACCGAAGCCCTCGCCACCCTGGACGTCCTCCGCAGGGGCGGCGTCCCCGCCGAACTGATCTCCGTCTCGGACCAGTTCCACGTTACCGGCTCCCACAACATGCAGATCATCGCAGACACCACCTTCAGCATCTTCTGCGCCGAAGCCGAGGAGCTCGACCCGAGCGACGCCCTGGTCTTCCCCGGCGGCATGCCCGGCACCAAGGTCCTCGCCGAAGACGAGGAACTGATGGACATGATGAAAGAGCATTATAAATGGGATGGCATCGTGGCCGCGATCTGTGCGGCTCCGGGCCTGGTCGCCTCCCAGCTGGAAGGCCTGGAAGGCAAAAAGTTCACCTGCTACGACGGCTTTGAAGAGAACATGCTGGCCAAAGGCGCCATCTATGTCAAGGCACCGGTCGTGACCGACGGGAAACTGATCACAGGACGCAGCGCCGCCTACGCCATCGACTTCGGCCTCGCCATCCTCGAAAAGATGCGCGGACCGGAAAAAGCGGCCGAGGTCAAGGCAGCCTTACTGCTGTAGACTGATATATTTGCGCGTAATACGACCTTTCCGGTCTGTCTGGAGAATGAAGGGCAGGCTGGAAAGGTCAAACATTTCCAGCAGTTTCCCCGCCAGGTCGGGCTCTTCCGCCATCAGCCGGTCCACATTGACCAGCAGGACTTTTCCCCCGCCGGCGACGACCGCCGGGATGGCCGCTTTCTCTGCCTCGCACGTGCCGCAGCCCTCCGAATAGAAGAACACCGTCAGCGGTCCGCGCAGGCAGCGCAGCTTCCGCCGGATCCCCCGCTCCCCCTGGCCGGAATACAACGTTCCGGGCACCCGCAGGCGCGGCAGCCGGCTTCCCACCGGTGCACGGTCCAACAGATCCTTCATCAGACCGGCCAGCGAAAGGACCTGCAGGCTGTCCTCCTGGGTCGTCCAGACCTGCGGCCGGCCCAGTACCAGGCTGTCCGCGACATAGCCCAGTCCGGCCTTGTAACCCTCCCCGCGCTGTCCGGAAAGGTACATCAGCAGGTCACCGGTCATCTGTTTGTAAAACAGCGTATCCCGCTCGGCCAGCGCCATGCCGGCCAGATGGTCCGCCACCATCCGGACATCCTCCGCGGTCACGGGAGGTTCCAATTCCCCGAAGACCTTCCCGAACAGGGTCTGGGAAGCCTCCGATCCATATTCCACTTTCGGCAGCAGGCTTCGGAGCAATTTCAGCAGGCCCTGGGTGTCCAGGCCGCGGCCGACGATGATACCGTCCCGGTCCGCAACGAACATCCGCGGCGTCTGCAGGACGCCGTACAGGCGCTGGAAATCCGTATCCAGGGACGGGTCCCAGGCATGGATGACCCGCAGCGAAGGAGCCTGGAACGCAAGCTCTTCCGTCCGGAACCGCTCCCATTCCTCCGCCTTGTCACCGACATAGAAGGCGATGAAATCCGCCGGGAAATCCTCCTCGGCGAAGGCCGCCCGTAGCAGCATCGTTTCCAGCTTGCACTTCGCGCAGTCGGTATCGTACAGGAAGATTACGCTGATCCGCCCTTCCGAAGGTACGCGTACCGGCGTCCCGTCCGGCCGGGAGGCCGTCAGCACCGGCGCCTTCTCACCCAACAGCGTCGACCGGTTAAACTCCGCATAGATACGGGCATTCATCAGGTCGATCTCATTGGTAAAATGCGCCTTGCCCGGAATGAACCAGGCATCCGCCAGGTGTACGGCCACGCCTTCGTCCCCCATCAGGGAGGACTGCATGTAATGGTCATAGATCCGGATGGCGACATGGTCGCGGACCGCGTCCGTCGTGCAGCTGCCGATCAGGAAATCGGCTTCCGCATTCTTGACGGCGACGCTCTCGGACTGCAGCGACGCGAAGAACTCGTCCAGCTTGGCATCCAGGGCCGCCAGCTGGAGGGAATCGGGCGCCTGTGCCCGGCCCGCCAGGGACAGGAGCAGGCAGACGGCTATGAGGAGCAGCCTACGCATCGTGCTCCGGCAGGATGACGCCGTCGGGCAGGAAAAGCGAAGTGTCACCGCGGTGCTTGAGGATATCCCGCACGGCGGAAGAAGAGATATGGGCGAATTCCTGGGCCGTCGGGATGATGAGGGTTTCGATATCCGGCGCCAGGCGGCGGTTCGCATCGGCGATCGCCCGTTCGTTTTCAAAATCCAGCATGTTGCGAACGCCCCGGACGATGTGCCGGATGCCGAGCTCCCGGCAGGCATCGATGGTCAGGCTGTCGTATTTGATGATGCGGACACCTTCCAGGCCGCGGATGGCCTGGCGGATGATATCCATCCGCTGGTCCATGGTAAAGAAGCCGCGTTTGTCCTGGTTGATACCCACGGCGACCACGACCTCGTCGAACATGGTCAGCGCCCGGTTCAGGATGTTCAGGTGGCCGGCGGTAAAGGGATCGAAGGATCCCGGGAACAAGGCAGTCTTTTTCATAATTGCCAATCAATGGGGGTTTTGCCCTCCGCGCGGAGGATTTCGTTGGTCTTGGAGAAATGGCGGCAGCCGAAGAAGGCGCCGCGCGCCAGGGGCGACGGATGCGGAGCCTCCAGCACATGGTGGCGCGTCGTGTCGATGAGGTCCTTCTTGGAGCGGGCGAAATTGCCCCAGAGCAGGAATACCACGCCGTCGCAGCGGTCCGAGACGGTCCGGATGACGGCATCCGTGAACTCCTGCCAGCCGATCCGGCTGTGGGAACCGGCCGCGCCGGCCTGGACGGTCAGCATCGCATTGAGCAGCAGCACGCCCTGCCGGGCCCAGCCCTCCAGGTTCGGCCGGCCGCTCATCCGGATCCCGAGGTCCGACTCGATCTCCCGGAAGATGTTCACCAGCGAAGGCGGGGCCGGGACGCCGTCCGGAACGGAGAAGGACAGGCCCATCGCCTGGCCGGGGCCATGGTAGGGATCCTGGCCCAGGAGCACAACCTTGACGGAAGGCAGCGGGGTCAGCTCGAAAGCCTTGAATATCTGGCTTCCGGGCGGATAGATGGTCTTTCCTGCCGCCTTTTCACCATGCAGGAAACGCACCAGCGAAGCGAAGTACGGTTTCTCGAACTCCGGCGCCAGTGCGTCTTTCCAACTTTGCTCTATCTTAACGTCCATTTACTCGAAAATATACCCGATGACATCATCGATGGTCTTCACATACACAAAGGTAAGACCTTTCCGGTAAATTTCCTTGATATCTTCCACATCTTTCCGGTTTTCTTCCGAAATCACGATCGTATGGACCCCTGCCCGCTTGGCAGCCAGGATCTTCTCCTTGATGCCGCCCACCGGCAGCACCCGGCCGCGCAGGGTCATCTCGCCGGTCATGGCGATACCGCTGCGCACGGCCTTTCCGCGCAGGGCGGAGACCATGGAACTGACCATCGTGATACCGGCCGAAGGACCGTCCTTGGGCGTCGCGCCTTCCGGGACATGCACATGGATATCCTTCTTGGCAAACTCTTCAGCCGTCAGCCCGGCCAACTGCGGGTGGGCCTTGATGTACTGGTAGCCGATCGTCGCGCTCTCTTTCATCACGTCGCCCAGGTTGCCGGTCATCGTCTGCACGCCCTTGCCCTCGCTGGCCTGGCTCTCGACGAAGAGAATCTCGCCGCCCAGGCTGGTCCAGGCCAGGCCGGTCACCACGCCCGGGGCTTCGTTGCCCTTCTGCATGTCGTGGAAGGCCGTCGGCAGGCCCAGGTATTCCCGGAGGTGCTCCTTCTTGATCACGGTCGGATACGGCTCGCCCAGGGCGATCTTCTTCGCCGTGACACGGGCGATCTTCGCGATCTGCTTCTCCAGGCCGCGGACGCCGGACTCATGCGTATACTCGTCGATGATGGTCCGCAGGGCCGGCTTGTGGATAGAGATGGCGGCATCGATGCCATGCTCCTTCAACTGCTTGGGCACCAAGAACTTCTTGGCGATTTCCATCTTCTCTTCGGCCAGGTAACCCGTCACGTTGATGACCTCCATGCGGTCCAGCAGGGCCGGCTGGATGGTGGCGGTGCTGTTGGCCGTGGTGATGAACAGGACGTTGGACAGGTCGTAGTCCACATCCAGGTAATTGTCGTGGAAGGCGGTGTTCTGCTCGGGATCCAGGGCTTCCAGCAGCGCGGAGGACGGGTCTCCCTTGAAGTCGGCGCCCACCTTGTCAATCTCGTCCAGTACCACCACCGGGTTGGACGTCCCGGCGCGGCTGATGCCGGAGAGGATCCGGCCCGGCAGCGCACCGACATAGGTCTTGCGGTGGCCGCGGATCTCGGCCTCGTCGTGCATGCCGCCCAGGGAGATGCGGACGTACTGGCGGCCGAGCGCCCGGGCGATGGATTTGCCCAGGCTGGTCTTGCCGACGCCCGGAGGGCCGTACAGGCAGAGGATCGGAGACTTCATGTTGCCCTTCAGCTTGAGGACGGCGAGGTATTCGATGATGCGGTCCTTGACGGAATCCAAGCCGAAATGGTCCTCATCCAATACTTTCTGCGCGTGGGCCAGGTCCAGGTTGTCCTCGGACATATGGTACCACGGCAGGTCCAGCATGAACTGCAGGTAGGCATACTGGATGCTGTATTCCGGGGCGGACGGGTTGAACCGGCCCAGCTTGGCGAGCTCCTTCTCGAAGATCTCGCCCACGGAAGCCGGCCATTCCTTCTTCTCGGCCGCCGCCCGCAGCTGGTTGATGTCGTCATCCTCATCCATGCCCAGCTCTTCCTGGATGGTCCGCAGCTGGTTGTTCAGGTAGTATTCGCGCTGCTGCTGGTCGATCTCCGTCTTGACCTTGGAATTGATCTCCTGCTTGATGCGCAGCAGTTCCATCTGGCTGCTCAGCAGGGACAGCAGGGCCATGGCGCGCTCCTTGACATCGTCGTATTTCAGCAGGGTGACCTTGTCCTGGTAGTTCTCGATCTCCACGGTCGTGGCGATGAAATTGACCAGGAAACCGAAATCCTCGATCCCCCGCAGGGCGCTGACGACCTCCTTCGGGGCGAAGGACGCAGCCTTGATGTAATTGCTGGCGCTTTCCTTGAGCAGGTCCGCGATGATCTTGTTCTTGGGGTCCTCCATGTCCGGCTCGATGTCGTCCAGATAATGGACGCGCGCCCGGATATAGGGTTCCGTTCCGACGATGCGGTCCAGGCGCAGACGCTTGAACCCTTGCAGGAGGGCCGTGACGGTCCCATCCGGCATCTCAAAGGTTTTCAACACCTTGCAGACCGTTCCGTTGTCGAAGAAATCGGCTTCCGTCCGGGGATTTTCCTCGGCCAGGTTGACCTGGGGGACGGCGCCGATGAACATGCCCGATTCCTGGGCTTCGCTGACCAGCTGCATGGATTTCTCGCGGCCGATCGTGATCGGGTAGACCGTCCCCGGGAAGATCACGGCATTCCGGAGGGCGAGCACGGGAAGGGTATCCGGAAGGTCCGCCTCATTGATCTTGAGCGGTCCCTCGCCGGACATGACAGGGATGATGTTGACCTCGGTCGCACCGGGAGAGAACATCGCTCCGAACATATTTTCGTTTCTATCCATATTTCGTTTTCTTTCAAGGATGTAGCCCTCCTGCCTGCCATTTTGTCACGGCGGGAGGGCATTTTACATGCGATAATTATATTGTCAAGCACCGTGCCAAGGGGAAAATCGGCCTCTGGACGGCGTAGACGGGTGATAATTAACTGAAAAAAAACGCATAATCATTTTGTTGATTAAAAATTAAACCCTATCTTTGTGCCTCGATTTATGAAAAGTCGAATATTTTAAATATTAACCAATTATGACAAAGGCAGAGATCGTAAATGAAGTAGCAAAAGCTACCGGCATTGAAAAAATCGCAGTTCAGACTGTAGTCGAGGCTTTCATGGAAAGCGTCAAGGGTTCCCTCGCCAAGGGCGAACCGGTGTATCTTCGTGGTTTCGGCAGCTTCATCATCAAGCATCGTGCTGAGAAGGCCGCCCGCAATATCACCCGCAACACCACCATGACCATTCCGGCCCACGACATTCCCGCTTTCAAGCCGGCCAAGGTCTTCGTAGCTGCTGTTAAGAAATAATCCATTAAAAATCAGTGCACTATGCCAAGCGGTAAAAAGAGAAAGAGACATAAGATGGCAACGCACAAACGCAAAAAGCGTTTGCGCAAGAACAGACACAAGAAGAAATAATCTTCTCTGTCTGCCATTTTAGCAGTCTGCTAGTGAAGGGCCGGCCGGGAGTCTCGGATCGGCCCTTGTTTTATTCCCAGAGGAAAGCCCCCGTGCTTTCCGGTTTAGTTTTTCCAATGGAATCAGAAAAAGTAAAGGATCTGATCATTGACGTCAGAGCGACGGAGGTTCAAATCGCCTTGCAGGAAAACCACAGGCTGATTGAACTGAACAAAGAGTCCAGCAGCGGGCGCAGCTTCACGGTCGGTGACGCTTTCCTCGGAAAGGTCAAGAAAGTGATGCCGGCCCTCAACGCTGCCTTTGTCGACATCGGTGACGAGAAAGAGGCCTTTATCCACTATCTGGACCTGGGACTGTATTTCGACGCGTTCGACCAGTTCGTCCGCAAGATCAATCCCAACACCAACGCCGGCGACCTGTTCAGCAGCATCCAGCTGGGGCCGATCCTCGAGAAGGAAGGCCGCATCGAGAACGTGCTGAAGCCGGGCCAGATGCTGATCGCCCAAATCGTCAAGGAACCGATTTCCACCAAAGGTTCGAGACTGACTGCAGAGATTTCATTGGCAGGACGTAACATCGTACTCCTCCCCTTCGCCGAGAAGGTGAGCATTTCCCAGAAGATCTCCTCGAAAGAGGAAAAGAGACGGCTCGAGACGCTGGTCCGCAGCATCCTTCCCCGCAACTACGGCGCCATCATACGCACAGCCGCGGAAGGCAAGAACGCAGCCATCCTCGTTGCAGAGCTCAAGGCCTTGATCAACAAATGGGAAGCCTCCTGGAAGAACCTCTCCCGGTCCAAGAACGTACAGCAGCTCTTCACCGAGTACAGCAAGACCACCACGATCCTGAGGGACCTGCTCAACGACGAATTCTCCAACATCTATGTCAATAACGAACATGAGTATGAGGAGATCCGCAGGTACATTTCCCTCATTTCCCCCGACCAGGAAAAGATCGTGAAGCTCTACGACGGCAAGGAACCGATCTTCGACCATTTCGAAGTCAGCCGCCAGATCAAGAGCTCGTTCGGCAAGGTCGTCCCCATCAAGCAGGGCGCCTACCTGGTGATCGAATCGACCGAAGCCCTGAACGTCGTCGACGTCAACAGCGGCATCCGGGCCAAGACCAAGGAGCAGGAACAGAACACGTTCGACGTCAACAAGTACGCAGCGGAAGAAATCGCCCGCCAGCTCCGGCTCCGGGACATGGGTGGAATCATCATCGTGGATTTCATCGACATGGAGACCCAGGAGCACCGCAATGAGCTCTACAAATACATGGTAGAGCTGATGAGCACCGACCGGGCCAAGCACAATGTGCTGCCGCTGACGAAGTTCGGCCTGATGCAGATCACCCGCCAGCGGGTGCGTCCGGCCACCGAGATCAACACCACGGAAGTATGTCCCCTCTGCCACGGCACGGGCAAGATCGCTTCCAGTTCGCTCATCGACGAACAGATCGAACGCAGGCTTACCTATTATGTGAACGACAAGAAGCTGAAGAACTTCACGCTCAAGGTCAGCCCGATCCTCGGCGCCTACCTCTCCCGCAAGGGAAGCCTCTTCTCGGACACGTCCTATCTCGGGAAATGGAAGAAGAAGTACAAATGCAAGATCAACCTGGAGGAAGTCACCGACTTCTCCGTCCTGCAGAATGAATTCTACGACGAAAAAGGAAGGAAGCTCGATTAGGGCTTCCTTCTTTATTCTTCCGGCATGTTCGCGGCGTACTGGCGCCACTTGGCCAGGAGGGCCTGCATGTCCGCGGGAAGGGCGGAATCGAAACGGACGGGCTTGCCGGTGCGGGGATGGTCGAAGCCCAGGGTCTTGGCGTGGAGGGCCTGGCGCGGGCAGAGTTCGAAGCAGTTGCGGATGAACTGCTTGTATTTGGAATAGATCGTTCCCTGCCGGATTTCCTTGCCGCCATAGCGCTCGTCGCCGAAAAGCGGATGGCCGATATAGGCCATGTGCACGCGGATCTGGTGGGTGCGGCCCGTTTCCAGCCGGCATTCGACGACCGTCACGAAACCGAACCGCTCGAGCACCTTGTAATGGGTCACGGCATGCTTGCCCTTGTCCCCTTCGGGATAGACCTTGAACCGGAGCCGGTCGTTCGGGTCCCGGCCGATGTTGCCGGTGATGGTCCCCTCGTCTTCCTTGAGATTGCCCCAGACGACGGCGACATACCGCCGTTCGATGGAATGGACGAAGAACTGCCGGGCCAGGTTCAGCTGGGCTTCGTCATTCTTGGCAACGACCAGCAGACCACTGGTATCCATGTCGATCCGATGGACCAGCACGCCCATCCGGTCGTCCTGTGCATCCGGTCCCTGGGAAAGCCCCAGGTGGAAGGCCAGGGCATTGACCAGCGTGCCCGTAAAATGGCCGTGCCCCGGATGGACCACCATCCCGGCCGGCTTGTTCACGATCAGGAAATCGTCGTCCTCATAGACGATGTCGAGCGGGATGTCCTCCGGCAGGATCTCGAAGCCCCGCCGCTCGTACGGCATGACGAAACGGATGACATCCCCCGGACGGATGACGAGATTGGCCTTGGCTGTCTTCTCCCCTACTTTGACATACCCGTTCTTGATAGCCAGCTGGATCCGGTGCCGGGACGTATTCTCGAGATGACCGGCCATGTACTTGTCGATCCGCACAGGCTCCTGCCCGGGATCGACGACCAGCCGGAAATGCTCGAACATCCCCTGCTCGTCATCGGCGGAAGCGTCTTCCTCGACGACGACACCCTGCCCCAGCAGGGCATCCTCCGGATCTTCCTGCCAGTCCATCGGCTATTTCTTCATGATGGTCTTCGCCGGATCGACGGAAAGATACAGGGTCACGTCGGAACCGATCAGGATCGGGGCCTTGGAGCCCTCCGGACCCTGGCGGTAGACCACGGCATCCAGCGAGTCGGAATAGTCCTTGACGCTCTCGTCGAAGTCCAGTTTCCGGATGTTGAGCGAGTTGCCATGGATGACATCCACGGCTCGCAGATATTTCAGGCCGATGACATTCGGCACATAAGTCTGGTTGTCTTCCGGGTTCAGGCCCACGGCCAGGTCGATCGCCGTTCCGCTTTCCACGAGCGTTCCCGGCGTGATCTCCCGGTTGCCCCGCAGCTGGCGGAGCACGTTGTTCGTCGCCATGTCACTGACATAGACGAGCTTGCCGACGGTCAGGCCGCGCGAGGAAAGCTCGGCCATGGCCTGCCGCATGGAATAGCCCACCAGGTTCGGCATCTGCACCTTCTGGGGGGTGACGGAATTGATGGTCAGACGGATCTTGCGGCCCTTCTTGACCTTGCTGCCGGCCTTGGGATTCTGGCTGTAGACCAGTCCCCGGCCCATGCGGCGGATATATACCGAGTCGACGACCAGGACCTTGAGGCCTTCCACCTCGGCGGTGTACTGCGCCTCGCGCACCTTCATGTTGGTCAGGTCCGGGACCTCCAGTTCCTGCCCATGATGGGTCAGCACGCCCAGGCCGATATAGCTGCCGGCGATCAGGGCGACCAGTGCGACCAGCGCCCACAGCAGGTTCCTTACCATCCAATTGTTCCAGAAGCCGCCCTTCTGCACGGGGGCTTCCGTCTGTCCGTTCTTTTTGGTTTCTTCACTCATAAGGCTTTCATTCTATGGGAACAAAACCCGCATCAGGCCCTGTCCCAGCAGGACCACGCCGAGAATCATCACGACCGCACCCAGCAGCCGGTTGATCCACAGCAGGACACCCACGTTGAACTTCTTTCGCAGCTTGCTGAACAGCAAGGTAAAGAAGAACCAGTAGGTCGCCGATCCGAGGGCCACGGCCAGCAGGATCGGGATCACATGGAAGTCGCGCTGTCCCAAGTCGATGTCGAAAAACGTGAACAGCGTAAAGATCACGACAATCGACGCCGGATTGGACAGGCCCAGGGCCACCGCCCGGAAAAAGTCATTCACCGAATAGGACCCCACCTTCTCTTCCCGGATCTTGCGGAACGGGTCGACGAACAGCATGCCGGAGCCCACCAACAGGACGATCAGTCCGCCGACGAAGTAGATCAGGGTCTGGTGCTCATCGATGAAGGTCTGGGCCAAGGCCAGGAAGAACACGGCGATGACCGAATAAAACGTGTCGGTCACGGTGGCTCCCATGGCGGTCAGATATCCCCCTCGCTGTCCCTTGCTCAAGGTTTTCTGTAAAATGTAAATCGCCGTCGGCCCCAGCGGGACGGAGGCACAGATTCCGATCAGGAAGGCTTTGAGGATATCAAAAAACATGCAATCTCGTATAAAGAGTGCAAAGATAAGGGTTTTCCTGCAAACAACCTATTTCTTGGATGTCGGTTTCTTGAATCCCTCCTGGCTGGCACGGGCCGACATGCGGGCGATACGGGCCGCCGTATCCGGATGGGAGGAGAAAAGCTGGCTGACCGCCGTGCTCTGGGCGCCGCTGCCGCCGGCTGCGCTCTGCAGCTTTTCGAAGGACATGGCCATCGCCCACGGGTTCTTGCCCGCCGCCTTGAGGAACTCGTAGCCGAAATCGTCGGCCGCGCTCTCCTGTTTCTTGGAATACTGGGCGTTCATGATGGCATTGCCCAGGGCGCCGAGCTGGGAGTCAGTCAGGGCGGCCATGGTGTTGCCGGTCGAAGCCAGACCTTCCAGCGCCGCGCTGGTCAGCAGGGCCTGGCGCATCTCTTTCTTGGAGTGCTTGAGGGCCACATGGCCGATCTCGTGGCCGATGACGCCGAGCAGTTCGTCGTCCGTCATCAGGTCCATGATGCCCGTGTAGACCCGGACGCTGCCGTCCGCGCAGGCGAAGGCATTGACGTCATTGGTCTTGTAGACCTTGAAATTCAGCGGGACGCCGTTCACGGCATTCAGTCCGGAGGTCAGTTTCTTCAGGCGGACCACATACGGATTGTTGTCCGGGAGCACCGGACTCTGGGCATCCAGCTGGGTGATATATTGATGGACATAGGCCTGCACCTGTTCATCGCTGAGGCTGAGGGCCTGGGCCGCCAGCATGCCGCCCTGCAGGGCGCGGGTCGCATTGAAAGATTCAGAGCAGGAGACCGCCAGCAGCGCGCTCACCGCAAGGATAAGGATTCGTTTCATAATGCTTGGGATTCAATATCGTACAAAAATAGGAAAAATTCGTATCTTCGTCAAAATTTCGGGAGATGGATACAATGCGCAAGATCGAAGTCATGGGGATCCTCAACCTGACGGGGGATTCCTTCCATGCCGGAAGCCGGTTTCTGGATGCCGACGGGAAGGTCGACCTCCCGCGGCTGCAAGCGCGGGCGAAGGCCATGGTGGATTCGGGGGCGGACATCCTGGACCTCGGCGCCTGCTCGAGCCGTCCGGGTGCGGAGACCATCGGACCGGACGAAGAGTGGCGACGGCTGGAACCGGCCTTGAGAGCCCTGAAAGCCGATTCCCCGGCGATACGGTTTTCCATCGATACGACCTGGTCGGCCGTCGTAGAGAAGGTCCATGACCGCTTCGGTCCCTTCCTGGTCAATGACATCTCCGCCGGAGAGGAAGACCCGGCCATGCTCCCGACCGTCGGACGCCTGGGGCTTCCCTATGTCGCCATGCACAAACGCGGCACCCCCGCCACCATGCAGGGCCTGACCGATTATCCTGAGGCCGACGGCCTCTCCCCCGTCACGGCCGCCGTCCTGGCGTATTTCGGGGACTTTGCCCGGAAGGCGGAGCAGGCGGGCATCCGGGACTGGATCCTCGATCCGGGCTTCGGTTTCGCCAAGACCCTGGAGCAGAATTACGACCTGCTCCGGGAACTGGACGCCTTTCAGGACTTAGGCCGTCCCATCCTGGTCGGAGTATCCCGCAAAAGCATGATATACAAGAAATTCGGCATCACCCCGGAAGAGTCCCTTCCCGCCACGCAGGTCCTGCACCTGGCCGCCCTGCAGCGCGGTGCCTCAATCCTTCGCGTCCACGACGTCGCCGAAGCCGTCCGGACCGTTGCCCTTTACCGGGAATTATCCTGAATTATTCCTATCTTTGCATGATT
>JAFUUB010000033.1 GCA_017483985.1 Bacteroidales bacterium | reverse complement strand
TTGAAATGTTCGTAGGCGTTACGGCGACTGAGATAGAGAAAGATGTTGTGGCTTTTTTTCAAGAGTTAGCGAGGGATGGCTTCGTTGGATGTGGCCAAGGTGAGGTCGCATATCCTGTCTGTTTCTCTTATGCAGATAAGTTGCCTAAGACCCTGCATGAGGATGAAATAGAGAAAACAATCGAAGAAGAGGAATTCTATGAGATGTGGGGACAGAATTATCATTTGTCCCGTGTCCATCTCGAAGTTTCTGCGCTTTGTAATGAACGATGTATTCATTGCTATTTTCCCGAGAACTATCGGAAAGGAGTCATGTCTAGGGAATTGTTCCTCCGGATTCTTGATCAGTGCAAAGAATGTAATGTTTTGAGTATTACCCTAAGTGGTGGAGAACCAATGCTCAACCCTGATTTGCTGTTTTTCATCAAAGAATGTCGCAAGAACAATATCTCTGTTAATCTGCTATCAAATCTTACTCTTCTGTCAGATAAGATGCTTCAGGAGTTTGTGAAGACGCCGTTGCTTAGTATTCAGACCTCGTTGTACTCTATGAATGCAGACGTGCATGATTCAATTACGACGGTAAGGGGTAGTTTTGAGAAGACTAAAAAAGCAATAGAGACATTATACCAGCAAGATATCCCGATGCAAATTAATTGCCCGATTATGAAGCAGAACAAGGAGACATATCAGGATGTGCTCAATTGGGCCAGAGGAATGAATATCGAAGCGGATAGCGATTATATGTTATTCGGTTGCTTTGATGGTTCATGCGATAATTTGAAGTGTCGACTGGAATTGTCTGAGCTTGAGCCTTTCATCGCCAAGGAATTAGAATCGGGGGAAAGCAAAGAGAAAGAGAATCGCAATATGGGACGGCGTGATTATACCATATGCCCAGTGTGCGTAAGTTCTGTTTGCATCTCAAATAACGGCAATGTGTATCCTTGTGAGGGATGGCAGAGCCATTCTCTTGGTAATATAAACAATACATCCTTGAAACAGATATGGGAAAAATCCTCTGGCATCCATGAACTGAGATCGCTCTCTTATGATGACTTCCCCAAATGCCGTGTATGCAAAGACAGGGCTTTCTGTTCCATCTGCCTGATAAGGAACGCTAACGAGAGCGTATCTGGTGATTATAAACATATTAATTCTTATTATTGTGAGATTGCAAGAATGAAGGGATCATACGCTATGAACAGACACTCTTAATTTTATTTGCCTCACCAGGACCAATCTCTAAACCTTTCTTTATTCACCCCAAATTAGACATCCCTCATTGCCCGGCTTCACCAACGAAGCCGCTCCCAAGTCGCCAAAATGTCGCCAAAAATCGAGACGCAAAAAGAGCTAACTGCTGAAAATCAGCAAGTTAGCTCTTTTTAAGGTGCCCCGGGCGGGAATCGTCAAGAGAAATTCCCGCTAGAACCGGAGCTCGGCGGCGACGAGGAAGTTGCGTCCGGGCATGGGGTAGTCGCGGATGATGTCGTAGCGGCAGTCCAGGAGGTTGCGGGCGATGGCCTTCAGGGCGAGATGCATGCCGCCGCCCAGGGAGAATTCCTTCCCGGCCGAAAGGTCGAGCGTGCGCCAGGCGGGAAGCGTTCCGCTGCCGTCGCGGCGGCCGTCCCGCAGCTGGAACAGGGCGGACAGGGCCCAGCCCTTGTAGCCGGCCTCGCCGGTCAGGACCAGGGTGTGGCGGGCGACATAGGGAATCTGCTCGTCATAAGTGAAGCTGTCGGGCGTCTTGTCCAGGGCCTTCTGCCAGCCGTAGCGGGCGCTGGCTCCGGCTTTCCAGTCCTCCCGGCTCCAGGTCGCTTCCGCCAGCAGGTCGGCGCCCCAGGCCTGCACCTTTCCTACATTATACGGCAGCCAGACCATCGGATCCTCCGATGGCGCGGAGATGATCTTGTTTTTCAAATCATTGTAAAAGCCGTCCGCCCGGGCCTGGAGCGTCCAGTCTCCCAAAGACTGATGCCAGTCGAGGCCGAGGTCCGTCAGCCAGGCATCCTCCGGTTTGAGGTCCTTGTTCCCATAACCGGGATAGTAGAGCTCGTTGAAGGTCGGGACGCGGTAGGCTCGGCGTCCGAAAGCCACCAGGTCGAGGCCCTCGCTGAGTTTCAGCCGGATATCGGCGGAAGGGGAGACGACGTTCCAGTCCCCGCCGTTTTTCTCGAAGGTCCCGCCGTACTCCAGGGCAATATCCGCCCGGACGCGCTGCGTGCGGAAAGCCGAGGCCAGGGCGACGACGGTCCCGGTACGGGACTCGTCATAGACATTGCCTTTGAGTCCGTCCCACTGCAGGTCGGCGGCCAGGGTGAGGGTCCACCAGGGCTGCAGGCGGAATTCATGGGCCGTGTTGAGCTGGAACTCCGTCTGGTAGTAATCGCTGTCGCCCCATTCGCTCTGGTAGCCCATGTCATCATAGGACCCCTTGGCGCTGATCCGCAGCTGGTAGAGGTCACTCAGCTGTTTGCGGAAGCTCCCCTGCGTGAAGAAGTTCCGGTCGGACTGGGTGTCCGTCGAGGGCCAGGAGAGGGAACCGGGCGTACCGCGGTCCGCCTGGTTGTAATAGACCTTGGCGTGCCAGTCTCCACGCGGAAGGACGCCGAACAGGTCCAGTCCGCCGAGCAGCTGCTTGATATCGTTGTTCTCCCGGCGGCCTTCTTCCTCCAGGGGGAAGTCCCCCTTGCTGTAATTCCCCGCCAGGTTGGCGGACAGGCTGACCCGGTCGCTGAGCCGGAAATCCAGCCGGCCGTAGGGCTGCCATGTGCCGAAGGAACCGGCGCCGAGGCGGACGCGGCCTGCGACCGGGCGCGTGCCGAAGACCGGGCGCGCCGTGAGGAAGGAAACGCTGTTCTGGGCATAGTCGACCACAGCCGCGCCGAAATTCTCGATGCCGAGCATGCCCAGGTCATTCTGTCCGGACTGGACATTGCCGACCCGGATCCCGTCGACGTAGATGGCGGTATGGGCGCTGCCCAGGCCGCGGAGGCTGACGGATTTCAGACCGGCGCCGAAGCCATAGTCTCCGACATACAGGCCGGGGACCTGCATCAGCGTGCCGGCGGCGTCATACATAGGTGAAAGGGAAACGGTGTCCGTGCGGGACACCACGACACCCCGGTCTGCCACGACGGTGACCGCCTGCAGGGTGTCCGCTGCCGGAGCCAAGAGAAGCCCGGCAAGAAGGGATAAAAGCATAGGTTATGTGCGTTTTACGGGAACCTGCCCCCGGGCTCCGCTGTTCAACTTGACGGTGGCAGGTCTTCTGGCTTCTCCCGGTCCCGGCCTTCTCGAAGCAAGGCTTCAATGGCATCCTTCGGAACCGTTTCGGATGATACAGCTGCGGGCACAGCCCCGGATTCGCACCGGGTTCCCTTTTGAGTCCGCGGGAGCCATCCCGGCGGAGCACCACAATCTGGCGCAAAAATACGCAGATTCCGGGAAATATCCTATCTTTGCATGTCCGACAGACGGACGAGAAATTATTACAGAAACATGGATAAAGTCAGTTACTCCCTGGGCATGAGCATCGCCCACAACATGATGCAGTCGGGTGTCAAAGACCTGACCTTCGAAGATTTCATCGCCGGTGTCAAGGCGACCCTGCAAGGCGAGCAGCCTGCCGTTCCGTATGAAGAGGCCGGCAAGATCCTCGACGCATATTTCACGGACCTGGAGGCGGCCAAGGCCGCCGAAGAGGCGGAAATCGGCGAGGCCATGAAGAAAGACGGGGAGGAATTCCTGGCTGAAAATGCAAAGAAGGCAGGGGTCATCACCCTGGCCAGTGGCCTGCAGTACAAGGTCCTCAAGGCCGGCACCGGCCGCAAGCCGCGTCGTTCCGACCGGGTCCGCTGCCACTATGAAGGCACGTTCACCAACGGGATGGTCTTCGACTCCTCCTACAAGCGCGGCGAACCCGCCGTCTTCGGGGTCGGTCAGGTGATCGCCGGCTGGACCGAGGCCCTCCAGCTGATGAGCGAAGGCTCCGAATGGGAGCTTTATATCCCGTACAACCTGGCCTACGGCGAGGCGGGTGCCCACGGCGCCATCCCTCCGTATGCCGCCCTCATCTTCAAGGTCGAATTGCTCGAGGTCCTGTAAATGGATATCCTGCAGCTGATTGAAATCTTCGCCTTCGTCACGGGTGTCCTGTACCTGATCCTCGAGATCGCGCAGAAAAACGCGATGTGGGTCATCGGGATCCTGACCGGGGTGGCTTGTGCGTATTCCTTCGCCGTCCAGCGGCTCTGGGCCTCCATGGGATTGAACATCTATTACGTGTTCGTCTCCGTCTGGGGCCTGTACCAATGGCGGCGGGACAGCCGCATGCTGGCCGCCGGGGAGGCGGAAGGCGCGCAATCAGCCGATATCCACCTGCGCCGGATTCCCCGGAAGACGCTGTTGGTCAGCGGTCTGGTTTTCATCTTCGGCTCGCTGGCGCTGATCGCCCTGCTGCGTCTGCTCCACGACCAGGAGTCTGCAATGGATGCCGTCGTGGCGGTCATGAGTGCCATCGGTACCTGGTGGCTGGCCAACTCCTATCCGCAGCAGTGGCTGGTCTGGATCGTGGCCGATACCTTGTCCACGATCCTCTGCTTGTCGGTCGGGATGTACTGGATGGCCCTTCTCTATGTAGCTTATACGATTTCCGCGGTGTACGGATATTTCCACTGGATCCGGCGGGGAACCTGGATCGAATAAAACAAAAGAGCTGGCCGGTTGGTCAGCTCTTTTCATTTATCGCGCGGGCGGCGGGACGGAACCGGGATCCCTTCCCGGAGCCCTCCGGCCGGTCCCTTCGACGCCGGTCAGGTCATCGCCCAGGTCGGCGCGGATCTCCTCCGCAACCTTCAGCAGTTCAGCCTTTTTTTCCGGATACAGGCCCATAACGTTGCGACGCTCACCGGGATCCTGCCGGAGATTGTACAATTCGGTCTCGGTGACCTCCTTGCGTCCCAGTTGGCCGGGCTGGCCGTCCATGCCCGGGGCATAGACTTCATAGGACTGATAGGTATGTGGGAAGACCATCTTGAACTGCCCGTCCGTCACGGCTTCGAGGGAGTTGGTCCTGAAATAGAAACAAAGGTATTTACGGGGTGACTCCTTGACCTGGCCGGTCAGGTAGGGGAGGAAATCCACGCCGTCGATCTTGCGTTTCGGCTGTTGCGCCCCGGTCAGGCTGGCCAGGGTCGGCAGGAAGTCGATGCTGCTGATCAGGTCGTTGCAGATCCCTTCCCGGATGTGGCCGGGCATATAGAAGATGCACGGGACCCTCAGGCCGCCGTTGAACGTTGTGGACTTGCCCTCCCGGTAGCCGCCGGAGGAGCCGGCATGGTTGCCGTAGTTGCTCCAGGGACCATTATCCGACGTGATGATAATCAACGTGTTTTCAGCGATGCCGAGATCCTCCAGGGTCTGCCGTACGGTACCGATGCTCCAGTCCAGTTCCATCATGACGTCGCCGTAGAGGCCCGCCCCGCTCTTTCCCCGGAACTTGTCGGAGACGCCGAGGGGCACGTGCGGCATGGCCTCGGCAAAGTATAGGAAGAAGGGTTTGTCCGCCTTGGCCTGCCGGGTGATATAGTCCACCGCCCGTTCCGTGTACATCGTGGTCAACCGGTCCATATCGTCATAGGTGTCGATGTACCTGCTGACCTCCAGGCCGTCGTACAGCGGCAGGCGCGGGAACTTCATCGTCGGGTGGTTCGGCCACATGTCGTTGGAATAGGGAAGCCCGAACCACTCGTCGAAGCCATGGTGCGGCGGCAGGAACATCTCCGCGTCGCCGATGTGCCATTTCCCGATCAGGGCCGTGCTGTAGCCGTTTGCCTGCATGATTTCGCCGATCGTCTCCTCTTCTTCGGCCAGTCCGAAGGGGCTGCCGTTCATGGGGGCGCCCGTCAGGCCGATCCGGTTGGAGTAGCAGCCGGTAACCAGTGCGGAGCGGGATGCGCCGCTGATCGGCTGGGCCGTATAATAATTGGTGAAACGCAAGCCGTTCATGGCCATGCAGTCGACGTTCGGGGTCGTATAGCCGACGGCGCCGTTGAAGGAAAAGTCTGCGAAACCGCTGTCATCCAGGTAGAAAAGGACGATGTTGACGGGTTTCTCCGCATTATTGTCGAGGGTCAAGAAGGCATCTCCCGGGGTGTGGGATCCGTTTGTACAGCCGAGGGCCGCGAAGCTGCCGATGCTGGCGAGCAGGAAAGAAGGACGCATACGTTCAATCAGTGTGGTACACTTACAAATATAGGAGATTGGCCCGTCAATTCCAATCGGATTTCGTATCTTTGTACCCATGATCAAAGAACAATATCCTTCCAAGTTGCTCGAGGATGCCGTGGATGCGATCCGGAGCCTGCCGGGCGTGGGAAAACGCAGCGCCTTGCGGCTGGCCCTGCATCTGCTGCGGCAGCCCCAGGAACACGTCCATCACTTCACGGAGTCCATCAACCGGCTTCGTGACGAGGTCCGTTACTGCAGCAACTGCATGATGATCTCCGACGGGGAGGAGTGTTCGATCTGCCGGGACCACAGCCGCGACCGCCGGACGATCTGCGTGGTGGAGAGCGTGCGGGATGTCATGAGCATCGAGAATACCGGACAGTACCATGGTCTGTACCACGTGCTGGGCGGCATTATCTCACCGATCAACGGTATCGGACCGTCCGACCTGACGATCCGGGAACTGACGGAGCGGCAGGAGCGCCTGACGACGGAATCCAACGAGCCGGTCGAGGTCATCCTGGCCCTCAGCGGGGATGTGGAAGGAGAGACGACGGCGTTCTACATCTATCGGCAGATCAGTAAGTTCGGCGTGACCGTCACCTCGCTGGCCCGGGGATTGGGCTTCGGCGACGACCTGGAATATGCCGATGAGCTGACCCTGGGCCGTTCCATTACCGGGCGCCAGCCTTTCCAGCCTTAAAACAGAACTGTTAATACACGTAATAAAAGTGTTCGCCCTTCTCGCCGCCCTGGTTTTCTCCCTTTCCCTCTGTGCCGATTGCTTTGCGGTCGCCGCATGCTCGAGCGTGACGGTGCGGCAGATCTCGTGGCGGAGCGTCCTGGGTGTCGCGCTGGTCTTCGCCGTCATCCATACGTGCTTCTTCCTGTCCGGCGGATTCTTCGGGGACCTGTTCGTGGGCGTCGTCGGGAAGGTCGCTCCGGTCATCGGCTTCGTCTTGCTGGCGTATGTCGGCGGAGCGCTGCTGGTCGCGGCGTGGCGGAATGAGCCCGAGTCGCGGGACCTGGGCGGATTCCGGAATGTCCTGCTCTGTGCCGTGGCGACCAGCATCGATGCCTTTGCGACGGGGATTTCCCTGGCCATGGACCGGGACAGTACCGGCGACATGGTTTTCAAGGCGGTCGTCCTTTTCTTCATCACGGTCCTGACGGTCGCTTCCGGCATCTGGAGCGGCCAGGCCGTCGGCCGGCGCTATGGGCGCTGGGCGCAGCTCATGGGCGGCCTCGTGCTGCTCAGTATCGGCCTGAACATCCTCATCAAGGCTTTCTGGGGACCGGTCTTCTCCGTATGAGCCAGCCCCTTGCGGGAAATCGTTTGAAAACCTCCTGCATCTGATTGGAAATCCGAAAGTTCTTGTTAAAAAAGTCCTCCCCCGAGGGGAGGATTTTGGAGGGGGACTACGAAAAAAACCGCAGGCAAAGATAACAGAAACGTCTTTCCCTAAGTGGGAATACCCTCGAAAAACCTCCTGCATCTGATTGGAAATCCGAAAGTTCTTGTTATCTTTGCAGGCTTGATCTTCGGAAAGCACCGTTTACCCCATGTCTGTCTTGCGCAGAGTATGACAGGCTTAGTTATGAACCTTTCCCGGTGACTGGACCGGGAGCTAGATGCCGGGTGAGAGCCCCGGAATGGGAGGAAGACTATGGTCGATATCTTCTACAGAAACAACGGAATGATCCTGGTTTCCCAGTCGGAAACGGATCTGGCCGGCCTGCGTCTCGAAGACGTTGTATGGATCGATCTCTTCGCTCCGGAAGGAGAGGAGAAAAGGGCGGTCGAAAAGTTCCTCGGTGTTGAAATCCAGAGCCGTGCGACGGCGGAGGAAATCGAGAGTTCCTCCCGTTTCAAGGAGACGGACACCGCCATCTTCGCCAATACCAACTTCCTGATGCCGGGCCCGGAAGAATACAGCATGGAGGCTGTTTCCTTCACCCTGGTCGAAGGCGTGCTCACGACCCTGCGCGACGTTCCGCTGCGCAGTTTCACCGAATTGCAGCGCAAGATGATGGCGATCCCGCGCCTGTTCCCGAACGGATACTGGGTCTTTGTCAGCATCCTGGACCAGCGCGTCGACCTGGATGCGGATATGATCGAGCTCATGTCCAAGGAAATTGCACAGTACAGCAAGCGGGTCAACCAGAAGGAGGACATCAATGAAGACTTCCTCCTGGATATCAATCAGTTGCAGGAGAATACGATGATTGTCCGCGAGAACATCGTGGACAAGCAGCGCCTGATTACCAACCTGACCAAGAGCGACAAGCTGCCGCCGCAGCTGGACGCCCGTTTCAACGTCCTCCAGCAGGATATCGCTTCCCTGATCAACCATACCAACTTCAGCTTCGAGCGGTTGGAATACCTGCAGGATACGGTCCTGGGTATCATCAACCTCGACCAGAACAACATCATGAAGGTCTTTACCTTCGTCTCCCTGCTGCTGATGCCGCCGACCCTGGTGGCCAGTTTCTACGGCATGAACGTGCACCTTCCGTTTGAAGGTCGGCACTGGGCCTGGCTCGCCATCCTGGGCTTCATGATCCTGTTGTTCGCCGCGGTTTGGATTTTCTTCAAGAAACGGAAAATGCTGTAAAATTCTTTGAAATTCAAGCCGAAAGGTGCGGATTTCCAAGTTTTTTTCCTATCTTTGCGCGCTCTTCGGACAAAGGGCGCGTTTGCGTTCCTGTCCAAGACACAAGAAATAATGTTAAACCCACTAGTTTTTTCAAAAAAATTATGGAAGAAGAACTCAAAAACGTAGCAGCGGAAGCTGCTGAAAAAGAAACCAGGAAAGCTGTCAATGCTTCCGTGGCTCCTGAGGAATTCGACTGGAATTCCTTCGAGAGCGGTGCGGACATCTACGGCGCTGAAGACCGTGAGAAGATCGCGGCCGCTTACGACCAGACCCTCTCCAAGGTGAACGAGGCCGAGGTCGTCGAAGGTACCGTTTCCGCCATCAACAAGAGAGAGGTGCTCGTGAACATCGGTTACAAGAGCGAAGGTGTCATCCCCGCCCCTGAATTCCGTTACAATCCGGACCTGAAGGTCGGTGACAAGGTCGAGGTCTATGTCGAGTCCACCGAGGACCGCAAGGGCCAGCTCATCCTCTCCCACAAGAAAGCCCGCCAGCTCCGTTCCTGGGATATGGTCAACGCCGCGTTCGAGAACAACGAGGTCGTCAAGGGTTATGTCAAGACCCGCACCAAGGGCGGTATGATCGTCGATGTCTTCGGCATCGAGGCCTTCCTCCCGGGTTCCCAGATCGACATCAAGCCGATCCGCGACTACGATGCCTATGTCGACCAGAACATGGACTTCAAGATCGTCAAGATCAATCAGGAGTTCCGCAACGTCGTCGTTTCCCACAAGGCGCTCCTCGAGGCTGAACTCGAGAAGCAGAAGAGCGAAATCATCGGCAAGCTCGAGAAGGGCCAGGTCCTCGAGGGCACCGTCAAGAACATCACCAACTACGGCGTATTCGTCGATCTCGGCGGCGTGGACGGTCTGATCCACATCACCGACCTCAGCTGGGGCCGTATCAACAACCCTGAGGAGATCGTCTCCCTCGATGAGAAGATCAAGGTCGTCGTCCTCGACTTCAACGAGCAGCAGAAGCGCATCGCCCTCGGTCTGAAGCAGCTGACCGCCCACCCGTGGGACAACCTCGATCCGGACCTGAAGGTCGGTGACAAGGTGAAGGGTAAAGTCGTGCTCATCGCCGACTACGGCGCTTTCGTCGAGATCATGCCGGGTGTCGAAGGCCTGATCCATGTTTCCGAAATGAGCTGGTCCCCGCGCCTGCGCATCGCCCAGGACTTCCTGAAGGTCGGTGACGAGGTTGAGGCCCAGATCCTTTCCCTCGACCGTGACGCCCGCAAGATGTCCCTCGGTCTGAAGCAGCTCGTTGCCAATCCTTGGGAGAACATCCGCGACCGTTACCCGGTCGGTTCCAAGCACACCGCCACCGTCCGTAACATCACCACCTTCGGCGTCTTCGCCGAACTGGAAGACGGCATCGAAGGTCTTGTCCACATCAGCGACCTGAGCTGGGAGAAGATCAAGCATCCGTCCGAGATGGTCCAGCCGGGCGACAAGCTCGACGTCGTCATCCTCGACTTCGATGAGGCCAACCACAAACTCAGCCTCGGTCACAAGCAGCTCCTCCCGAACCCGTGGGATCAGCTCGAGGCCAAGCACCCGGTCGGCAGCGTTGTCGACGGTACGGTTGCCGCTACCACTGACAAGGGTGCCACCATCACCCTCGAGGACGGTACCGAGGCCTTCTGCTTCAACCGCGACCTCGTCCGTGAGGACGGCAAGACCGCAGTTGTCGGCGAGACCCTCCCGTTCAAGGTGATCGAACTCCGCCGCAGCACCCGCCGCGTCCTGGTTTCCCACCTGCGCACTTACTCCGAGGCCAAGGCCGCCCAGGTGGCTACCGAGGCTGACAACACCAAGAAGGCCATCAAGAAGGTGAACAACACCATCGAGAAGACCACCCTCGGTGACATCTCCGAGCTGGCTGCGCTCAAGGACAAACTCGAGAAAGGTGAGTAATCCATGAATTTCACGCTGAAGATAATGGGCACGGCTTCGGCCATGCCCGTTGTCGGAAGGTTTCAGAGCGCCCACGTACTGGATGTACACGGGCGCTCTTTCCTTATCGACTGCGGGGAGGGCGTCCAGAGCCAGCTGAAGCGGTACGGGATTTCGCTGATGCGGCTGGATTCCGTCTTCGTCTCGCATATCCATGGTGACCATGTCTTCGGCCTGTTCGGCCTGCTTTCCACCATCGGCATGCTCGGCCGGACCGCTCCGCTGAACCTGTACGGCCCCGCGAATCTCGGTCCGATCCTGAAATTCTTCCTTTCCTTCTACGGGGACGGACTGGCCTTCGAGGTGCGGTTCACGCTCCTGAAGATGAAGCAGCCCGAGGTGATTTACCAGACGAAAAACGTCGAGGTGCTGGCCTTCCCGCTGAATCACGGGATCGAGACCTTCGGCTACCTCTTCCGGGAAAAGCAGCCGCCCTACAATGTCCGCAAGGAGGCGATCGAACGCCTGGGCCTTTCAAGGACGGAGATCGGTACCCTGAAGCGGGGAGAGGATGTTCTCCGTCCGGACGGGACCGTCATCCCGCTTTCCGAGGCAGCCTATCTGCCGTATGTCCCGCGCAGTTACGCCTACGTGAGCGATACGGCCCCTTTCCCGGAACTGCCGGAATGGGTCCGGGGCGTGGACCTGCTCTATCACGAAGCAACCTATCTGCAGGACCTGGAGGACCAGGCCGCCCTGCGGCATCATTCCACCACCCTGCAGGCCGCCCGGTGCGCAGCCCAGGCCGGTGCCGGGAAGCTGATCATCGGACACTATTCTTCCCGGTGCAAGGAATCCGGTCTGTACGAGTCCGAGTGCCGCACCGTTTTCCCGCAGACCCATGCCGCCCAGGACGGGGACGTGTTCGACCTTCCGTTGGTAAAACTGCAATAATTTCGTAACTTGCAGCGATAACAGACAACCGCAGGTTATGAAGAAAATGTTTTTCTGCTCCCTGCTCGCCGCCGTGCTGCTCTCCCTGCCGGCCGGCGATCCCGGGAAGACGCCTCAGGAACAATACATCGCCCGTTACAGCGCCATGGCAGTCAGCGAGATGTACCGGACCGGCGTACCGGCCAGCATCACCCTCGCCCAGGGCCTGCTGGAATCCCGCTATGGGCTTTCCCCGCTGGCCTCCGAAGGCAACAACCACTTCGGAATCAAGTGCCATGACTGGAAGGGAAAGACCATGAAGCAGGACGATGACAAACGGAACGAATGCTTCCGGGTCTATGCCAATGCCGAGGAAAGTTTCCAGGACCATTCTGATTTCCTGCGTTACCGCGACCGGTACAAATTCCTGTTCGATTACAAGGTAACCGATTATAAGGCATGGGCTTACGGCCTCCGGAAAGCCGGCTATGCCACCGATCCCTCCTATCCGGCCAAGCTGATCAAGCTGATCGAGGACTATGACCTTTCCGCCTATGACAAGATGAGTGTCAAGGATGCGGAAAAGACACTCGAGGTCGTCCAGGCCCCGGCATCGTCCTCCGACAGCAAGAAGGCCGCCAAGGTGAAAAAGGCGAGGGTGAAGAAGAACAAAAAAGCGGCGGCTGCCGCACCGGAGGATTTCATCGACGATACCCAGACTGTGATCCCGGACTCGCCCCTCCACCTGGAAGAGGCTTCCAAGTTCGTCCCGGGGAAAGGGGAGTCCTTCCGTTTCTCCCTGTCCCGTCAGATGTACTCCAAGAACGGGGTTCCCTTTATCTATACGGTCGAAGGGGAGACGGTCGCCTCGATTGCCGAATCCAACAATCTTTTCGTCAGGGAAGTGCTGAAATTCAATGACATGGAAATGGTTGAAAAGCTCGCTCCCGGCACCGTGATCTATCTTCAGGCGAAAAAATCCCAGTCCGTCAAAGGCCTTGACAAATACATCGTGGACCAGGACGGGGAAAAGCTCCGGGATATCGCCCAGCGTTTCGCCATCAAGCTGGAATCCCTGGAAAAGATGAACGGCCTTTCCCGGACGGATGTCCTTCGGGAAGGGGATACCATCATCCTGCGGGGTGAGAGCCTGGGCAGCAAGGTCAAAGGGAAAGTCGGCGGGCTGTTCGGCAAGAAAAACAAAAAAGCATGACATCTTCTAAAAAGCATATCCTGATACCCGCAGCCCTCGTTGCCGTCCTCCTCCTCGGACTGGTTGCCCGCAAGGCCTGGAACTTCTATTACGACCGCAAGGTGCCCAATTTCTCGAAAACGACCGAACTCTATGTCCGGCCCGGGACGACGGCGGCATCCCTGGAACGCTATATCCTGGACAGTTGCGCGGTGCGCAGCGCCGTCAGTTTCCGCCGGGCTTTCAAGGAGGCTGCCGGCGGGGAAGATCCCCGGCCGGGCCATTATACCATCACGGATGGCAATACGAGCGCGTACGTTGCGCGCATGCTCGCCCGCGGCTGGCAGACCCCGGTCAAGCTGGTCCTGTCCGGTACGATGCGGCAGCAGGGAGCGATCGCCCGGAAGATTTCGAACCAGATGATGCTGGATTCGGTCGACGTCATCCGGGCCCTCCGGGATTCCGCGCTGCTGGCGGGATACGGTTTCACCCGCGAAGATGTCTTCGGCCTGTTCGTGCCGGATACCTACGAGGTCTACTGGACCGCGTCGATGAAGGACATCCTGGACCGTCAGAAAGAAGCCTATGATGCTTTCTGGACGGATGCCAACAAGGAAAAGGCCCGGCTGCTCGGACTCTCGCAGAAAGAAGTCTCGGTCCTGGCTTCCATCGTAGGGGGAGAGACCAACTACGAGCCGGAGATGGCGACCATCGCCGGGGTCTACCTCAACCGGCTCCGCATCGGGATGCCGTTGCAGGCCGATCCGACCGTGGCTTATTGCTTTGACTATCAGATTACCCGGGTTCTGAAGAAACACCTTGAAGTGGATTCTCCCTTCAACACGTACAAGCATACGGGCCTGCCGCCGGCACCGATTGCCGTGCCTTCCCGCTCTTGCCTGCATGCCGTTCTCAATCCCGACCGCAGGGCGTATTTCTATTTCTGTGCGAGCCCGGAATTTGACGGCACGCACCGGTTTGCGGCGACCCTGACCGAACACAACCGCAATGCGGCCGCATACCAGCGGGCGCTGACCCTCAGGCAGCGGACCGGCCGTTAGGAACGGCTGACTTTCAGGACGTTCTTCTGGTTGCGAAGCTGGGAGACGACCTTGTCCAGCTCCATGTTCGAAGGCACTGAAATCTTCATGGTGATGTCATAGGTGCCGGACCGCGGATTCTCCGAAACATTGAAAGACCGCAGGGACGTCTTGAAAGAATTCATGACGTCCATGATCTGGTTGATGACCCACGATTCCATCGCTGCAGACACCCGCAGGGTGGCCTGGAACGAGCCGCCGGACGGATGCTGGGCCCAGCGGACTTTCTGGATCCGGTAGGGGTACAGTTCGATGAGCCGGGCGGCGTTCGGGCAGGAGATCCGGTGGATCTTGATGCCGCCTTCCCGGGTCACGAAACCGAACACGTCATCGCCGAAGACCGGGTTGCAACAGCGGGCCATCTTGTAGTCCAGCCCTTTGACATGGGCCGAATCCAGGACGAGCATGTCCCCGTCCGTCTCGTCGTCTTCCGCCTTCCAGCGTGCCTTGGCCGCCTCTGCCTCCCGGGCTGCCTCGAGGGCTTCCGCGGCGCGCGCATCCGCCTCCTGGATGAAGCTTTTGACCGTGTTGATGTCCAGGGTGCCGGCACCGATGGCGGCATACAGTTCCTTGATGGAAGGGAAGCGGTATTTCTTCATGAAATCCCCGACCATGTCATCCGGGAATTCCAGTTTCCAGTTCTTCAGCCTCCTTTGCAGCAGTTCCTTGCCCTCCGCGGCTTGCTGATGCTCGGCCTCGTGGAGGACCTGCCGGATCTTGCCGCGCGCCTTGGAGGAGACGACAAAGTTCAGCCAGTCCTGCGAAGGCTTCTGGTTCTTGCCGGTCAGGATTTCGACGACATCGCCGGTCTGGAGCTTGTGCTTGATCGGGACGGCTTTCCCGCCGACCTTGCCGCCGGTACAGCGCAGGCCGATGTTGGAGTGGATGTTGAAGGCGAAATCGAGGACGGAGGACCCTGCGGGCAGGATGCGGAGCTCTCCGGTCGGCGTGAAGACGAAGATCTCCCGGCTGGGCGGTTCGGGCAGGTCCTCGGGATTCGCCTCCGAAGGATGCTCCAGGGCGTACCGCACGGAGGTCAGCCATTTGTCCATGGCCGCTTCGTGCTGGATGCCCTTGTAGGACCAGTGGGCGGCGTTGCCGTTTTCGGCTTCGTCATCCATCCGTTTGGTACGGATCTGGACTTCGACATAGGCACCCTTGCGGTTCTTGACGGTGATATGCAGGCACTCGTAGCCGTTGGCCTTCGGCTGGGTCAGCCAGTCGCGGAGGCGGTTGGTATCCGATTCGTATTCTTCTGTAACGTAGGAATATACGTCCCAGCAGAGCTTGAGCTCCGTCGCATGGTCGGCTCCGTCGCAATCGATGATGAAGCGGATGGCGAAGACATCGTAGACCCCTTCGAAGGGGACCTTCTGCTTGACCATTTTCCGGTAGATGGACCAGGCGGCCTTGGTGCGGATTTTCAGCTTGTAGTGGATCCCGGCGTCGGAGAGGCGCTTCTTCAGCGGTTCGATGAATTCCTCCATGAGCTGCTCCCGGTCCCGTTCCGTCGCCTTGAGCTTGTTGGTGATGGCCCGGTACTGTTCGGGTTCGGCGAACCGGAAATAGATGTCCTCCATCTCCGCCTTGATGTTGTACAGGCCGAGCTGGTGGGCGAGGGGAATGTAGAGCATCAGGGTTTCCAGGATCTTCCGTTCCCGGGATTGCTTGGGGAACATGGCGAGGTTCCGCATGACCTCCAGCCGGTCGGCGATCTTGAGGACCGTGACGCGGGGATCGGTGGAATACTGGACGATGAGGCGTTTGTAATTCTCGGCTTCCAGCCGCGTATCCTTGGGCTTGATGGTGGAAATCTTGTTCAGGCCGTCCACCATCAGCCGGATCTCCTCGGGGAAACCCAGCAGGGCGACGGAGAACTCCGGGTGCATGCGGGTCGCCTCGTGCAGGAAGACCGCGGCCACGCAGGAAGCCGGAAGACCGATCTCGTCGGATACGATCAGCGCTACGTTCCGGGGATGCCCCATGAAGGGCGTCCCGTCGAATCGAACATCTTCGGCGAGAACCTTTTCGGCAAGGGTATATGCTTGCCTGACAAGGCTTTGAGAGGCTTCGTCGAAGTGGGGAAACTTCTGTGCAATCCAGTCCATAAAGTCCGTCGTTTGCCCAAAGTTAGCAAACAATTCCGGACTTCCCAAATGGCTTTACGGTTTCCAGACCTTGAGGTATTCCTGGAGGGCCCACATTTCATCCCGCCAGCGGGCGGCCGCCGTAAAGTCGAGGTCGGCGGCGGCTTTCTGCATCTTGCGCTTGGCCTCGGCCATGGATTTCTCGACCTGCTCGCGTGACATGGACCGGATGACCGGATCCTGCAGCACGGCCGCCAGGTCGGCCTGCAGGTAGCCGTCGGCGTAGGCGGAGTTGGTCTGCCGTTTGGAGTCATGGCCCAGCCCCACGGTGATATGGCCTTTGCCCAGTTCGGACGGGCTGGGGATGTAGGTCGGCGCATCGTAGGAATTGGCGGCGCTGACCCGGCCGGTCTCTCCGCCGAGTTCGCCCAGCAGGATGTTGTGCCGGGTCTCGACCTGGGTCGGAACAATGTTGTTCAACTTGTTGTATTCCATCTGCTTGGAACGCCGGCGGTCGGTCTCGTAAATGGTCTCCTGCATGGATTGGGTGATGGTGTCCGCGTACATGATGACCAGCCCATGCACGTTGCGGGCCGCCCGGCCGGCCGTCTGCGTGAGGGAGCGTCCCGAACGCAGGAAGCCTTCCTTATCCGCATCCAGGATGGCCACGAGCGAGACGGCGGGGATGTCCAGCCCTTCCCGGAGCAGGTTGACGCCGACCAGCACGTCGAAGAGCCCGTTCTTGAAATCTTCGATGATTTCGACCCGTTCGGCGGTGTCGATGTCGGAATGGATGTACCGGCAGCGGACGCCGACCCGTTCGAAATAATTGTTCAGTTCCTCGGCCATCCGCTTGGTCAGGGTGGTCACGAGGATGCGTTCGTCGACTTCGGCCCGCTTGCGGATTTCCTCCAGCAGGTCGTCGACCTGGTTCTTGGTCGGACGCACTTCGATCGGCGGGTCCAGCAGGCCGGTCGGGCGGACCACCTGTTCCACGACCAGGCCTTCCGACTTGCGGAGTTCATAGTCGGTCGGCGTGGCGCTGACATAGACGGTCTGGCCGGTGATGGCTTCGAATTCTTCGAAGGTGCAGGGACGGTTGTCCGCAGCCGCCGGAAGGCGGAACCCATATTCGATCAGGACGGACTTGCGGGAATGGTCGCCGCCGTACATCGCCCGGATCTGGGGAAGGGTGACATGGCTCTCGTCGATGAAGGTGATGAAATCCTTCGGGAAGTAGTCGACGAGGCAGAAGGGGCGCTGACCGGCCTGCCGGCCGTCCAGGTAGCGGGAATAATTTTCGATTCCCGGACAGTAGCCCATTTCCTTGATCATTTCCAGATCATACTCGACCCTTTGCTTCAAGCGCTTGGCTTCCAGTGTCTTGCCGATGCTCTCAAAATATTCTGTCTGTCGGACGAGGTCGTCCTGGATCATACTGACGGCCCGCATGCTCTGCTCCTTGGTGGTTACGAAATTCTTGGCCGGATAGATCGGGACCTCGGTCAGGTCCTCGATGATGGCCCCGGTCACCGGTTCGATCAGGGCGATCCGGTCCACTTCGTCGCCGAAGAACTCGATCCGGACGGCTTCGTCCGCCCCGCCGAGGAACACGTCGACCGTATCTCCGCGGACGCGGAACGTACCCCGTTTGAAATCGGTTTCCGTACGGCTGTACAGGGCGTCGACCAGGTGGTACAGCAGGCGGGTCATGCTCCGCTGCTCGCCCTTGCGGACGGTCACGGTCTGGGTGTGGAAGTCTTCCGGATTGCCGATGCCGTACAGGCAGGAAACGCTCGAGATGACGATGACGTCGCGCCGCCCGGACATCAGGGCGGAGGCGGCGCTGAGGCGCAGCTTGTCGATCTGCTCGTTGATGCTCAGGTCTTTCTCAATATAGGTGTCGGTCGAAGGGATGTAGGCCTCCGGCTGGTAGTAATCGTAATAGGAGACGAAATACTCGACGGCATTGTGCGGGAAGAACGCCTTGAATTCGCCGTACAGCTGTGCGGCGAGGGTCTTGTTGTGGCTCAGGATCAGGGCCGGACGCTGCAGTTTCTCGATGACATTGGCCATGGTGAACGTCTTGCCCGAGCCTGTCACGCCCAGCAGGGTGACGGCATCCACGCCTTCACGCAATGCGGAGCAGAGGCCGTCGATGGCCGCGGGCTGGTCCCCGGCCGGTTTATATGCGGATTCGAGTTTGAATTTCATGTGGTTACATACTTTCCGGACACAAAGATACGCCATTTCTGACAATTCTGTCTCCCTCCGGATCAGAGAATGAGGAAATAATCCGCAATTGTTTTGCATTTCCCAAAGAATTACTATATTTGCATATATTTTGGCCTGAAGAAGGCCGGGTTTAGTGTGACTAATTCAATTTAATTTTATTTTTTTTAACATGAAAGGTATCAAATTTATTCTTGGAACTCTTGCAGTAGCAGGACTCCTCGGATTCTCCTTCACCGCCAGCGCGCAGGAGAATGGCAACCGTGACGAGAATGGCAACATTGTCCGCGGTTCTTATGAGACCAACGGCTTCTGGGACAACTGGTTCATCGGCCTCGGCGCCGGTGCCAACACTGTCGCTGGTGAGAATGTCGACTTCAAGCCTTTCGGTGGCCTCGCCATCGATGTCAACCTTGGTAAGTGGTTCACCCCGACCGTGGGTGCCCGTATCGGTTACAAGGGCCTGAAGAATGCTTTCGACCTCAAGGACAACAACGCCCTCAAGGCTGGCTACAAGGATGAGTTCAATCAGCACCTGTTCCACGCTGACTTCCTCTGGAACCTCTCCAACAGCTTCAGCGGCTACAAGGAGACCCGTTTCTGGGACATCATCCCTTACGCCCAGTTCGTCGGCCTCGCCAACTTCAAGAACCTTGCTGACAGCGACAAGAACAACTTCGAGTATGCTGCCGGTGCCGGTATCCTCAACGACTTCCGTCTTGGCAACCACGTTGACCTCTATCTCGACCTCGCCGCTGACCTCGCCCGTCGTGAGGCCCTCGGTATCCCGGGTGAGAAGCGTTACACCTTCCTCCCGAGCCTGACCGCCGGTTTGATCTTCAACCTCGGCCGCACCAACTTCGACCGTCACTCCTCCATCACTCCGGTCGTCGTTCCGCTTCCGTTCACCACCGACCAGTACAACGCCCTCAAGGACCGCGTTGCCCAGCTCGAGAAAGAGAACGCTGCTCTCAAGGATGAGATCAACGCCCTCAAGAACGCCAAGCCGGACACCGTGTATGTTGGCAAGGAAAGCGAAGTTGAGCCGGTTTCCCGCACCTTCTTCGACCTGAACAGCAGCAAGATCTCCGCTCGTGAAAAGGCTCACCTCGACTACTTCGCCAGCCAGGTGATCGCCAACACCGACAAGAACTACACCATCAAGGGTTATGCTGATTCCGCTACCGGCTCCGCCGCTGCCAACGATCGCATCTCCCAGGCCCGTGCTGACGCGGTCAAGGATTACCTCGTCAAGAACTGCGGTGTCGACGCTTCCCGTCTCAACGCTGTTGGCCAGGGTGGTACCGACCAGTTCTCCAAGCCGATCTCCAACAACCGTACCGTTGTCATCGAGTAATTCGGTCAGGACAAACTTACAAAGCGTCTCTTCGGAGACGCTTTTTTTGTGCCCTGCTCCCGGCTCTGAATCGTGATGTCCTATTGATCCACCTGATTCATCCCACTGTCGCAGGCCGGTAATCCAAGGCTGCCGGACGGCGTAGCCGCCCGTGGCTTCGTGAACGGGAGGGGCCCACGAGCGTAGCGAAGTGGGAGGGATAGCCACGAAGGGGCGTACCGGTCCGGTGGCCTTGGATTACCGGTCCGGAAAAGGATTATGAATCGTAGTACAAGGTGCGAGGATTGTTTGCCAGATAGGAAGGAGTCGGGCGATACTCAGCCGCAGCATCCTACTTGGCAATACCAGGCATGGTCCGTCAAGGAGAGGAAAAGATAAAAGAAAACCGGTCCTGCAGGAATGGGCAGGACCGGTTTGTCAGATGCTGCTGCGTTGCCGTCGCAGGACAACGCGCTTGGATGCGGCTTAGCGGCGCTTCTTGCCGTGGCGGGATTTCTTCTTGTTGCGGGAGATGATCACCGCGCAGATGGCTGCGGCCAGCAGGGCACCGATCAGGATGTAGGTGAATGCGCTGGCATTGTCACCCTTGATGCGGGACCACATTTCAATCAGCTTGGGGGTATTCTCGCCCCAGTCATGCTCCTGCGTGGAACGCTCGATATCGGCTTTCGCCGGGTAGAGAACCGGGTTGGCGCATACGGAATCCGCCTGCGGACCGAAGAAATAGGACAGGTCGATCGGCTCGAATTCCTCATCCGTGAAGGCTTCCATCACTTCCGGAGCTCCGCTGACGGAGACATAACCGGTGACCTCGACGTTGCGGATGACGATGTCGGGACGGCTCATGAAGTTGATCCAGTATTTGGCAGCCTTGACATTCTGGGCGAATTTCGGGATGACCCAGCCGTCAAACCAGACGGTGAATCCTTCCTTCGGGAGGGTGTACCGCAGGTCGACGCCCACTTCCTTGGCTTCTTCGACCGCCCATACGCCGTCTCCGCTCCAGTTCAGGCTGACCCAGGCCTGCTCCTGGACCATCTGGTCCTTTCCGAAATCGGCTTCCCAGCCGGCGACCAGTTCCTTGACTTCCTTCATGTAGGCTTCCACGGCGGCGATATCCGCGTCGGAAGTGTAATTCATCAGTTCGTCCAGGGTGTATTTCCCTTCGGCGATCTCCTTCTCCTTGAGCTTCAGGATGATCTGGGAATAGACGTCACGGGCGGAATCCTTGATCAGGATCCGGTTCGCGAATTTCGGGTTGCGGATGACCTCCCAGGTCGCGGCCTCTTCCTCGGTGACATACTTGGCGTTGTACAGGATGCCGGTGGTTCCCCACATGTAACCCACGGAATAGTCGTTGGCATTCTTGCCACCGCCCTGGATCTTGTTGAAGCATTCCCGGATATACGGGGAAAGGTTCTCGTCGATGTAGTTCGGCGTCTGGCCGAAATCCCGGTCGATCGGAAGCAGCAGGTCGTTCTGGAGCATGCGCTCGATGATGTAGTCGGACGGGCATACGACGTCGTAGTCTTCATGTCCCTTCTCAATCTTCGAAAGCATCGTCTCGTTGATATCGAAGGTCTGGTAGATGACGTGGACCTTTTCTCCGGTCTGCTCTTCGTACCACTGCTCGAATTCGGGGATCACTGCTTCGTCGATGTAGTCGGACCAGTTGTAGACCTTGAGGATCTGGCTCCGGTCTTCGGAGCAGCCCAGCAGTACGGCCGCGGCGGCCAGCATGGTAAGGATTTTTTTCATTTATTCGGATTTTTTGTTGTTCAGACGGTCCTGACGGACATTGATGATGACCAGCAGGATCAGGATGATGAGGAAGATCAGGGTCATCAGCGGACGCAGCTCCGGCGTAAGGCCGCCTTTGCGGGCATCCGTATAAATATAGGTGGAAAGGGTCTCGAGGCCGATGGTGCCGCGGGTGAAGAAGGTCACGGCGAAATCGTCCAGGGACATGGTAAAGGCGAGGATGAACCCCGAGATCATGCCCGGTTTCAGCTCGGGGACCAGCACCTTGCGCAGGGCCACGCTGGGCGTGGCGCCCAGGTCCAGGGCGGCCTCATAGATGTTTGGATTCATCTGCTGGAGCTTCGGCATGACGCTCAGCACCACGTACGGCGTGCAGAAGGTGATGTGCGCCAGGATGACGGAGACATATCCCTGGCTGAAATGCAGGAATACGAACAGCAGGAACAGCGAGACACCGGTGATGATGTCCGGATTGATCATCGGGATGTTGTTCAGGAAGGTCATCGCCTGCTTCTTGCGGCCCTTGAGGTTGTGGATGCCGATGGCGGCAACCGTCCCGAGGATCGTGGAGAACAGGGCGGCGATGATGGCGATCAGCAGCGTATTCTCGACGGCGGCCAGCAGGGAACTGTTCCCCTGCATCTTACCGGTCAGCAGGTTCTGGTAAAGGGTGGTCGAAAAACCTTCCCAACTGCCCAGTACCTTGCTTTTCGTGAAGGAGAAGATGGCGATGAAAACCAGCGGGGCATACAGGACGACCAGCAGCACCCAGATGTAAATCTTTGCGAAAATCTTCGTCATGGCCTAGATAAGTCCTCCTTCGACCTGTTCATTGTCCTTCTGGAAGAGGGACGTGATTCCGATGATGATGAGCATGATGAAGGCCAGGGCGGCGCCATAGTTCCACATCGAGGAGTTGATGTTCTCCTGGATGATGGTACCGAAGAGCTTGATCTTGTTGTTGGTCAGGAACTCGGAAATGGCAAAGGTGCTGACGGTCGGCATGAAGACCATCAGGATGCCGCTCATGACACCCGGCATGGAGAGGGGGACCGTGACCTTCCAGAAGGCGGTCCAGGGCTTGGCGCCCAGGTCGACGGCCGCTTCCACATAGGACTTGTCCATCTTCGCCAGGACGTTGTAGATCGGATAGATCATGAACGGCAGGTAGTCATAGACCATACCGAACAGCAGGGTCCCTTTCCCGAGCCCGACGCCGAACATGACAAAGAGTTGCGCGGTCGCCAGGGTACGCATCAGGGCGTTGATCCACATCGGCAGGATGAACAGCACGATGGTCACGGCGCTCTTGTTGTATTTCTTGTTGGACAGGATCCAGGCGGCCGGATAACCCAGCAGGATGCACAGGGCCGTCGTCTCGATCGCCACTTCGATGGAGACCGCGAACGTGCTCAGGGCATCCTTGTCCGTGAAGAACTTCGTGATGTTGGACAGGGTGAAATGCCCGCTGTTGTCCTGGAAGGCATAGACCACGATCAGCAGCAGCGGCAGCACCACGAACAGGATCATGAAGATCAGGTAGGGGAGCGACCAGGAAGAACGCTTAATTGCTTTCATCGGCTTTCCGGATATGCAGGTCCTCCGGGGCGATGTGGATGCCCACCAGGTCGCCCTTGTCCCAGATGTCAGTCGTATCGACATAGAGGAAGCCGCCGCCGTCGACCTTGATGGTCAGGTGGTAGTGGTTGCCCTTGTAGAGGATGAAATAGACCTCTCCGTCCAGCTCGCCTTTTTCCAGGTCGTCTTCCAGTTCCACCTTGCCGAAGGGGACCTCGGCGATGATGGCGTCTCCGGCCTCCAGGTCGTTCGGGCACTCGAATTTCTCCCCGAAGAGTTCAATCGTATCCTTGTCGATGACCGTACCTTCCACGGTGTTGCAGGTCCGCTCCTTGCGCATCACCTGGATGTCATCCGGGTCGATGTACAGGCGGACGGTGCTGCCGACCGGGTACGGGTCATAGTCCTGGATCATCAGCTCATAGCCCTGGTCCGTATTGACGAACATCTCGTAGTGCACGCCCTTGAAGGTGCAGGAGGCGACGGTGGCCGTGAACTGGGTCTTGGCCTCCTCGGTCGTAAAGTAGATGTCCTCGGGCCGTACGACGACGTCCACCGGATTCTCCTCGCCGAAGCCTTCGTCCACGCAGTCGAACTCGTGGCCGATGAAACGGACCCTGCGGTCACGTACCATGGTGCCGTTGAGGATGTTGCTCTCGCCGATGAAATCGGCGACGAAGGAGTTGACAGGCTCGTTGTAGATGTCCACCGGAGTGCCGATCTGCTGGATGCGGCCCTCGTTGAGGACGACGATGGTATCGGAAAGGGTCAAGGCCTCTTCCTGGTCATGGGTGACGTAGATGAAGGTGATGCCGAGTTTCTTGTGCATCTCCTTGAGCTCGATCTGCATGTCCTTGCGCATCTTCAGGTCCAGGGCAGCCAGCGGTTCGTCCAGGAGGAGGACTTTCGGCTGGTTGACGATGGCCCGGGCGATGGCGATACGCTGCTGCTGGCCGCCGGAGAGGGTCTCCACGTCGCGGTCTTCATAATCGGACATGGCCACGAGCTTGAGTACGCGGCGGACGCGCTTGTCGATCTCGTCGGCCGGTACTTTCTTGAGCTTCAGGCCGAAGGCGATGTTGTCATAGACGTCCAGGTGCGGGAACAGGGCGTAACGCTGGAAAACGGTGTTAAGCGGACGCTCGTGCGGCGGAATGCCGGCGAGTTCTTTCCCATCCATCATGATGGATCCTTCATCCGGCTGCAGGAATCCGGCGATCATGCGGAGCAAGGTGGTTTTGCCACAGCCGGAAGGTCCCAGCAGGGTCAGGAATTCGCCGCGGCGGATATAGAGGTTAATGTCTTCGAGCACCTTTTTCTCGCCGAAGGACTTGGAAAGGTGCTTGATATCGATAATTTTGTCAATCATCTATTTGCGGATGGGGATGTTCAGGTAATACAATGCTCCTACGGTCAGGGAGACCTGGTTCCAGTCATGACGCCATCCGGCCGAGGCATGCAGGCGGAGGGAATCATTGTTTTTCAGCGGGAACCAGAATCCGCTCATGCCGACGACCATGTCCTTGTTGCTGGTCTCGGAATTGGATTCCGCGATGATCCGGCCGGTCACGGACAGGCGCTCCGACGGAGCGACGGTCACCGAACCGTTCAGGGTCACGCCTTTCTGCAGGATCTCGAATTCGTCGCCGACGACGCTGAAGCAGTCCAGGGCGAATGTCGTCATGTCAGCGATGGTATAGCGCTGTCCCAGCGTCAGGACCGGCAGGAAATCGCCGGGAGCCCGCTGGACGGCCGTCACGCTCCAGATGTTCTCGAAAGCGCCATAGGTGCCCCGCCATTCGGCGGAGTAGTTGAACAGCTTGCTGGAGAACGGACGCTCACCGAAGGGAGAGGTCGTCATCTGGAGGGAGAGGGTGGTATTCTCGGCCGGATTGGTCCAGCCGGCCTTGGCACCCCACTGGTAGACGTTCATGCTGTTCCAGAGCGTCGAGCAGAGGAAGGACGGCACTTCGAAATCATATTCGTCGAACTCGAGTGCGCCGAAGGTCATCGGCTGCTTGCCGGCCGTAAGGGACCAGCCGTTCGTCTCGAAGGTCAGGTACGCCCAATCCAGCCAGTTGACATCGTCACTGTGCCAGGTATTCTGATACAGAGCCTGGATCGATTCTTTGTCATAGGCCAGCCAGTGATTGGCAATGCTGAAAGAAAAGGAGTCGGAAAGATTACCTTCCAGAAGTGTGTAGAGAGAAGAATCACCGAGTGTGAATTCGCCGCTTCCGCCTTTTTCCGTCGAAAAAATAGGATTGAGGTCAAATCTCGGAATAACGGACAACCCGACACTACGGCCGGAGTCGTCAGCCTCTTGTGCGTGCACAAGGAAGCAGGACAGCAAACTTGCTGCGCAAACTACCAGGAATTTCTTCATTTCTGCTACCCATAAAGATAGAATTAGTTGACACTTGGCGCGGCGCCGGATCCACGGCGGCCGCATTCGTTTCCGGGTGCAAAATTAGAAAAAAAACGGAAGTTTCCTGCCCCTGGGGAAAAATTATTGACCTTTTGACGGAAAATTACTTATAGCGGGCGAGGAATTTCAGGTCGGCGTCGGCCTTGATCTTGTCGATGATGGCGCACACGAGGCGGAACGTACGGCTGTCCTTGGTATAATTGGCGGGGGTGATGTAGCCCACGCGGCCCTGCCGGAGCAGCTTGCGGGCGACTTCCCGCTTGTTGGGCCGGGTCGGGTCGAATACCGCGATGGAATGACCCCCGAACATGCCCACGATCTTCATCGAAGGGACGTCGGTGTCCCCGTCGCCGAAATAAATCATGTTCGTAAACGGAATCCGCTTGTTCTCGTCGGCCATGCTCTCGTTGACCTGCTTGGCGTCGCGGGAAGAGAAGATGCCTTTCTGGATCTTGAAGAGGAACTGGGTCTTGGCCGTATAGTCCACGGCGATGCCGGGCCATTCCGCCTCTCCCTTCTCATCGTAGATGAAAGAGCCCGCGAAGATGTGCTTGAACTCCTTGGCGATGGGGGACCCTTCGATGATCTCCTTCAGCCCGGAGGAATTGATGTAGTGCTCGATCTTGACGCCCCGCGCCGTACCATACTCGTTGACGTTGCGGAACCACTCACGGACGCCGTCATAGAGTTTGATGTCCATCCCGTATCTCCGGAAGTCATTGCGTGTCAGCCGGATGCCGCTTTCGCGTGCCTTGTCGAACATCAGTTTCATGTAGGCGAGAATGTTGCTGGCATCCTGCCCTACGGCGATGCCGTCCGACATCTTCCAGAACTCGTCCGGCGTGGATCCGATGGCCTGGATGAATCCGAATTCCTGCATGTTGCCCGGGGACAGGGTCCCGTCGAAGTCATAGATCAGTGCGACAATCGGTTTTCGTCTCATGTTACTCTCCTCTAATTCAGGTGCAAAGATAGCACATAAAAGGGAAAAAATCCTTATTTTTGTCCGAACGAATACCGACCCTGTCATGGAAAACTATCCGCACTATCTGGAACGTCTGCAGGCGGCGACCCGGAAATTCTGGGACAAGCCTGCCTTGAACAACATCGGTGGCGAAACATTCACCTATGCCGACATGGCCCGGCATATCGAACGGTTCCACCTCCTTTTCCGGGAGGCCGGTATCGAAAAGGGGGAGAAGATCGCCCTGTGCGCGCGCAACGGCGCCCGCTGGGGCATCGCCTACCTGGCCGTCAATACCTACGAGGCGGTCATCGTGCCGATCCTGGCCGATTTCACGCCGGACAGCATCGCCTACCTGACCGACCATTCCGAAAGCGTGGTCCTTTTCACGAACGCGGACAAATGGGCGAAGCTGGATGGTACGCAGATGCCCCGGCTCAAAGCAGCCATCGACGTGGATTCCTGGCAGTTGCTGCATTGTACGGATGAAAGGTTCGCCGATGCCTATGCCCGCCTGGATGACCTGTTTGCCGCGAAGTATCCCGGCGGCCTGAAACCGGAGGACGTGGTCTTCCCGACCGACAACTGGGACAACCTGAGCACGATCAACTACACCTCCGGCTCCACCGGAAGTCCCAAGGGGGTCATGCTGACCTACCGGAATTTTTCCGCCAACGTGGATTTCAGCCAGCGGAACGTCCCCGCCGGCGACAAGATGGTCTCCATGCTGCCGATGGCCCACATGTACGGCCTGGTCATCGAATTCATCTACCCGCTCTGCAACGGCACGGCCATCTACTGGCTGGGCAAGGCTCCGACTCCGGCGGCCCTGTTGAAGGCCTTCGCCGAGGTGAAGCCCTACCTGCTGATCACGGTCCCGCTGGTCATGGAGAAGATCTACAAGTCCAAGATCAAACCGACCCTGGACAAGCCGGCCATCAAGTTCGCCCTCAAGATCCCGGGAGTCAATACTTTGATCTATAAGAAAGTGCGCGAGGGCCTGGAACAGGCCTTCGGCGGACGCGTCCAGGAGTTTATCATGGGCGGCGCCGCACTCAACCCCGAAGTTGAGAAGGTGTTCAAGAAGATCAAGTTCCCGTATCTGGTCGGCTACGGCATGACCGAGGCCTGCCCGCTGCTGGCCTACGAGCACTGGACGAAGTACGTCCCCGGCTCCTGCGGCAAACCGGTCGACTGCGCCCAGGTCCGGATCGATTCCTTAGACCAGCAGCACATTGCCGTCGTGATCCAGGCCAAGGGCGATAACATCACCATCGGCTACTTCAAGAACCCGGAAGCCACGGCCAACGCTTTCACTGAAGACGGCTGGCTCAAGACCGGAGACCTCGGCATCATGGATACGGAAGGCAACATCTTCATCCGCGGCCGTTCCAAGAACATGATCCTCGGCCCTTCCGGCCAGAACATCTATCCGGAGGAGATCGAGGCGGTCGTCAACAACCAGGACTATGTCCTTGAAACCGTCGTCGTCGACCGTGGCGGCAAGCTGGTCGCCCTGGTCTACCTGGACCAGCAGGCCATCGCCAAGGACCTCCTGGACGAGGAAGCCATCTCCGAGATTCCGGAAAACATCCGCAAGGCGTCCAACCGCAGGCTTCCGAATTACAGCCCGCTGGCCAAGGTCGAACCGGTCTCGGAACCTTTCGAAAAGACCCCGAAGATGAGTATCAAACGATTCCTTTATAAATAACCGACTATGAAACTTTTTCCCAAGATGATCTGCGCCCTTGCGGCTTTTGCGCTGCTGTCGGCCCCCCTCCGGTCCCAGGAACGGTTCGCCCAACCGGGACAATGGAGCATGGATTTCGGCATCGCCCCCATCGCCTATGCCGGCGAACATGCCATTACGGAGGCAGCCTTGAATCCGTTCGCCCAGATCTTTGCCGTAATCTTTACTTTCGGCCTTTACAAGCCGGAAAAGAATTACGACGAGTATCATACCTCTCCGGCGCTGTCGCTGCGCACCAATTACCAGATCAATCCCTGGCTGGTGGTCTGTGCGGATGTCAACGGCGGCTGGGCGCGGTGTGACCGGATCAAAGAAGAAAACGGACCGGTCGAACGGACGGACCACTGGCAATCCCTTTCCGTCGTTCCCGGCGTGCGTTTTACCTATGTCAACAAGCCCAAGTGGCAGCTCTTTTCCGGTGCTTCCGTCGGAGCGGCCTTCCTCTTCTCCGACAAGGAAGACGAGGGGGGAGTGACCCCGACCTTTGAGATCGTCCCGGTCGGCGTGAATTACGGCGGGCCGGTCTACGGTCACCTTGAACTGAACTGGGGAACGGAATTCGGCGCGACCCTGCGTGCCGGTGTCGGATTGAAGTTTTAGTGACATTTTGGCAGGATATCCTGCTTGGAACACTATTTGACCCATGGAGGGCGGTCCCGGAAGGGGCCGCCTTTTTGTTGACAATAAATGAATATGAATATGAACGGAAAAATCGGAGTAACGACGGAGAACATCTTCCCCGTCATCAAACAGTTCCTTTACAGCGACCATGAAATCTTCCTGCGTGAACTCGTCGCGAATGCGGTGGATGCGACGCAGAAACTCAAAGCCCTCGCCTCCAGCGGCGATTTCAAGGGCGAACTCGGCGACCTGAAGGTCGAGATCGAACTGGATGAGAAGGAAAAGGTCCTCAGGATCATTGACCACGGTATCGGCATGACCGAAGAGGAGGTCGACAAATACATCAACCAGATCGCCTTCTCTTCCGCCGGCGAGTTCCTGGAGAAATACAAGGACCAGATGGCCAGCATCATCGGCCATTTCGGCCTCGGTTTCTATTCCGCCTTCATGGTCTCCAAGAAGGTGACCATCGATACCCTCAGCTGGAAAGAAGGCGCCCAAGCCGTGCGCTGGAGCTGCGACGGCAGCCCGGAATATGTCATGGAGCCTTCCGACAAGACGGACCGCGGCACCGTGATCACGCTGTACCTGGACGATGACTCTTCCGAATATGCCGGCAAGGCCCGCATCAAGGCCCTGCTGGAGAAATATTGCAAGTTCATGCCCGTCCCGGTGGTCTTCGGCAAGGAGCAGGAATGGAAGGACGGCGCCTACCACGATACGGACAAGGACCAGGTCATCAACAACATCGAGCCGATCTGGACCCGTACCCCGTCCGACCTGAAGGAAGAGGACTACCTGAATTTCTACAAGGCCCTCTATCCGATGCACGAGGATCCGCTCTTCCACATCCACCTGAACGTGGACTATCCCTTCACCCTGACCGGCGTGCTGTATTTCCCGAAGATCAAGGAACGGATGGCCATCGAGAAGAACAAGATCCAGCTCTACTGCAACCAGATGTTCGTCACCGACCACGTCGACAACATCGTCCCGGACTTTCTGACCCTGCTGCATGGCGTCATCGATTCCCCGGACATCCCGCTGAACGTCTCCCGCAGCTACCTGCAGAGTGACGCCAATGTCAAGAAGATCTCGGGGTACATCACCAAGAAGGTGGCGGACCGCCTGGAAGAGATCTTCAAGGAGGAGCGTGCGACCTTCGAGGAGAAGTGGGACAACATCAAGCTCTTCATCGAGTACGGTATGCTCTCCGACGAGGAGTTCTGCGACCGGGCCATGAAGTTCGCCCTCGTCAAGAATACCGACGGGAAATACTTCGCGCTGGACGATTACAAGAAGGCCGTGGAAAGGGAGCAGACCGACAAGGATAAGCACGTCATCTGCCTGTATGCGACCAATGCGGACGAACAGTATGCCTTCATCGAAGCGGCCAAGAACAAGGGCTACGACGTCCTGTTGCTGGACTGCGAGCTGGATTCCCACCTGGTCAACCTGCTGGAAACCAAGATGGAGAACGTCCGCTTCGCCCGCGTCGACTCGGACAGCGTGGAGAACCTGATCGTCAAGGAAGAGAAGACGAAACCGGAATTGAACGAAGAGGAGAAGAAGGCGCTGGACGAGCTCTTCAAGCCGGCTCTTCCGACGGAATACGACTGGAACGTGGAGGCCGAGAACCTGGGCGAGTCCGGTGAGCCGGTGCTGATCACCCAGAACGAATTCATGCGTCGCTACCGCGAGATGTCTGCCCTCGGCGGCGGGATGAACTACTTCGGCAACATGCCGAAAAACTTCACCCTGAAAGTCAATCTGGAACACCCGCTGATCCAGAAACTCCGCAGCGGGGAGAAAAATGAGGACTTGCTCCACCAGCTGACCGACCTGGCTCTGCTGGCCAACGGTATGCTGAAAGGCAAGCCCCTGGCGGACTTCATCGCCCGCAGCCAGAAGGTTGTCGGAGATGCATTCCTGAAATAGGAAAAAGCCCCGTCCGGGGCTTTTTTCATAGTCCTTTGGCTTTACCCTCGTCCCAGATGGCGTCCATCTCGGCGAGGGTCATTTCGTGCAGGTCGCGGCCTTTGCGGAGGGTCTGCTCCTCCAGGTAGGTGAAGCGCCGGCGGAATTTGTCGCAGGCCCGGTTGAGCGCGGTATCAGGATTGAGCCCGTACAGGCGGGCTGCGTTGATGGTGGCGAACATGAAATCGCCCAGTTCCTCCTCCGCCCGGTCGTAGGCGGCCTTGTAGCTGTCGGAGGCTCCGTCCGGAATGCCGATGACGGCCGGATCGATTTCCCCGTCGGCCTGCTCAAGGGCTTCCAGTTCAGCCTGGAACTCACCCTGCTCCTCCTTGACCTTGTCCCAGACCTGGCTGCGCGCTTCCCAGTCGAAGCCCACGCCGCGGGCCTTGTCCTGCATGGACAGGGCCTTCAGGATGGGCGGAAGACTGTCCGGAACGCCGGACAGGACGCGTTTGTTGCCGCCTTTCTCCTTGGTTTTCATGAGTTCCCACTGCTCGGAAACCGCTTCGGCGTCCATCTTTTCTCCGTTCTTGTCCCCGAAGACGTGCGGATGCCGGAAGATCATCTTCTCGCACAGCCGGTCGATCACGTCGCCGATATCGTATTTCCCTTGTTCTTCGGCGATCTTGCTGTAGAAGACAATGTGCAGCAGCACGTCGCCGAGTTCCTTTTTCAGGTCGTCGTCCGATTGTTTGAGGATGGCGTCGCTGAGCTCGTATACCTCCTCGAGGGTCATCGGACGGAGGGTGTCTACGGTCTGCGCATGGTTCCACGGACACTCTGCACGGAGCTTGTCCATGATGTCGAGGATACGCCCGAACTGGGCCAGTTTTTCTTCCTTGGTATGCATCTTGCAATGGGTTGTAGCGGCAAATGTAAGCAAAAAGATTGATTAACGACCTATAAATCCTGTTCACCATGAAAATGCATACGCGTATCTGGTCCCTCTTGTCAGCCGTAGCACTGCTGGCGGTTTCTTGCGGAGGAGACCCTTATATGGATGGTCCTTACTATCCGGGTGGCGGCGGTTATCCGGGCGGCGGTTCCGGCGGCTCGGGTGGCTCCGGCGGATCCGGAGGATCGGGCGGCGGCGGTGGAACGACCCTCAAGTTCGAAGTCAACAGGAACTGGACGGTCACCTACAACGGCCGTGAGAATACATCAGAAGGTGTCGAGGTGGACCGTATTGTCGTCAAAAGCGCGGACAACAATTCCTACTATATCGACGTGATCTCGAAATCCAGCTACGATACGGACTTCAAGGGATCCCTCTCCGACTATTGCACGGCCGTGCGGGACAACCTGGCCGCCGATGTCAAGGCCGGAAATGCGTCCTGGTCGGAACTGCTGGGAACCCGGGAAAGCTTTATCCTCTTCGACCGGCTCCGCGCCGGGGAGTGGAAAGCCTTCGCGATCGGTTTCGACAGCAAGGGCAACCTGACGGGACAGTATGCCGTGCTGGACTTCACGATTAGGGAGGAGAAACCCACGGAAGCGTTTAACCGCTGGCTCGGGACATGGAAATTGTCCGGCAGTAATGGTGGAACGGGTACGGTTTCTTATGAAATCGTATTGAGCAGTTCGGAATCGAACCATGCATACTGGCTCTCCGGCTGGGAACCCAATGATGATTATAAGTTCGAAGTATATTTCAATAACGAAAACGGTCAGATAGAAATCAACAGCCTGTATCTCGGTCTTGAGAATTTCGAAGGTGAGGACAATCAGACTCATGATTTTGAAGTATTGCTGAACGGGAATCTCGTTGCCGGCGATAAGGTTTATGCAGTCAACCGGGAAGGGCCGATCGCCGATGGCTGGTTTACTTCAGAGGATGGGTCCAACGCTAGAATTGAAGGCTGTTATGCAGAAGATGTAGAAATATCCAGAGGCGTGAAGATTTCGGATTATTATTCCAGTATGCAGATTATGTATTATGCTCTGGATTCATCCGGGCAGGCCTATCTGGATGCAACGTGGAATCCGATGGTGTTGAGTTCCATTCAGACTGTTCCTCATTTCCCGTTGACGCTTGAATGGATATCTGCTTCCACCTCTACGAAGGCAGAGACGAAGGCCTCTTCCACGGTGAGGCTCTCTGCTCCTCGCCAGGCTGTAAGGCACGGCACGCAAAAACGGACAAGATCTGTGATGCTTAACAAGAATGTGGTCCGCTAGATACGGAAAACGCCTGCTGCAAGTGCGGCAGGCGTTTTTTTCGTTTTGATACCGTTTGCTTACTTCAGGGAACCGAGCTGATCCTCGTCGTATTCATTCCCGAACCATTCCTTGAGCTTCGCCTTGGCCTGTGCCTTGATCTCAGGCGTGACATTCTTGGCGACGGCATAGATGGCCCAGGTCAGGGCCGCCAGGTCGTCCGTGAAGCCGGCGATCGGGATGGCATCCGGGATGATGTCGATCGGCAGGATGAAATACCCCAGGGCGCCGAGGATCTTGGCCCGGTCCGCCTTGGTCGTCTTCGGATTCTTGACGACATAATAGAGCAGCAGGGCGGCATAGATCACCTTGATCCCCGCTTTCTTCGCCACTTTGGCGATCTTATCCACGAGGCTCTCCTCGGAATAATGCTTTTCGTATTTTGTCAGGTCTTCCATGTCCTTGAAGTTTGAATGTATCCCAGCAATTTTCGTTCCACGGAATTTTGGCGTATCTTTGCAGACTTAATGTTAGAGTGAGATGGCAGTCATAACCATTATCGGTATCGGTCAGATGGGATCGGCCCTGGCTTTCGTTGCGGCGGAGAACGGCAATACGCTCCGCCTCGTCGGAACGCCGGTCGACCGCGAAGTGGTCGATGCATGCCGGCAGGCAGGCCGGCATCCGAAACTGGAGCAGCCTTTCCCGGCAGGGACCTCCTATTATTATTGTGAACAGTGGCAGGAAGCCGTCCGCGGCTGTGATTTCGTCATCGGCGCCGTTTCTTCCTTCGGGGTGGAATGGTTCCTGAACGACATCCTGATGAAGATGGATCCTTCCGTCCCCGTCCTGTCTGCGGCCAAGGGCCTGACGGACCTGGAGGACGGGACCCTGATTTCCTATCCGGAATATTGGGAACGCGCGCTGGCCAAGGCCGGGATCAAGCGGGAGATCTATGCCCTCGGCGGACCGGGAACGGCCGGCGAGATCATGGCACATGACCATACGCAGGTGGCTATCTGCGGCCAGGACCCGACCATCCTCCGGATGATGAAATCGGCCCTGCAGACCTGGTGGTTCCACATTTCCCTGACCCATGATGCCAACGGCCTGGAGAGTGCCGTCGCCATCAAGAACGCCTACGCCCTCGGTGTCGCCATGGCCCTGGGCTATGCCCGGCGCCGCGACGGGGACGAGGAAAAGTCCCATTACAATTCGCAGGCGGCGGTCTTTTACCAGGCGGCCAAGGAGATGATCCGCGTCCTGCAGATCCAGAAGGCGGATTTCGACAGCGCCCTGGTGGGCATCGGGGACCTGTATGTGACGGTGACCGGTGCGCGTACGCGCAAGATCGGACTGCTGCTGGGCGAGGGGAAGACCTATGAAGAGGCGCAGAAGATCCTGGGCGGCATCACCCTGGAATCCATCGTCGTGGTCCGCCGCCTGGCAAAAGCCATGGCCATCAAGGCCGAGCGGGGCGAGGTCAACCTGGATGAGTTCCCGCTGCTGGCCTATGTGATGGACGTGCTGGAAAGCGGTCGGGCGAAAGACCTGCCCTGGGACCGGTTCACGTTTGAGAACATCTGATTTCTGCCAATCTGTCAGCCCGGACCGGGTGGCAGATAATTTGAAGAAGTCCCTTACCGGAATAATTACCCTTTATGATGGAAGAAAAGAAAGAAAATATCGAAGCGCAGGAGCCGGAGAAGGTGGCCAAGGAGGCCCCGAAGCAGGAGAAGAAAGCAGAGAAGAAGGCGGAAAAGGCCCTGAAAGAGAAGGTCGCTTCCCTGGAGGAAGAGAAGGCCTCGCTGGAAGGGAAACTGGCTGCGGAGAAGAACGACTACCTCAAGCTGATGGCGGAGTTCGAGACGTTCCGCCGTCGCAATACCGAGGAAAAGATGGCCCTGGTGGCCACGGCTGCGGCCGATACGATCAAAGGCCTGCTCCCGGTCCTGGATGACTGTGAGCGCGCAATGGCCATGCTGGCCGAATCGAGCGACGAGGCTGCCAAGGAAGGCACGGCCTTGATTTATAATAAATTGATGGCATATCTGAAGACCCGCGGCCTGGAGGTGATCGAGGCCAAGGGCGCCAAGTTCGATACCGACTTCCACGAAGCCGTAGCGCAGTTCCCGGTTCCGGAGGAAGACAAGAAGGGTCTCGTCTTCGACGTGGTCCAGACCGGGTACCTGCTGGGCGGGAAGGTGCTTCGCTATGCCAAAGTTGTCGTGGGGATTTAAGCTATGGCCGCGAAGAGAGATTACTACGAGGTCCTGGGCGTTGAGAAAAGCGCCTCGACCGATGAGATCAAGTCCGCTTACCGGAAACTGGCCCTGAAGTGGCATCCGGACAAGTGGGTCAACGGCACCGATGCCGAGAAGAAGACCGCCGAGGAGAAATTCAAGGAGGCCTCCGAGGCGTATTCCGTGCTCAGCGACCCGGACAAGAAGGCCCGCTATGACCAGTTCGGCCATGCCGGCGTGGAAGGCCAGACCGGTGGATTCGACTTCAGCAGCTTCAACCTGAACGACCTGCTGAACAACATCTTCGGTGGCGGCTTCGGCGGCGGTTTCGGAGGTTTTGGCGGCTTCGGCGGATTCGGTGGCGGCGGCCAGGCCCAGCAGCGGGTCTACCGCGGCCGGGATATCCGTACGCGGGTGCGGCTGACCCTCGAGGAGATCGCCCGGGGCGTCGAGAAGGAAGTGACCATCGAGCGCAACGAGCCCTGCCCCGATTGTGGCGGAAAGGGCGCGAAGAACGCCTCTGACATCCAGACCTGCCCCGACTGCCACGGCACCGGCCAGGTCCAGCGCGTGTCCAACAGTTTCTTCGGCCAGACCGTGACCTACAGCACCTGCCCGCGTTGCGGGGGAGAGGGGAAGATCATCAAGAACCCCTGCCGTACCTGCGGCGGGACCGGCCTTGTCCGCAAGAAGGCGACCGTCAAGGTCACTATCCCGGCCGGCGTGGAAGACGGCATGCAGCTTTCCGTCCGCGGGGCCGGCCATGCCGCCAAGAACAACGGTACGAACGGCGACCTGCTGGTCGTGATCGAGGAGATCCCGCATTCCCAGCTCAAACGCGATGGCCAGAACCTGTTCTATACCCAGATCCTCTCGGTCATGGATGCCATGCTGGGCACGGAAGTGACGATTCCCTGCCTGGACGGCTCCTATAAGATCAAGGTCGATCCCGGTACCCAGTCCGGCTCCGTCGTCCGCCTGCGCGGCCGCGGCATGCCGGCCGTCAAGGGGTATGGCAGCGGGACGGGCGACCTGTACGTCAAGTTCCTGGTATGGATTCCGAAGAAACTCTCCCGCAGTGAGAAGGAGATGCTCGAGTCCATCCGGCGCAACCCGACCTTTACCCCGGACCTGAGCCGGGAAGACAAGGCCCTCTTCGATAAAATGAAGGAAAATTTCTGATTTTTTCGGGGAAAAGTTTGCGGATTGTAAAATTATGACTACATTTGCAGTCCCAAAATGACAATGCAACCTCTTGCGGCGTGATGCCCGGCAACGTTGCGCTAAAGTTAAGAAGAGTAAAATGGATTACATCAAGTTAGTAGAGCAGTCTTTCCAGAACGGGAAAGTCGCCGAATATCCTCAGTTCAAGGCCGGTGATACCATCACCGTGACCTACAAGATCAAGGAAGGTGACAAAGAGCGTCTGCAGAAATTCAGAGGCGTCGTCATCCAGATCAAGGGCCAGGATCCTTTCACCAGGACCTTCACCATCCGCAAAGTTTCCAGCGGTGTCGGTGTTGAAAGAATCTTCCCGTATGAGTCTCCTGCCATCGACAGCATCGAACTCAACAAGGTCGGTAAAGTCCGCAGGGCACGTATCTTCTACCTCCGCGACCTCGCTGGTAAGAAGGCCCGCATCAAGGAGAAGAAGTTCGTGGCAAAAGAACTTGCTGAATAACTTGACACACATAAGGATCTCCCTCGGGAATCCGGAATGGCGCCTTAGCTCAGCTGAATAGAGCATTTGACTACGGATCAAAAGGTCGCAGGTTTGAATCCTGCAGGCGTCACGAAGAAGCAGCGCTCGACGAAAGTCGAGCGCTGTTGTTATGTAGAAACGGACTCAAGCTCGCTTGAAAGCCCGTTTCTACATAACAACAGCAGCCCGCCGCCTCCGGCGCGGGCGCTGCGTTCTTCAGCAGTGGTCATAGCGCCGAAGTCAGGAACCCGCGAGCGCATCAGCGCGAAGCGGCATCCTGCCGGCGCGAAGCGACAGCCTGCCTTCATTCCGGTGCTATCGGGCACAAAAAGCACCGATTCCGTTCCCGCCGCCTCCCTCCTGGTGCTCCCGGGTACAAAAAGCGCCGATTCCGTTCCCGCCGCCTCCCTCCTGGTGCTCCCGGGTACAAAAAGCGCCGATTCCGTTCCCGCCCAGCATTATT
>JAFUUB010000032.1 GCA_017483985.1 Bacteroidales bacterium | reverse complement strand
GTATCCGCTTACGCAAGCACCCAGCCCACGACGTCGTGACCGGCTGCTGGGTAGCTGGTCGTCCGGATTTCATCCCTGGACATGATGGTGTTCTCCTTCCGCTCCAGACCGCCGATGATGCGGTCGACCGCATCCATGAAATCCTGGGTGTCGATCTCTTTCTTGTTCTTGCGGGCAGCCGTCAGGGCCGCCTCGTTGCAGACATTCGCGATATCGGCGCCGGAGAATCCCGGGGTATGCTTTGCCATCAGCTTGATATCAAAGTCCTTGGATACCTTGAGCCCGCGCAGGTGCACCTTGAAGATCTCTTCCCGCTCGTTGACTTCCGGAAGCTCCACATAGATCTGCCGGTCGAAACGGCCGGCACGCATGAGCGCCTTGTCCAGGATGTCAGCGCGGTTGGTGGCCGCCAGGATGATGACGCCGCTGTTGGTCCCGAAACCGTCCATCTCCGTCAGGAGCTGGTTCAGGGTATTTTCCCGCTCGTCATTGCCGGAGAAACCGGCATTCTTGCCACGGGCACGGCCCACGGCATCGATCTCGTCGATGAAGACGATGCAGGGGGCCTTTTCCTTGGCCTGGCGGAACAGGTCACGCACGCGCGAAGCACCTACGCCGACGAACATCTCCACGAAATCCGAACCGGAAATGGAGAAGAACGGGACGTCCGCCTCCCCTGCTACAGCCTTGGCCAGCAAGGTCTTGCCCGTTCCTGGAGGACCGACGAGAAGGGCGCCCTTCGGAATCTTGGCACCGAGGGCGGTATATTTGGACGGGTTCTTGAGGAAGTCCACGATTTCCATGACTTCTTCCTTGGCCCCGTACAGGCCGGCCACGTCCTTGAATGTCACCTTGACCTGGTTCTTGTCCGCCAGCTTGCCCTGGGCCTTGCCGACGTTGAACACGCCGCCGGCTCCGGGACCACCGACACCGCCGTTCTTTCCCATGCCGCGGAACATGAAGACCCACATCAGGATCAGCAGGACCGGGAACAGGAGGATCTCGATCAGCTGGCTCCAGATCTTGCTGTCGTTCTCCATGATGACTTTGACCTGGCTGTCAGCCGGCAGGTTCGCGTTCAGCTCCCCGAAGACTTGCTCGGGGTCGAACTTGCTGGAGGTCATGAAGATGAAATGCGGGGACCGGGCGGGAACCTGGCCGCCGAACAGGTCGGAATACTTGGCCAGCCGTTCCGGACGGACCGTCACCTTTCCCTGGTAATCGTTCCGGATGAAATGGATTTCCTTGACATCGCCTGCCTGGATCATCGTCTGAACTTCCGCCCATTCGATCTTCTGCGGATTGGCTCCGCGCTGGCCGAATAGCATGAATCCGATCCCGACGATCAGGAACAGGTAAAACCAGGTAAAGCCGAAATTCATTTTCGGCATCCGGTTCCGAGGGGGCATCTTAGGGGTATTGTCTGCCATTTTCAATAATCTTCTCCGTTTCGTTTCGCGACTTTCCTGGCCGCAGCGCGGACCTTGGTCGCCGCCTTCGGCTTGACACGCTTTTCACCTTCCTTCGCCGGTTTGGCCGGTTTGGGCTCATCCTTGTGGACTTTGCGCTTGGCATCCGCCCAGAGGTCCTCGAGGCGATAGAAGTCGCGGTATTCCGTCAAGAATATGTGGACGACGACGTCTCCGTAATCGAGGATGATCCAGAAATCATTCTCCAATCCCTGCATCCGGAGGACTTTCGCTCCGAGGCGTTCTTCCATCTTGACGAGAACGTTGTCGGCAATGGCCGCCACCTGGGTGGTGGAGTCCGCATTGCAGATGACGAAATGGTCGCAGATGGAACTTTCTATGGCGCGGAGGTCGAGGGAGACGACGTTTTGGGCTTTCTTTTCAAGCATCGCGTTGGCGATGACGGTAACGGGTGAAATTCTCATGTTTTTGTCGTAATTTTGTCGAGCGGGTCTAATACCTCAAATTCTTACAAAGATAAGACAAAAACTGCACCAATGAAACAGGACATGACAATAATCTGGCTGGATACCGTGGATTCGACGCAAGATGAGGTCCACCGCAGGATGGAAACGCTTGCCAATTTGTCAGTTGTGGCAGCCCGGAGCCAGACGTCCGGACGCGGGCAGCGGGGCAACCGGTGGGAAACCCGGCCGGGCGAGAACCTGACCTTTTCATTGCTGCTGCGCCCGGGGCGGGACGGCGTCCGCGCGATCCCGGCCGAGGACCAGTTCCTGCTCAGCGAGATGGCGACCCTGGCGATGCACCAGACCCTGGCCGGCTACGGAATTGACACCCGGATCAAATGGCCCAATGACATCTATGCGGGCGACAAGAAGCTATGCGGCATGCTGATCGAGAACAGCCTGATGGGCGGGCAGGTCGTCAGCAGCATCATCGGTATCGGGTTGAATGTCAACCAGACGGATTTCAATCCCGAACTGATGAATCCCGTTTCCCTGTCCAAACTGACCGGCCGCTCTTATTCCGTCCCGGAAGTCCTGGACCGCTTCCTGGATGCGTTCCGCCATTGTCTGGAAGAAGACCGCAACGAAATCCGCAGCCGTTTCCTGCAGCCGCTTTACCGGCTGGAGGAGCGCCATGCCTTCACGGACTGTCGCAGCGGCGAGGTCTTCGAAGGAACCATCAAGGGCATCTCGGAACGCGGTTTGCTGCGTGTCAAGATGCCCGATGGAAATATCCGAGAATTCGGCTTTAAGGGAATCAGTTACATTATCTGATTTAAAGCGTTGCTTCTAATCTGCCGGATGGCCTCTGCAGGGTCTTCGGACTTGAATACGGAGCTTCCTGCAACCAGGATATCCGCCCCTGCTGCAGCCAGCCGGCCGGCATTGGCGGCACTGACGCCGCCGTCCACTTCGATCCGGACGTTCAATCCCCTTCTGCTGATTTCCCGCCGGACCGCGGCGATCCGCTCATAAGAAGCTTCGATGAAGGATTGACCGCCGAAACCGGCAAATACGCTCATCACCAGTACGAAATCCGCCTCTTCCAGATAAGGGAAGAGTTTCTCTACGGGTACATCCGGATCAATGGCCAGTCCGGCCTGGATTCCGCGGGAACGGATCAGGCGGAGGATTTCCGCCGGGTCGTTCCCGTCATCCTCGGCCGCTTCCAGGTGGAAACTGATCATGGATGCTCCGGTATCGGCAAATCGGGGGATGTACTTTTCCGGATGGACGATCATCAGGTGGACGTCCATCGGCCGCGTGGCTTTCCGGGCGATGGCCTGGACGACGGGGAATCCGTACGAGAGGTTCGGGACGAAGACCCCGTCCATGATGTCAAGGTGGAAGATATCCCCTTCCGCATTGACCCGTTCCACGTCTTTCTCCAGGTGGAGGAAATCCGCGGACAACATGGAAGGCGCTACCAGTTTCTCCATCATTCAAAATGGGTTACGACATCGACCAGGTGTTGGACGAACTTCTCGTTGGAAGCCAGGTCCAGCTTCTCTCCCGGCGCATGGACGCCGCGCAGGGTCGGGCCGAAGGAAATCATGTCCAGGCCCGGGAATTTCTCCAGGAACAGACCGCATTCCAGTCCGGCATGGATGGCCTTGACTTCGGGCTCCACGCCGAACAGGCGCTTGTAACTCTCGACGCAGACCTGCAGGATGTGGGATTTCATGTCCGGTTTCCAACCCGGATACGGGTCGCTGCGACGGACCTGGGCTCCGGCCAGGCGGAAGCAGGCCTCGATCTTGTCCGCCATGAAGTGCTTGGCCGACTCCACGCTGCTGCGCTGGCTGGTGCAGATCTCGATCCGGCCGGGCTCCACCATCCGGACGGATGCCAGGTTGCTGGAGGTCTCGACGAGTCCCTGGATATCCTGGCTCATGGCCAGGACGCCGTGGTGGACGGCAACCAGGGAAGAAACCAGCCGCTGTGCCGTATCGGTATCAATCGCTTTCTCATTGGTAAAGAACCGCTTCACTTCGACGGTGACGCCCGGGTCACTGACGGCGAACTCGGCGGAAAGGGCCTTTCCGAATTGGGAGAAACGCTCCAGAAAGGCTTCCTGGCTTTCGGCGGGGATGGCGACGACCGCCTCTGCCTCGCGGGCGATGGCGTTGTGCTTGCCGCCGCCCTTGAAAAGGATCAGCTGATAGGAACCCCATTCGTGGAACAGGAAACGGGCCATCTGCTGGACGGCATTGCAGCGTTCCTTGTTGATATCATCGCCGCTGTGGCCGCCCATCGCGCCGAAGACGTGCAGCCGGACGATCTGGCTGCCGGGTTTGACGGGCTCCCGGTCATAGGTAAACGTGACCAGGGTGTTCACGCCGCCGGCACATCCGACGAAAAGCTGTCCTTCGTCTTCGGAATCCAGGTTGATCAGCGTCTTTCCCGTGAAGAAGCCCGGCTCCAGGGCCATGGCTCCGTCCATGCCGGTCTCCTCGGAGATGGTGAACAGGCATTCCAGTTTCCCGGTCGGAAGGTCGCTCTCCAGCAGGGCCAGGCAGGCTGCGACACCGATGCCGTCGTCGGCCCCCAGGGTCGTATCCTTGGCAATCATCCACCCGTCCTCGATGACATAAGGGATCGGATCTTTGGCAAAATCGTGCGGGCAGCCGGCGTTCTTTTCGCAGACCATGTCCTGATGGCCCTGCAGGACCAGCGTGGGGACATGCTCCTTGCCGGGTGATGCCTCTTTGGTAATCAATACGTTACCGGTAGCGTCGGTCTTACAGGCAAGGCCATGGCGGGCGGCGAAATCTTGAAGGAAGGCGGTCATCTTTTCTTCATGACCGGATTCGCGCGGGATCTTGGTGATCTCACGGAAAATGTTCAATACATCGTTGGAATCCATATTGAAGGAATGTGTTTTCGTGACGTCTGCTTATGCAGATATACAAAAATAAAAAAAAACGCCGAAAAGGCGTCTTTTATTTTACAGGTACCAGCATATTTTCGATGTCCGTCACGTATTGCCGGAACGTCCGGTCCGTGGACATGAGGTCCGTCACCGTCGTGCAGGCGTGCAGGACCGTCGCATGGTCCTTCCCTCCGGATTCCGCACCGATCGTGGCCAGGGAACAACCGACCAGGTTGCGGCTCATGTACATGGCGATCTGGCGGGCCTGTACGATCTGGCGTTTGCGGGATTTGGACAGGAGGGTGTCGCGGGTGATGTTGAAGTATTCGCAGACGGTCTTCTGTACCTTGTCGATCGTCATGTCGTTCTTCTGCTCGCCGACGATCTTTCCGGTAACCTGTCCGGCCAGTTCCACGGTGATCTCCTTGTGGGCCAGGGTCGCGTGGGCGATCAGGGAAATCAGGGCGCCTTCCAGTTCGCGGAAGTTGGTCTTGATCCGGCTGGCCAGGTAAACCAGGACTTCGTCATCGATGCGGACGCCTTCCCGGAAACAGCGGGCGCGGAGCATCTCGAGCCGGGTCTGGTAGGACGGGGCCTGCAGTTCCACGGAGAGTCCCCATTTCAGGCGGGACAACATCCGCTCTTCGAAATTCTGCAAGTCTGCGGGCGCACGGTCGGAGGTGAAGATCAACTGCTTGCCATTCTCGTGGAGATGGTTGAAGATGTTGAACAGCGCGTTCTGGGATCCCGGGCCGAGCAGGTCCTGGATATCATCGATGATCAACACCTCGATCTTCATGTAGAAAGCCAGGAAATCCACCAGTTTGTTCCGGACGCTGACCGCATCCATGTACTGGGTCTTGAACTCGTTGCCGGTCACGTAGAGGACGACCTTGTCCGGATCTTTTTCCTTGATGGCGATGCCGATCGCCTGTGCAAGATGGGTCTTGCCGAGTCCGGGACCGCCGAAAATGAACAGCGGGTTGAACGGCGTACCGCCCGGGGCGTCCGAAATGCTGACACCGGCGGTGACACCCATGCGGTTGCACTCCCCTTCCACCATGTTGGCGAAACAGTAGACCGGGTTCAGCCGGGGATTGATCTGGATCTTCTTCAGTCCCGGGAACACGAACGGGCCGGGATTCCCTTCCGTCGGATAGGTATTGACCGTCACCGGCTTGTTGACCGGAACGTTTCCGTGGGAAGCGGGATACTCCATCGCCGGCTGGACCTTGACCGGGCGCACCTTATATACAAGACGTGCGTCTGCGCCGATGACACGGCGGAGCGTCTTCTTCAGGACGTCCAGGTACAGGTCTTCGAGGTATTCCCGGAAAAAGTCGGTGGGGACCTCGAGGGTCAGGGTGGAATCTTTCAGCGCTACCGGTTTGAGCGGCTTGAACCACATATCGAACTTCTTCGGCTCAATGATCTGCTCAATGATCCGGAGACAGTTGTTCCAAACGTCGATATGCTGGGTTTCGCTCATTCAGTAATGAAGTAGTGGTATGGGGCAAAAAAAGCATCGGTGCGAACCCTCTTCCGAGTTTTCCTCCGATGGCAATGCAAAGATGGGGTAAAAATATTTTATAAAAAAATTTTAATCCTATTGTTTTTTCCGTTTTATTTTCATAAATCAGTTAGCGGAATCTTCAAACGGCTTCTATAATAAATATCTAATATTCAACCACATACAATTACTTAAATAATCATAAACATCCGTCATTTCGATTATTTAAGAGATTTGAATAATTCTAAATTGAATCATTTACGTATTCCCCTTCTCTACCTTGTTATAGAGGCGTTTTCAGGGAATTCGGACCGTATTCTCATCTTCAATCCTGACCAGGAAACCGTCCGGGAAAAATTTTTTGATTTTTTTGAATTCCTCCCGGGCTTCTTTCTCGGAACTGCGGACGCCGATGACGTATTTGTACAATTTTCCGGTCCATACGGCGAATGCGTCGTAACCTTTAAAATAAGGATCGCCGGCCTTCATCTTCCGGCCGCTGGCCAGGACCTGGGTCCCGAAACTTCCGGTAGCGCCGGTGACGACGGCCTCCGGGTGATCCTCTGCGGCGGGAGCGGCGGCCGTTTCGGTTGCCGGAGCCGGGGCCTCAGCGGTGGAGGACGCCGCCTGTCCGCCGATGCTTGCATCGTATTTCTTCTTGAAGGATACGAAGGCATTGTACAACTGGTGGGCGATCTTTTTCTGGTTTTCAGCCGTCTTCATGTTCGCCAGGTCGGAGGCGTTGGTCATGAAGCCGCATTCGACCAGGACCGCCGGCATGGCCGTCCGCCACAGCACCAGGAAGGGATCCTGGGAAATGCCCCGATTCTTGCGTACCGGCCCGTTTTTCAGGGCCTGGGCCACCTCGTCGGCGAACAGCAGGCTCTGTTCGAGGTGGGCATTCTGCATCAGGTTGAAGAAGATGAAGGATTCCGGGTCGTTCGGATCGAAGCCCTGGTATTTGCTGGAATAGTCCTCCTCGAGCAGGATGACGGAGTTCTCCCGCTTGACGATCTCCATGTTGTTGGAGAACAGGTCGCGTCCCTTCACGGACGACTGGCCGAGGCAGTGGACGGAGAAACCGCTGGCGCTTTTGTTCGCCGCCGCATTGATATGGATGGAGATGAACAGGTCGGCATTGGCCTTGTTGGCGATATCCGCCCGGCCGTTCAGGGTCACGTACTTATCGGAATCGCGGGTCATGACGACCTTGACATCCGGGTTGTTCTTCCGGATTTCCGCCGCCAGTTTCTGGGCGATGGACAGGGTCAGGTCTTTCTCACGGGTCTTCCGGTCGGCACTGATGCAGCCCGGATCGTGGCCGCCGTGCCCGGCATCGATGCATACGGTCTTCAGTCCGTCCTTCCCGTCGGCGGCAGTCCGCAGCGGGACGCAAATCGATAGCAGGAGAGCCAGGAAAAGTATTTTTATTTGTGAAATTCGTCCCATGGTCTTATCTTTGTAAGATATTTTACGTTTGCAAATTTAATAAAATTTGCGACATAATTGAGACTTTTGATGACATTGCATAGCGTCCGGACCCTATTCCGCAGACTCGCCCGCCCTCTGATGGCGGTCGGGCTTGTTGCCGTGTTGTCAATGGTCATTTACCCCGTCGATGCACAGAACCGCCGGGGACGCCGGAACCGGACCACGTTCTCGCAGGCGGTGGAATACCACCCGGACAGCATCGTCGTTTCGGATTCCATCAAGGCGCTGCGGGATTCCCTGCACCGGGTCGATTCCCTCTTCAAGATTGATTCCGCAGCCCTCCAGAAGCAGAGTTCCCTCGAGGCGCCGGCTTTCTCGGAAGCGAAGGATTCCGTCGTCGAAGTCTTCTCCGACGGCCAGCGCAAGATCTATTATTATGGTGATGTGTCCGTCACTTACGGCAACATGAAGCTGACGGCGGATTACATGGAATACGACATGAAGACGGGCACCGTCTTTGCCCGGGGCACCTACGATTCCCTTTCCGGGGAATGGAAAGGGCAGCCGGAGATGTCGGAGGGCGGCACCTCTTATAAGATGGAGGAGCTCCGTTACAATTTCAACACGCGCAAGGCCAGGATCACCAATATGTTCACCCAGCAGGACGAAGGCCTCCTGCACGGACAGAACATCAAGATGATGGCGGACAAGTCCATCAATATCGAAAAAGGCCGGTACCAGGTCTGCGACCTGGAGGATCCGCATTACTACCTGCACCTGACGCTGGCCAAGGTGATCACGAAACCCTCCCAGAAAACCGTGTTCGGCCCGGCCTGGGCCGTGATCGAAGATGTCCCGCTGCCGGTTCCGATCCCGTTCGGATTCGTCCCGAAACGTCCGAGCCGGGCCACCGGTCTGCTGATGCCGACCTTCGGCGAAGAGAATGCCCGTGGTTTCTATCTCCGTGACCTGGGCATGTATTTCGTGTTCGGCGACCATTTCGACCTGTCCGTTACCGGAGACTGGTACACCCTGGGTTCCTGGGCCCTGGATATCAATTCCCGTTACAAGGTCAACTACAAGTTCAACGGAAACTTTTCCATGACGTATTCCAACGACCAGACCGGTGAAAAGGGCAGTACGGATTTCTTCCAGACACGCAACTTCGCCGTCCGGTGGTCGCATTCCCAGGATCCGAAGTTCATGCCGGGTACGACGTTCAGTGCCTCGGTCAACTTCTCCAGCCCTTCCAACAGCCGCTACAATTCCCGCTCGCTGGATGAGGCGCTGCAGAACCAGGCCTCCTCATCCATCTCCTTCTCCAAGAACTGGAACGGACGCGTAAACCTCTCCGTCAATGCCTTGCACAGCCAGAATTCCCGGGATAGCTCCTATGCCTTCACCCTGCCGAACCTGACCCTCTCTGTGTCGCGGTTCTATCCCTTCAAGTCGAAGAACCGGGTCGGCAAGGAAAGGATTTACGAGAAGATCTCCTTCGCGTACAACACGTCCTTCCAGAACAAGATCAATTTCAAGGCATCCGAGTTCATGCAGGACGGATTCACCGACCGTTTCCAGAACGGCATGACCCATGCCTTCCAGATCGGCCTTCCGAACTTCACCGTCCTGAAATACCTGCAGGTGACTCCGTCGGTCTCCTATGGCATGAACATGTATTTCCGCAAATCCGAATATGTCTACAACGAAGAGACCGGGAAGGTGGAACAGGTCATGGGGAAGCAGTTCGGGACGATCGGCATGACGCACAACTATTCCGGCGGCGTTTCCATGAGCACCCGGCTCTATGGCATGTTCAATTTCGGGAAGGCGCACAAGCTGCAGGCGATCCGCCACGTCATCTCCCCGTCCGTCTCGCTCAGCGTGAGTCCGGACAAGGCGACCCATTTCAACGGTTGGCGGACGCTGACCTATACGGATGCCTCCGGCAATCTCAAGGAATACGATTACAACATCTACGCAGGACAGCTGAACTCCCCTCCCGGCAAGGGAAAGACGGCCTCCATGTCCCTTTCCATCGGCAATAACCTGGAAGCGAAGGTCCGGGACCTGCGCGACACGACCGGAAAAGGCGTCAAGAAAATCAAGCTGATCGACCAGCTCAGCCTCAATACCGGCTATAATTTCCTGGCCGACTCCATGCGGATGAGCAATGTCAGCGTCAGCCTCTCCACCTCGATCTTCGGAAAACTCGGACTGAGCGGCAGCGCCGGCTTCGATCCCTATGCCATCGACGAAAAGGGACGACGCTACAACGAGTTCAATTTCATGAAGGAAGGCATCGGAAAGGCACTCCGTCTGACGGGCGCCAGCTTCTCGCTCTCCTATTCGCTGTCCGGGAAAGGGACCTACAATGGCAATGACGGTTCCAAGGCCAATGACGGCAGCGGCAATACCAGTCCGAATACGGCCGATTATTACCGGCGGATTTACTACCATCCGATCACCGGCGAGTACATACCGGGAGGATGGGTGTATTATACCAATCCGAACGTCCCCTGGTCCGTCAACATGAACTACAGCTTCAGCTATACGCCGTCCTACCAGTACACGAACGGGCAGCTGATCAAGAAAAAGACGTTCCAGCAGACGCTGGGCGCGTCCGGCAACGTCAAGCTCTCACCGAAGATGTCGATGAATGCGACCACCGGTTTTGATTTCGTGGCGATGAAGATGACCTCTACGCAGCTCAGTTTCACGTACGACCTGCACTGTTTCAACATCTCGGTATCGTATATTCCGTCCGGAAAATGGCAGAACTGGAGTTTCCGCATCGCTGCCAACGCCTCCGCACTGGCCGACCTGCTGCGCTACAAGAAGAGCACCAGCTACTGGGACCGCTAGCCCTTTTTGTATCTTCCGTTTTTTTCCTTATCTTTGCAAAGCATTCCGGCTCCGGGTTGTTTCTTCGCCCCCTATTCTCCGGAGTCTCCCTTATTAATTCTGTATAATCTTTATTTCATATATGCCACACAGTCTATTTGAGCTGAATGCGATGACCGAAGATCAGCTCCGTACCCTGGCAGACGAACTGGGAATCAAAGGCACAAAGAAAATGAATGCCGAGTCCCTGGGTTATGCCATCTTGGACCAGGAGGCCCTGATTACCTCCAAACAGCCTGAACCGCAGCAGGAAAAGCGCAAGCGCGGCCGTCCGAAAAAGGCTGCTGAAGCTGCGAAACCGGAAGAAAAGAAACCGGAGGCAAAACCGGAAAAACCGGCCCAGAAAGAAGGGAAAGCCGCGCAGCCCGCTGCCAAGAAACAGCCCGCTGACAAGAAGGAGAAGGCCCGCAAGGAAGAAAAACCGGCGGCTGCTCCCGCCAAACCGGCCGAACAGGCCCCTGTAAATACAGAAACGCCCGCTGCCCCTGCGGCGGAAGCCCCGGCGGCCACGAAGAAGCGCGGGCGCAAGCCCAAGCAACAGGCCGCCCCTGCCGCCGAGACTCCGGCCCAGGAACAGGCGGCTCCGAAAGCGGAGAAACCGCAGGCCGAAGCCCTGGCTCCGGCTCCCGCTCCGGAAGAGACGCCGAAACCGGAGGCCCCCAAGCCGGCAGAAGCTCCGCAGAATCCGCAGCCGGCCCAGAACCAGCAGCAGAACCGCAGGGAAAAGGGAAAGAACCGCCCCGGTGGCGACCAGCCCCAACAGCCCCAGCAGCAACAGCGTCCGCAGTTCCAGCCCCGGATCGAGTTCGAAGGAACGGTCGAAGCGACGGGTGTCCTCGAGATTATGCCGGACGGTTATGGCTTCCTCCGCTCTTCCGACTATAATTACCTGAATTCGCCGGACGATATCTACGTCTCCCAGCAGCAGATCAAGATCAACGCCCTCAAGACCGGAGATACTGTGACGGGCGAGATCCGTCCGCCGCGCGACGGGGACAAGTATTTCCCGCTGGTCAGCATCAAATACATCAACGGCCGTACTCCGGAGTTCATCCGTGACCGGGTTCCGTTCGACTTCCTCACTCCCCTCTTCCCGGACGAGAAATTCAACCTGCTCGGACACGGGCATGAGAAGGACCTGTCCTGCCGGATCGTGGACATGTTCACCCCGATCGGAAAGGGCCAGCGCGGACTGATCGTCGCCCAGCCGAAGACGGGTAAGACGATGCTCCTCAAATCCATCGCCAATGCCATCGCGGACAACCATCCGGAGGTATACGAGATCGTCCTGCTGATTGACGAGCGTCCGGAAGAAGTGACGGACATGAGCCGCAGCGTCAAGGCCGAGGTCGTCGCTTCCACCTTTGACGAACCGGCGGAACGCCATGTCAAGGTGGCCAACATGGTGCTGGAAAAGGCCCGCCGCCTGGTGGAATGCGGTCACGATGTCGTCATCCTGCTCGACTCCATCACCCGTCTGGCCCGTGCGTACAATACCGTCCAGCCGGCCTCCGGCAAGGTCCTGACTGGCGGTGTGGACGCCAACGCCCTCCAGAAACCGAAACGGTTCTTCGGTGCCGCCCGCAATATCGAAGGCGGCGGATCCCTGACGATCCTGGCTACCGCACTTACCGAAACCGGTTCCAAGATGGACGATGTCATCTTCGAGGAATTCAAGGGTACCGGCAACATGGAACTCCAGCTGGACCGCAGCCTCTCCAACCGCCGTATCTTCCCTTCCGTCAACCTGATCCTTTCCAGTACGCGGCGTGATGACCTCCTCTATGATTCCTATACGCTGAACCGGATCTGGATCCTCCGCAAACTGCTGGCCGACATGAACCCGGTCGAAGCGATGACCTGGATCCAGCAACACATGGACGAGTTCAAGACGAACAAAGACCTGATCGACAACATGTCCAAGTTCGGACGGTACGATTAGTATTCATCCCAGGACTTGATCTGGATCTCTTCGAGCGGCAGGCTGCTGAAGGCCCGGATGAAGGCCGTTGCCAGCCGGGCGTTCGTAAGCAGCGGGATGTTGAAGTCAATCGCGGCCCGGCGGATCTTGTAACCGTTCTCCAGTTCGATATCCGTAAAGTTTTCCGGGATGTTGATGACCATGTCAACCTCTTTGTTCTGGATCAGGTCCAGCGCCGGACGGTAGCGGCGGTAGTTGGGGTTGCCGCATTCACTCGGCCAGAGGACTTTTTCGCAGCGGATGCTGTTCTCCACGAAATACTTGTGGGTGGCGCCCAGCGCGAACAGCTCGTACCCGTTTTCGGCCAGCAGCTTGCAGGCCTGGAGCATGTCGGCACGCTGACGGGCATCGCCGGTGGAAATCAGGATTTTCTTGCCCGGGATCTCCATGCCTACGGAAAGGACGGATTTGAGCAGGGCTTCGTTCAGGTCATCACCCAGGCAGCCGACTTCGCCGGTGGAGGACATGTCGACACCCAGCATCGGATCGGCCTCTTCAAGGCGGGCGAACGAGAACTGGGAGGATTTAACACCGACATAATCCAGGTCGAAGGCACTCTTCTGCGGGGCGGCCGGATGCAGGCCCAGCATAACCTTGGTCGCCAGTTCGATGAAATCGATTTTCAGAACCTTGGACACGAATGGGAAACTCCGCGAAGCCCGCAGGTTGCATTCGATGACCTTGATCTCATTGTCCTTGGCCAGGAACTGGATGTTGAACGGACCGCTGATGCACAGGGCGTTGGCAATCTTGCGCGCGATCTTCTTGATCCTCCGGACCGTCTCGACATACAGTTTCTGCGGAGGGAACTGGATGGTCGCGTCACCGGAATGGACGCCGGCATACTCAATGTGTTCCGAGATGGCATAAGCCAGGATTTCCCCTTCATCGGCGACGGCGTCGAATTCGATTTCCTTGCATCGCTGCATGAACTGGCTGATGACAACCGGGTGCTCCTGAGAGACTTCCGCAGCTAGTGAGAGGAAATGACGGAGCTTCTGCTCATCATAGCAGACGTTCATCGCGGCGCCGGACAGCACATAGGACGGCCGGACCAGGACCGGGAAGCCGACTTCTTTGATGAACTGGTCGACATCTTCCAGGGTCGTCAATTCCTTCCACCGCGGCTGGTCCACTTCCAACTGGTCGACGATGCTGGAGAACTTGTGGCGGTCTTCCGCCTTGTCAATGTCCTCCGCGCGGGTGCCCAGGATCGGGACGCCGCTGTTGGACAGCCTCAGCGCCAGGTTGTTCGGGATCTGGCCGCCGACGGAGACCACGACGCCGTGCGGATTCTCCATCTCCACGATGTCCATGACCCGTTCGTACGTCAGTTCGTCGAAATACAGGCGGTCGCACATGTCGTAGTCCGTCGAAACCGTTTCGGGGTTGTAATTGATCATGACGCCCCGGTATCCCTGTTTCTGGATGGTCTGCAAACATGTGACCGAGCACCAGTCAAACTCGACGGAGCTGCCGATACGGTAGGCTCCGGATCCGAGCACGACGACGGAACGCCCGTCATTCTCATAATGGATATCGTTGTAGGAGCCATTGTACGTGAGGTACAGGTAGTTCGTCACGGCCGGGAATTCGGCCGCCAGGGTGTCGATCTGCTTGACCACCGGGACGATGCCTAGGGACTTGCGGTGGCGGCGGACTTCCTCCTGATGCAATGTGGCATGGCCGGAATCCTTGTAGATGGCCCGCTGGATCTGGAAATCCGAAAAGCCCTGCTGTTTGGCAAGCCGGAGCAGGTCGGCCGGCAGGTCCGTGACCTGGTCATACTCCCGCATCTTCTCGAACGTGTCGACGATGCCGGCCAGCTTGTCGAGGAACCAGCGGTCGATCTTGGTCAGCGCGTGGATCTGATCCACCGTATAACCGGCACGCATGGCCTTGGAAATGACGAAGATACGCCGGTCTGTCGGCTCGCGGAGGGCCAGGTCCACATCCGCGACCTGGAGCTCTTTGTTCCCGACGAAGCCGTGTGCGCCCTGACCGATCATGCGGAGACCTTTCTGGATGGCTTCCTCGAAGGTACGGCCGATGGCCATGACCTCTCCGACGCTCTTCATGCTCGAGCCGATCTTGCGGGAAACGCCGTGGAATTTGCTCAGGTCCCAGCGCGGGATCTTGCAGACGATGTAGTCCAGGGCCGGTTCGAAGAAGGCGGGGGTCGTCTTCGTCACGGAATTCTTCAGGTCGAACAGACCGTAGCCCAGGCCAAGTTTGGCGGCAACAAAGGCCAGCGGATAGCCGGTTGCCTTGGAGGCAAGGGCGGAGGACCGGCTGAGCCGGGCATTCACCTCGATGACGCGGTAGTCCATGGAATCAGGGTCGTAGGCGTACTGGACGTTGCATTCGCCGACGATGCCGAGATGGCGGACGATCTTGATGGACAGTTCGCGCAGGAAGTAATAGTCCCGGTTGCTGAGGGTCTGGGAAGGTGCGACGACGATACTCTCGCCCGTATGGATGCCCAGCGGGTCGAAATTCTCCATGTTGCAGACCGTGATACAATTGTCATAACGGTCCCTTACCACCTCATATTCAATCTCTTTCCAACCTTTCAGAGATTTCTCGACCAGCACTTGCGGCGAGAAAGAGAAGGCTTTGTCGCAGAGTTCCTCCAGCTCCTGGTCGTTGTCGCAGAATCCGGAGCCGAGTCCGCCGAGGGCGTAGGCCGCGCGGACGATCAGCGGATAACCCAGTTCGTGTGCCGCCTTGCGGGCTTCCTCCATGTCGGCCGCGGGATGGGATTTGATGGTCTTTACCTGGATCTCATCCAGTTTGCGGACGAACAGGTCGCGGTCTTCGGTATCCATGATCGCCTGGACCGGGGTACCGAGGACATGTACGTTGTATTTGTCGAGAATCCCCTTCTGGAACAGTTCGACGCCGCAGTTCAGCGCCGTCTGGCCGCCGAAGGAGAGCAGGATCCCCTGCGGATGTTCTTTCTTGATGACCCTTTCAACGAACCAGGGCGTCACCGGAAGGAAATAGATCTTGTCTGCTACGCCTTCCGAGGTCTGGACGGTCGCGATGTTCGGATTGATCAGGACGGTTTCAATCCCCTCTTCCCGGAGGGCTTTCAACGCCTGGCTTCCGGAATAGTCAAACTCGCCGGCCTGGCCGATTTTCAAGGCTCCGGAGCCGAGGATCAGTACTTTACGGATGGTTTTATCGATCATAATTTACTGATGAATTCGTCAAACAAGAATTGGGTGTCCGTCGGGCCGCTGGAGGCCTCCGGATGGAACTGGACCGACCAGAAAGGCTTGTTCTTGTGCCGGATCCCTTCATTGGTCCCGTCGTTCATATTGATGAACCAAGGCTCCCAGTCACTGCCCAGGGTGCTGTTGTCAACGGCAAAGCCGTGGTTCTGGGAGGTGATGAAGCAACGGTTGGTCCCGGCCATGCGCACCGGTTGATTGTGGCTGCGATGGCCGTATTTCAATTTATAGGTTGATGCGCCACCGGCACGGGCCAGCAGTTGGTTGCCCATGCAGATTCCGAAAATGGGTTTGTCCTTTTGCATGGCCGTCCGCAGATGCTCCACCGTCTTGACGAAGAACTCAGGGTTGCCGGGGCCGTTGGAAATGAACAGGCCGTCGTATTCCAGCTGGTTGAAATCATAATCCCACGGTACGCGGATCAGTTCGACGCCCCGCTCGACGAAACAGCGCAGGATAGTGTGCTTGACGCCGCAGTCCACCATGACGACCTTTTTCTCGCCGCTGCCGTACCGGATGACATCCTTGCAACTGACAAGGGCGATCTGGTTGTCGAGATTGGGGTCTGCGACCGGAAAATCCCGTTGCTGGCCTTCCGGGACGATGATGCCGAGCATGGAACCCTGTTCACGCAGGATCTTGGTCAGTTCGCGCGTGTCTATGCCATAGATGCCGGGAATCTTCTGCTCCCGCAGCCATTGGTCCAGGCTCTTGACGGCTTCCCAGTGGCTGTAGTGCTCCGAGTAATCGGAGATGACGAGTGCCCGTACCCAGATCTTTTCGGATTCGAAATTCTTCGAAATCCCATATTCATCCGTTCCTTCATCCGGGACACCATAATTACCTATCAGAGGATAAGTTACACATAGAATCTGTCCTGAATAGGAAGGGTCGGTCAAGCTTTCCGGATAGCCGACCATGGCTGTGGAAAAAACCACTTCGCCGTCAGTGGGGCCTTCATAGCCGAAAGACCATCCTTCGAAGGTCTTCCCATTGCTGAGTTTAAGAGTCGCTCGAATTCTCTTCTCCATGTTTCGGTTATAAAAAAAAGACCATCCGTCAGGAGACGAAATGGTCAGTCGTTGTCATTGAAAAAAAAGGGGCTTGGCCAGTCTTTGCACTGGTATCCGGGGATATGTTCCGAAGTCCGATCATGGCCTTGTCCTAAATTCGTGCAAAAATAAGCAATAGGATTGGACTGCGCAAATAAAAATGCTTCCCGTTTTGCCAAATATATCGTATCTTCGCGTCATGAAATTCCATTCTTCCGATACGATCGCCGCACCGGCCACGGTTCCTGGAACAGGGGCCATCTCCATCGTCCGTATCAGTGGTCCGAACACCTTTCCCGTGTTGGACCGGCTGATCCGCTTCAAAGAAAGTAATGCTTCAAGTTCCGGCGGATATCGAATTAAATATGGGGAGATTATAGATTCTTCCAGCATTCTGGATGAAGTGCTCGTCAACCTCTTTCGAGCACCCCATTCCTATACGGGAGAAGATATGGCGGAAATCTGTACGCATGCCTCCGGCTATATTGTCAGCCGCCTGCTGGAGTTGCTTCTGCAGTCCGGAGTCCGTTCTGCGGAGCCCGGCGAGTTCACCCGGCGTGCTTTCATGAACGGCCGGATGGACCTGGCCCAGGCCGAGGCCGTCGCCGATGTGATCGCGGCGGAAAGCGAAGCGGCGCACCGGGTCGCCATGAACCAGATGCGCGGCGGTTTTTCGTCCGAACTGATGCAGATGCGCTCCGAGCTGTTGGAGATGACATCCCTGATGGAACTGGAACTGGATTTCAGCGAGGAGGATGTCGAGTTCGCCGACCGGTCGCGGTTGCGGGCCCTGCTGGCGCATCTGGACGGACATCTCGAGCGGCTGATCGCCTCCTTCCGGCTCGGCAATGCGATCCGCAATGGCGTCCCCGTGGCTATCGTCGGTCCGGTAAACGCCGGCAAAAGCACGTTGCTGAACGCCCTTCTCGAAGACGACCGGGCCATCGTTTCCGACATCGCCGGAACGACGCGGGATACGATCGAAGAGACCTTGAACATCGATGGCGTTCTCTTCCGGTTCATCGATACCGCAGGCCTCCGGGAAACCTCTGAGAGCATTGAAAAATCCGGTATCGAACGGAGCCTTCGGAAGCTTTCCGAGGCCTCCGTCGTACTGGTCGTCCTGGATGCTACCAGCCCTGCGGATGTGCTCGAAACCGAGCTCAATCAGATTGTCAAAAAAATCAATCCTTCCACGCAGCAGGTCCTTATTTTGTTGAATAAATCCGACAAATCGGGTTGCAACAAAAATGTTATCAACATAAACAACTATGTTTCTCAGCTTGGCATAGATGCAGTTGCGCTCGAAATATCCGCAAAAGACAGAAAGGGTATCGATACACTGAAAAGAGAGTTGGTTTCGAACTGGAAGGTCAATAATAAAAGTTCCGACCAGACTTTGGTCACTAACATCCGCCACCTGGAGGCCCTCCGGAATGCCCGCACTTCCCTGCTCCGCGTTCGCGAAGGTCTCGATCAGCAGCGCCCCTCCGACCTCATCGCCCAGGACCTCCGCGACGCCATCGAATCCCTCGGCTCCATCCTCGGCCAATCCATCACCCCCGACGAGGTCCTGGGGAACATCTTCAGGAATTTCTGCATCGGCAAGTAAGTGCTTGATAATCAATTAGTTGCAAGTTCTGCAAAACTGTTATTTTTGTGCCAAAACTAGCTGAAAATGAACTCATCAAAGAGTTATTTCGGCTAGTTTCGCTTTTTGGGCGTTTAATCTGAT
>JAFUUB010000031.1 GCA_017483985.1 Bacteroidales bacterium | reverse complement strand
TGACTTTGCTTCGACGGGCAAGCCCGTCACTTCCTTTTTCCCCAATATATAGGTGCCAGTTCGGGCGTCCTACCGCGGCAGGGACTCGCACAACCGGGCTCCAAATCGCGCTTCACCCGACACGAAGCCCTATAACGTTAAGACAACGCGTCGCATACGTGTGGCGAGCGACATGTGAGAAGATCGGCTTTTGGATACCGCATAGATCCCGGATTGTTTTCAGATAGACATTGACCTTGTGGTTGGTAATGATAGGGAGTTGGAAGTTGTACTTTTTCAAGATTTCTACTCCATCGGCGAGGATGACTGCGGTATAAAACACTCCGGTTTTATTCCTTTTATCATGTATATAGTATTGACCGTCATTATTTTGTTGGTAATCTTCCGGTTTAAGTTTCGCCATGTCCGAATAGGATAAACCGGATGCTGCTTGGAAGATAAACAGATCCCTTACCCTGTTTAGGCTCTCATTGTGAAAATCCGTATCCCGGATCTTGGAGACCTCTTCTTCTGACAGAAATTGCACGCATTTCTCTCCTTTCCTAAGATGAATATTACTAAACGGGTTGATTTTAATCCGATTGTTGTCAATTCCGAATTGAACAATCGTTTTTACTTTCTGACAATATCCGTTCGTAGTCACATAGTCCAAGCTTTGGTTCATCGTAGCCATGAAATCCATGATAACGGCTTTGGTTATAGCTGTTGCTGGTTCAGTAGGTGAGATTACCTGAAAGAATTTATCCCTGGCGATCTCGTATTTCCGATAGGTCTTTGCCGTCAGATCCTTTCCAACTCTCTTAAGAAGGATAGCCATGTAATCGTCGAACAAGTCCTTGATTGTGTACGTTTTGAACCCGCCGGAGCGGAAGTATTCCCGAAGCATGTCTGTTGTGAGTGGAAGTCCTTCCCTCAAAAGGGCTGTTTCAATCTCGTTCAGACGGTTCCGAATAGCATCAAGATAATCCCGTAGTTCACATCCTTTCTTTAGATTTAATAGCCTTCTGAACGTACTAGGAGCCTCTTTTCGTGGTAATTGAACGAAACATCGCTTCCCATTTATAAGCAAACTCAATTCAATGGGAGCCAGACCATCTTTGTTTTTCTTGCTCTCGCGACAGTAGAACGAGACATTTGCCGTGTTACGAACCATAAGTTGTGACCACTTTATTGGTTAAACATAACTGGTCACAAATAAGGTCAATCCTTTCGTGGTTTCCAGCAGATTTCTAGCGTGTTTAGTTGCAGATGAGCCGTAGGGCATGACCTCTGTCTAAACAAGGATACACTCAACGCAACAGCCTGATATATAACAAAAAAACCGCCGCAGGGTACTGCGCCGGAGGCATATGGTGAGGTTAGATGCAGGCGGCGTCGTACTTGCCGCGTTGCGTATGTGATTGACTTTGTAGCGGGAGTGGGTCACGATCCCACGACCTCCGGATTATGAATCCGACGCTCTAACCAGCTGAGCTACCCCGCCATCCTTTCATTAAAAAAACGCATCGATTCTGCTTGGCTGCGAAACCGTGCGTTGGTTGAGATAGAAGGATTCGAACCCTCACTGACAGAGCCAGAATCTGTAGTGCTACCATTACACCATATCTCAATGTTCCCGCTCGTTACCGATTGGGACTGCAAATGTACAACTCTTTTGGCAATCTGCAAATTTTTTTTGCAAAAACTTGAAGGTTGCGGATATGGAGAAAGCGTCGCGGGCCGGGAAAGGCGCCCTATGGCCGCCAGATGACGGCCGTGGCCCAGACCTGGCAGCCCTCGCAGCGGCCCACGAAGCCCATCTTCTCGGTCGTGGTCGCCTTGACGGACACGCAGTCCTCCCCGACGCCCAGGATGCCGGCCAGCACCGACCGCATCTGCGGGACATAGGCGGCGATCTTCGGCCGCTGGAGGGCGATGGTGATGTCCACGTTGCCGACCTGCCAGCCGTCGGTGCAGACCAGGTCCAGCACCCGGCGGAGCAAGTCCTTGCTGTCGGCACCTTTCCACGTGTCGGAGGTATCCGGGAAATGGTGGCCGATGTCTCCGAGACCGCGGCAGCCCAGCAGGGCGTCGCACAGGGCGTGGATGGCGACATCGCCGTCGGAATGGGCCACGAAGCCGACCGGCGCATCGATCCGCACGCCGCCGAGCCACATCGGCAGGTCCGGGGCCAGCTGGTGGACGTCATACCCGTTGCCAACGCGGACCGGGCATGTGTTTTGGAGGCAATTTCCCATGGGAGATTCGTATTTGACACAAAAATACGGAAAAATATGTTAATTTTGCTAATTGACAGATAACGGACCAAACCATGGCACGATTCAGTTTTTTCGGAGACCAGGAGCACAGGGTCTTCAATTACAAGCCGATCTACTATGACCAGGAGAAGGAAGAACGTCGCCAGATGTTCGGCAAGGTCGACGGCAGCATCGAGAAGGAAAACCAGGAGAAAGGGGAACATGCCCCCGGCTCCTATATCCAGGGCGCGTTCCGCAACGGCAACTATACCCGCCGCCGCGGATCGACCAAGGCCCAGACCTACATCGGCATCGTGGGCCTGATCCTGGTGCTGATCGTCCTGATCTATATCTCCAAGTTCTACGCCCTCTTGTAACGAAATGGATATCAGGATCCTTCCGAGCAATATCGCGAACATGATCGCTGCCGGCGAAGTCGTGCAGCGGCCTGCTTCCGTGGTCAAGGAACTGATGGAGAACGCCGTGGACGCCGGTGCGGACCAGGTCACGGTCGTCATCACCGACGCTGGCCGGACGCTGATCCAGGTCATCGACAACGGCTGCGGCATGTCTCCGGACGAGGCGGTGCTTTGCTTCGAACGCCATGCCACCTCCAAGATCGCGTCGGCGGAGGACCTGGAAGACATCCGGACCTTCGGCTTCCGCGGCGAGGCGCTGGCCTCGATCGCGGCCGTGGCCGAGGTGACCCTCAAGACCCGCCGGGAAGAAGATCCGGTCGGCTGCCAGGTGGAATTCGCGGATTCGAAACACCTGGCGACCGTCGAGACCGCCGCGCCCAAAGGCAGCAACTTCTCCGTCCGCAACCTGTTCTACAACGTCCCGGCGCGCCGGAAATTCCTCAAATCCGACAATGTGGAATTCAAGCACATCGTCGAGGAATTCACCCGGGTCGCCCTGACCCGTCCCGAGATCGGCTTCACCCTGATCCACAACGGCCGTGACATCCATGTGCTCAAACCGGCCAAATCCTTGAAATTCAGAATCCAGGACCTCCTGGGAAACAATGCCGTCGACAAAGTCGTGGACGTGGCGGCCGAGACCTCCGTCGTCGCGGTCAGCGGCTATGTCTGCCGGCCCGATGCGGCGCGCAAGACCGTCGGCAGCCAGTTCTTCTTCGTCAACGGCCGGTATTTCCGCAGCCCCTACCTGCACAAGGCGGTCATGAAGGCCTACGAGGACCAGATCGCCGACGGGGCGGTCCCTTCCTATTTCCTCTACCTGACGGTCGACCCGCACAGCGTCGACGTGAACATCCATCCGACCAAGACCGAGGTCAAGTTCGCCGAGGACAATGTCATCTTCCAGGTGATCTACGCCTGCGTCCGGGAGGCCCTGGGCCATCTGGACGGGGGCATCGACTTCGACCGTGCGGACGTGTCGGAACTCCCCGTCTTCGGGAAGGACTACGAGCGGTTCCGTCCGGACCCGATGATGCCGGATGTCTCCTTCGACCCGACCTACAACCCTTTCGACGCGATGCCGGAGGCCTCCGGAAAGGCGGATGCTTCCGCCTGGCAGGGCGGCAATCCTTCCTGGCAGGGCGGTTACGTCGAGAAGCGGGAGGATTACGGGAAACTCTTCGAGGAGAAGACGGTACCGACGGCTGCGACGTTGATCTTTCAGGGGAAATACATCCTGACCCCCAACAAGGACGGCATCCTGCTGGTGCATGTCCGCCGGGCCCGAGAGCGCATCCTGTACGAGCGTTTCCTGCAGGCGATCACCCGGGGCGGCCACGTCAGCCAGAGCGCGCTGTTTCCGGTCCAGGTCCAGGTCGGTACGGCCAACCGCCTGCTGTTCGACGAACATGCCGGGCTGCTTTCCTCCCTGGGCTTCGACATCCGTCCCTTCGGGAACGACACCATTGTGGTAGGGGGTGTGCCGGACGGTTTTTCCTGCGATCCGGACCGGGTGGAGACCCTGGTCCAGGACCTGCTGCTCATCCTGTCGGATGACCATACCTCGCTGCCGGGCATGATGGAATCGGCGATGGCGGAGAAATTCGCCCGCCTCGGTGCCTCCGGCGGCAAGACCCTGACTTCCCCCATCGAAGCACAGCGGCTGATCGACACCCTGTTCGGCTGCGAGAACGCGGAGTACACGCCCGGCGGCCGCAAGATCCTGTCGCTGCTGGACGCCGATGAATTGGAAAAGAAATTCTGACATGGCTTATTACGACTATAGCGGCGGCGACCGCGGAGGCTTCCTGTCCTCTATCCCGCCGGTTACGAGGAACCTGCTGATCATCAACGTGATCATGTTCGTCGCGACCCTGATCAACGAAGATTTCATGGTCCGGACGTTCGCGATGTTCTACCCGACGTCCTTTTTCTTCCGCCCCTGGCAGATCCTGACGCACATGTTCATGCACGGCGGGATCTGGCACATCTTCTTCAACATGTGGTCCCTGTGGATGTTCGGCTCCGTGCTCGAGCAGGCCATCGGATCGAAGAAATTCGGGGTCTACTATTTCATCTGCGGCCTTGGCGCCGTGGCCCTGCACACCCTGGTGCAATACCTGCAGGTCCAGCCCGTGCTGGCCGCCGGGAACATGAACGCCTACTATGCCCTGGTCAATACCCCGACCCTGGGTGCTTCGGGTGCCGTCTACGGTATCCTGATCGGCTATGCCATGCTCTATCCGGACAGCATCCTGACCCTGATCTTCCCGCCGATCTCAATGAAAGCCAAGTGGTTCATCCTGATCTTTGCGGTGATCGAACTGCTGACCGGCGTACTGGGAACGGCCGACGGGGTTGCCCACTTCGCCCATCTCGGCGGCATGCTGGTCGGTTTCCTGCTGATGCTTTGGTGGAAACGGAGCCGGCGCCTGTACGACCGCGACCTTTGGTTCTAGCGCCATGGCGAAGGAGAAGAAACGGAACCGGTTCCTGGGACTGACCTCCCGGATGTTCATGCTGGTCTCGGCAGGACTGCTGGGTCTGAGCTACGTGTCCGTTTTCTTCAATCCCGCGAAGGCCTGGGGCATGACCCTTTTCGGCCTGCTGTACATTCCCTTTTTCCTGCTGAATGTCTTTTTGCTGATTGGGTCGGTGCTGCGCTGGTCCAAGGCGGTCCTGATCCCCCTGGTCGCCCTCCTGCCGTCCCTGCTGGTTTTCGGGCGCTTCTTTCAGGTCTCCTCGCAGGGTGCCGAGCCCGGTCCGGACGACATCAAGATCGTCTCTTACAATGTCGGGCGTTTCGGGATGTCCACTGCAGCCAGCCGTACGGCCGCGGTGGATTCCGTGGTCCGCCTGCTGCAGGCGCAGCAGGCCGACATCATCTGCCTGCAGGAATTCTTCATCGAAGATGCGGGCCAGATCCGCAGCTTCTTCCGGAAGCATTTCAAGGGCTATGACCTGGAATACTATGTCTATCCGACAGATAAGGGATCTTATGGGAACGTGACCCTGAGCCGTTTTCCGCTGCGGGCCAAAGGGAAACTGGATTTCGAGGAGAGCTCCAACCTGGCCATCTACGGCGATTACATCCTGAAAGGGACGCCCGTCCGGATCTATAACTGTCATTTCCAGAGCTACAACATCTCCCTCCCGCGGGTCGCCCAGATCTTCAAGGGCGACTACAAGGAAGTTTTCCGGGACACGGAGCAGCGGATGAAGAATTCGATCTCCCTGCGTCCCCGCCAGGTCGACATGGTCCTCAGGAACATCGACGACTGCCCGACCGCGGCCCTGGTCGCCGGGGATTTCAACGACAATCCGCTGTCCTACACCTATTGGCGCCTGAGCCGCGGACGCAAGGACGCGTTCATGGAAGCGGGGCAGGGGTTCGGAGCCACCTATTCTTTCTTCCGGCCTTTCCTGCGGATTGATTACATCCTGTTCCCGGATGTCTTGCGGGCCGTCTCCCATTCGGTGCTGCATGTGCCGTATTCGGATCATTATCCCATCGTTACCATCTTGTCACCCAACCATGAAGAAAACCATTGATACCATCCTGTCCGAGACCCTGCAGGTCCTCCGCGAGGGCGGACTGATCCTTTACCCGACCGATACGGTCTGGGGCATCGGCTGCGACGCCACGAATCCGGAAGCCGTCGCCAAGGTGTATGCCCTGAAACAGCGCAGCGACGCCAAGGCGCTGGTCCTGCTGGCCGCCAGCCTGGACCAGGTCGGGCGGTATGTCAAGGAAATCCCGGACATCGCCATCCAGTTGGTCGAGGTCAATGACCGGCCGATGACCCTGATCTACCCCGGCGCCATCGCCGGGAAAGCACCGGCCGAAGGGGAGAAAGCCGTTCCGGACCGGCATTTCATCGCCTGGAATGCCGTCGCGGAAGACGGCAGCGTGGGCATCCGCATCCCCATGATGGAGTTCTGCCGCAATGTCTGCTTCAAGCTCGGCCGCCCGATTGTCTCGACTTCCGCAAACCTTTCCGGCGAGCCGACGCCGACCCGGTTCGCGGAGATCGCGCAGGCCATCAAGGAGGGCGTGGACTATGTCGTCGAGCCCTGGCTGGAGCAGGAGGCCACCGGCCGTTCCTCGCAGATCCTGAAAGTCGGCCTGTCCGGCGAAATTGAAATCCTCCGCAAGTAATGGAACTGTTCTACAGCCCGGACATGGGTGGCGGCTTCGGCCACCTGGGCCCCGAGGAAAGCGTACACTGCGTCAAGGTGCTCCGGCACCGGACGGGGGACCGGATCCATGTCATCGACGGGGAGGGGACCCTGTACCTGTGTGAGTTGGTGTCGGATTCCCCGAAAGGGGTGGACCTGATGGTCCTGTCGTCGGAACCGGACTGGGGGAGCCATCCCTATCACCTGACCCTGGCGGTCTGCCCGACCAAGAACAACGACCGCTACGAATGGTTCGCCGAAAAGGCGACCGAAGTGGGCGTCGACCGGATCGTCCCGGTGATCGGCGACCGTTCCGAGCGGAAGGTCTTCAAGACCGACCGGCTCCGGAAGATCGTCCTTTCTGCGACCAAGCAGTCCCTCAAGGCCTGCCTGCCCCAGGTGGAAGAACCGACAGGGGTGAAGGATTTTATCGCCCATGCCGATCCGGACGCCCTCCGGCTGATTGCGTATTGTTTTGAGGATGAGGAACATCCGCGGATCTCCATCAAGGAGGCGCTGGCGGCTTTCGACGGGGGGCGGATTGTGGTCCTGATCGGACCGGAAGGAGACTTCTCGCCGGAAGAGGCCCGTCTCGCGCTGGATTCCGGCTTTGTGCCCGTCCACCTGGGTGCGTCCCGCCTGCGGACGGAAACGGCGGCGGTGACGGCCGCGGAGGCGGTCTATTTCAAGTATCTGTAATCCCATGAAAATCGGAGTGATATCGGATACCCACGGGGTATTCAGCGACGAGTTCAAGCGGTTCCTGGATCCGGTCGACGAGATCTGGCATGCCGGCGATTTCGGCGGCGGGATCGATTTCGTCCATTCGATTTCGGCGTTCAAGCCGCTGGTCGGGGTCTATGGCAACTGCGATGCCCAGGAGATCCGGTTCGAATGTCCCCTGACCCAGCTTTTCAACTGTGAAGGCCTGAAGGTGCTGATGACCCACATCGGCGGCTATCCGGGGCATTATCCCCTGAATGTGCGTGCCATGATCGACGCCCACCGGCCCGACATCTTCGTCTGCGGCCATTCCCATATCCTGAAGGTCATGCACGACAAGCAGTATAACCTGCTGGCTATCAATCCCGGAGCCGCCGGATTGCAGGGCTGGCAGCTGGTCCGGACGGCCCTTCGCTTTCAAATTGATAGCGGAAAGATTCACGACATGGAAGTTTTCGAGTTACCGCGCTGAAAACTAAAACGATAAAGTCAAAAAAACTGTTTGTTCCTACCAGAAAGCGCTGTACTTTTGCCGTGCAAAATGTGTTTGTTTAATTGGTAAAAGTACTTGAACCATGAAAAAAGTAATTCTTTCTGTCGCAGTCGTCGCGATGATGTTCGCGGTCTCTGCTTGCGGTAACAAGGGCCAGAAGGCTGAAGCCACTGTCGAGGAAACGGTTGAAACCGTCGCCGATTCCACCGAGGCTGCCATTGATTCCCTCGCCGCTGCTGCCCAGGAAATCGCCGAGGAAGTCGTCGCTGAGTAATTCACGGCTTTTTATGTGATCCGCCGGCCCTGCCGGCTGTCAGCAAATGTACGACACCGCTTTTACGGTGCCGTTTTTTTATTATCTTTGTATGATTCCCAAAAGGGATGACGGTTGCAAGATGGCGACGAAGGAAAAAAGCGTTTGGTTCTGCACGAATTGCGGGAACGAGTATTCGAAATGGCTGGGGCAGTGCCCCGCCTGCAAGGAGTGGAACACCTTGGTGGAGAAGACGGTAGCGACGGGTAAGGCGCCCAAGGCTGCGGCCGCGGCTTCGCGCTCGGGCGGTCATGCGCCCCAGGCGCTGCGGGAAGTCGGGTCCGCCCAGGACCGCCGCATCCTGCTGGGCAACGCCGAGGTGGACCGCCTGCTGGGCGGCGGACTCGTGGAAGGGTCGCTCGTGCTGCTGGGCGGAGAGCCGGGAATCGGCAAATCCACCCTGTCGCTCCAGCTGCCGCTGGGGGCTCCGGGCCTGAAGATCCTGTATGTCTCGGGAGAGGAAAGCGCCCGCCAGGTCAAGATGCGTGCCGACCGTTTGGGCGGGGATGCCTCCAATTGTTTCATCTACAGTGAGACCTGCATCGAGCGGGTCATCGCGGAGGCCCGGGAGATGAATCCGGACCTGGTCGTGGTGGATTCGGTGCAGACCATGTATTTCGAAAACGTCGATTCCTCCGCCGGCAGCGTGACGCAGGTCCGAGAAGTGACCTCGCTGCTGCTGCATTTCGCCAAATCCACCGGTATCCCGGTGCTGCTGATCGGCCATATCACCAAGGACGGGACCATCGCCGGCCCGAAGGTGCTGGAACACATCGTGGACGTCGTCCTGCAGTTCGAAGGGGATGACAAGGGCGCCTACCGCCTGCTGCGCAGCATCAAGAACCGCTTCGGTTCGACCTCGGAACTGGCGGTCTTCGAGATGACGGGGTCGGGGCTCCGGGAGGTGGTCAATCCTTCCGAGATGCTGATGCCCATGCATGAGGAAGGTCTGAGCGGAACGGCGATTTCTGCAATGCTGGACGGGCTGCGGCCCTTCCTTTTCGAAGTCCAGGCCCTGGTGAGCACAGCTGCCTACGGAACGGCCCAGCGCAGCGCTACGGGCTTCGACGTGCGCCGGCTGAACATGCTCCTGGCCGTGCTGGAGAAACGGGCCGGTTTCAAGCTCAACATGAAGGACGTCTTCCTGAACATGGCCGGCGGCCTGCGCGTGGCGGATCCCGCGTGCGACCTGGCCGTGGTCTGCGCCGTCCTGTCTTCCAACTTCGATTTCCCGATCCCTTCCGATGTCTGCTTCGCCGGCGAGGTGGGCCTGTCCGGCGAGATCCGTCCGGTCAGCCAGCCGTCCCGCCGCGTGATGGAGGCCGCCCGGCTGGGTTTCCGCAAGATCTATCTTTCCAAATATACTTCCCTGGACAAGGAAGCGGCCGGTGGCATCCAAGTGGTCAAGGTCGCAGATATCCCGGCGCTGGTCCGCGCCGTTTTCAAAGGATGAAGAAGCTGATTCCCTTCATACTGACCCTTTTGCTGGCTTTTCCGGCGGCCGCCCAGACCCGTGCGGTCAGCCGGGCCGATGATGCCCCCGGGAAGGTACGCCGCTATCTGGAATCCGTATCGGCAGGCGCTGCGCTGAAGGGCTCGTCGCTCGGCGTACTGGCCATTAAGGCGAACGGGGATACCCTCGTCGCCTGGAACCCGGGGATGCGGCTGATCCCGGCTTCCAATACCAAGCTGATTACCACGGGCCTGGCCTTGCTCGAGCTCGGGCCGGATTTCCGCTATGAGACCCGCCTGGGCTACAGCGGACGGATCGAGGACGGTGTCCTGAAAGGGGACGTCTATATCATCGGCGGCGGGGATCCGACCCTCGGGACGGAAGATTCCATCGCCGTGCCGCTCCAGACGCTGTTCGGCCGCTGGAAGAAGCTGCTGACCGATGCGGGCATCCGGCGGATCGAAGGCCGGGTGGTCGGGGACGGACGGTACTTCGACGGTCCGATCGAGAAGGACGGCTGGTCCTACCAGGATATCGGCACCTATTACGGGGCCGGCGGGAACGGCCTCGGTTTTTACCGGAACATCTTGAATGTCCAGGTGGCCGCCGGCAAAAAGGTAGGGGATCCGGTCAGCGTGAAGCCGACCTATCCGGAACTTCCCTGGATGACCTACAGCAATTTGGCCGTGACGGCTGAAAAGGGAAGCGGGGACCAGCTCTACCTGTTCAATACGGACCTGGCTCCCGTCGCGGAAATGCGCGGGACTTTCGCGATCGACCGCAAACCGAAAAAGGAAGAATGCAGCAACAAGTTCGGCGCGCTGACCTGTGCGCAGTATTTCAGCGACTATCTGGTTCGCAACGGGATCACTGCGGACGGTATCGCCGATCTCGATGACCGGGGCCTGCTGCGTGCACCGGACCGGACGGTCCTGGGCATCCCGGCCGACAGCGTGACGGTCCTGGGAGGCACCCCCTCCGCCTCCCTGAAACAGATCGCGCGGATCACCAACGACCGCAGCGACAATTATTATGCGGAGACCCTGTACCGGACCCTGGGCAAGGAGTTGGGCAGGTCTGCCGATTACCAGGAATGCCGCAAAGTGGAAAGCGCCGCCTTGCGCCGGATGGGACTGGACCCGTCGTCGGTCCGGATCGTCGACGGCAGCGGCCTGGCCCGGGACAACTGGATCTCGCCCGCTTTCTTCTGCGCCTTCCTGCGCAAGCTGATGGACCGCCCGGTCTATGCGGATTTCCTCGGGACCCTCGGCAGTCCGGGCGACCCGGGCAGCTATGCCCCCCGGCTCCAGGATGAAGACAAGGCGCTCAAGAAACGGATCCGGTACAAGAGCGGGTCCATGGAAGGGGTCCGCTGCTACAGCGGCTATATCCTCCCGTCGGACGGCGCGGCGGAAGATGCGGTCGTCTTTTCGGTGATGCTGAACAATTGCGTGTCTCCTTCCTGGAGCCATCTCCCGATTGTCGACAGGATCATCGCACTGATTGCAAACGAAATTTGATAAAGATATGAGTAAAAGAGTTTTGGTTTCCGGCGGGGCCGGTTTTATCGGCAGCCATGTGACCGTCGAACTGATCCAGGCCGGCTATGACGTGGTCGTAGCCGACAATTTTTCCAATTGCGATACCACCTGTTTCGAGGGGGTGAAGCAGATTACCGGCCGTGCGGACATCCCGCTGGTGCGGATGGATTTCTGCGACGAAGCCGCGGTCCGGAAACTGTTTGCGGACTATGCCATCGATGCCGTGATCCATTTCGCGGCCTACAAGGCGGTCGGCGAGTCGGTCGCGGAGCCGGTCAAGTATTACAAGAACAACCTCCAAAGTTTCCTGAACGTGCTGGACGTGGCACAGGAAAAGGGCTGCAACGTGCTCTTCTCCTCCTCGGCCACGGTCTATGGCGAACCGGATCAGGTCCCTGTGACCGAGCAGAGCCCGCGCAAGCCGGCGACCTCCCCCTACGGAAATACCAAGCAGATGTGTGAGGATTTCCTGCGGGATACGGTCTTGGCCACCAAGGGTCTTGTCAAAGGTATCGCCCTTCGGTATTTCAACCCGATCGGGGCCCATCCTTCCGCCCTCATCGGCGAGTTGCCGCGCGGCGTGCCGAACAACCTGGTCCCGTTCATCACCCAGACGGCCATCGGCAAGCGCGAATGCCTGAGCATCTTCGGCAATGATTATCCGACCCCGGACGGCACCTGCCAGCGGGATTACATCGACATCGTCGACCTGGCCCGGGCCCATGTCTATGCCGTACGCCGCATGCTGGACGGCAAAATGGAGGAGGACTATGAGATCTTCAACATCGGGACCGGCCGTCCGGTATCCGTGCTGGAGCTGGTCAATGCCTTTGAGAAAGTCAACGGTCTGAAACTCAATTACAAGTTTGCCCCGCGCCGCGCCGGCGACGTGACCGCCATCTGGGCCGACCCCTCCCTGGCAAACGAAAAGCTCGGCTGGAAGGCCGAGCGTAGCGTAGAGGAGACGCTCAAGTCCGCGTGGGACTGGGAGCGGCACCTTGCGGGGAAATAGTCCCCTTATTTCTTGGCGGCGGCGACGATCGCGCTGAGGCGCTCGTACAACGCGTCTACTTTCTCGACCATTTCCTTGCGGAGGTCGGCGAAGTAGGCGCGCTTGCCTTCGGCGGGAAGGAGGTTCGCCTTGTCCTTGAGGTCGTTGTAGAGGTCGACCGCCTCTTCGACGATATCCTGGATCTTCTCGGTATCCTGGCTGGGATTCAGGCAGAGGAAGAGGGCGCAGTCATCTACGAATTCGCCGACGAAATACTCGACGTCTTTCTTAAAGTCACGTAAATTCATAACTCTTTGTTTTTGTTGAATGCAAAGATAGTGATTTTTCTGAAATATCCGCGTCGTGTGCTGATCGTCCCTGACGGTCGGGCCGTGGTGCTAATTGGAGCGAATTTTATAGAGCCAGGTGGCAGTGCCGTTGCCGTTGCCTTCGATGAAAATAGGCAAATTGCGAAAAAAGACCGCAGGAATGCGGTCTTTTTCACGAAAAGCGTATTTTCATCAGAGTACCTTCACCAGTTCGTCCAGCGATTTGCGGACCGCATGGAGCTCCGTGGGATCTCCCTTTCCGGAGGCGGGATGGCCGATGGCCAGCAGGCCGTAGACCCCGTGTTCCCGCGTTTCCGGAAGGACTTCCCGGATCTTGCTGGGATTGAAGTCCCAGATCCACATGTTCGCCAGACCGGCATCCGTAGCCGTGAGCATCAGATGCGTCAGGACGATGGCGGCATCGGTCTTGGCGGCATTGATTCCGTCATAAGGCCGTATCCAGGCCTCCTCATTCCGGCAGCCGACGATCAGCACGACCGGCGCTCCGTAGCAGGGATGGACGGTATGCAGGCGGGCCAGCGCTTCTTCGCTCTTGACGACCCAGATCCGGGTCGGCTGGCAGTTCCCCGCGGAGGGCGCCATCCGGCCGGCATCCAGGATCATCTGCAGCTTGGTTTCGGAAACGGGGTATTTGCTGAAGGCATGGCAGGAGTAGCGGCTCTCCAGGATGCGCATGAACGCATCGGAGCCGTACTTGAACTGGGTGACTTTCTGGTGGACGTCGGCAAAGGCGGCGCGATGCTGGATCTTTGCCATGTCGCTCATGCGACTGAGAAATCCTTTTTTCATGACTTAAACCCCCATGATAGCTTTGACGACGAAGTAGACCAGCGGAATGGTGATGGCAAATACGCCGATGATATCGAGGATGACGCCGGCCTTGATCATCTTGGTGATCGGGACGTAGCCGGAGGCGTAGACAATCGCGTTCGGCGGTGTGGAAACCGGGAGCATGAAGGCCAGCGACGTGCACAGGGCCATGACCACGCAGACCGGTACGGGGCTGAAGCCCAGGGATGCGGCGGTGGCGATGGCGATCGGACCCATCAGGTTGGCGACGGCGGTGTTGGACGTCAGCTCGGACAGCAGCAGGGCCGTGACCGCGAAGACGGTAAGGAACAGATATTCAGACGGCTGTCCGCCGAGCGCGCTGGTCAGGGATTCGCCGATCCATTGGGAAAGACCGGTGGAGAAGACCATGCCGCCGATGGACAGGCCGCCGCCGAAGAGGAGCAGCGTACCCCAGTCGATGCCGGCGAGTCCTTCTTTCCATGAAAGCGTCATCTTCCCTTCTTTGATATCGGTCGGCATCAGGAACAGCATCAGGCCGCCGATCATGGCTGCGATGGCTTCCGGGAAATGGCTGTTATAGGCTTTTACGAAGTCTGCGTTGACGGCATTGGGTGCAATGTTCTGGACGGCGCTGAGGATACCGGGGAGAACCCAGAGGGCGACCGCGACACAGAAGGCGATGAGGGTATTCTTCTGGGCGCGGGTCCATTTGCCCAGGCCGTTCTTGCGGTCCTGGATGAATTCCTGGGCACCGTCGATGTGCTTCACGTCGGCCGGGAACATCTTCTGCAGGACGAAATAGGTGATGACAAAATAAAGGGCCATGGCCAGGAAGCCCCATACCATCCAGTTGAAGAAGGTGATCTGCGGCGCCTCGGGGGCGAGCTCGCGGATGAAGCCGATCATGATGATGTTCGGAGGCGTGCCGATCGGGGTGAGGACGCCGCCGATGGAGCAGGCATAGGCCGTCATCAGCATCAGGCCGGTGGCGTATTTATATTTGCTCAGGTCGATCTCCTTGCCGTTGACGGCCATCATCTCGCGGATGGCTTCCAGCAGGCCGAGGGCGATCGGGAACATCATGGCCGCCGTGGCGGTGTTGCTGATCCAGCCGGAGCAGAGCATGCACGCCAGGCCGATGGCCAGGAAGATCCGGCGCGGCGAGTCTCCGACCCATTTCATGGACATGATGCCATAGGCGATGCGTTTGTCCAGACCGTTGACCATCATGCCTTTTGCAATCAGGAAACCGCCCATGAACAGGAAGATCATCGGGCTGGCGAATGCCTTGAAGGCATCGGTTACCGATACGACGCCGAAAATGACGCAGAGGGTCGGACCCAGAATGGATGTGACGGGGATGGGAACCGGTTCGCAGATCCACCAGAAAGCCACAAACGTCACGATGGCGAGCAGCTTGTGCGCTTCCGGATTGTCGGCAAGTCCGGCAATGGGGAGAAAGTAAACCAACAGGGCGCAGATGGGCCCGAAAATCGCTCCAATAATGTGCCTTTTGCGATCAAAAGACGCTTCTTGTGCCAGTTGAGGATTCATAGCAATGCCTGTTTTGTTAAACTTTGTATGGAATTCAAGTATTCCCGCAAATTCCTTCAAGGGACACCGCCTGGGGCGATCCCTTGGAAAGTTTCTCAGCGCCTAAGCTTAGGGAAGCTTTTCAAAGTTTAAGACATTGTTCCTACTGGGTAGGATACGAAAATCCCGATTAAAGTTAGAAAAATTGATTTAAGTGACCAAGGATTATTTGCGAAATCTGCTATTTCTGGACGAAATAATAGGGTGATTCCGTCAGTGGCCGCGCATCGGAAGTGCCCAGGATCCGTCGTCCGTACAAGAGCCGCCAGGCGTTTTCATAGACATCGGGACCCGTTCCGGAAAGGGTGTTGATCCGGACCACCTGAGAGGCGTGGATGATTTTCCCCTCGCCGATATACAGGGCGACATGGGAAACGCGTCCGGTATCCTGGTTCCCGAAGAACAGCAGGTCGCCGGGCTGCAGGTTGCTGTAGTCGCCTTCCAGTACATGGCTGACATCCAGCTCGATGCCAAGTTTGACCTGCTGGGAGGCATTGCGCGGAAGCAGCACGCCGTTCAGGAAGCAGGACAGCTTGACCAGTCCGCTGCAGTCGAAACCCTTGACGGAATTTCCGCCCCAGAGGTAAGGCGTACCGGCGAATGTCCGGGCCGTGGCGACCACGTCCGCCGGCGATCCCGTCCGACGGGCTGCCCAGTCGGCGAAGGGCTCCAGGTCCCGTTTCCGTACCCAGCCTTCGCGTCCGTCCGGCAGCAGGACCATCCGCCAGGCACCGCGGCGCCGGCCTCCGTCCCGCAGCAGGTCACCGATGACCAGGTCCGACAACCGGTCGGCCTTTTCGGAAGGACGGGCGAACACGTGCGTGAATTCGGCCGTGCAGATGTATTTCGGTGCGGCGACGTAACCCTGGGGCAGCGGGGCCAGGCCGAGGACGTTGATCCAGGCGGTGTAATCCGGTGCGACGACCTTGCGCCAGTAGGAGACGCTGTCGACGACCTCGACGGGCGTGCCCATCAGGATCTGGGTCTCCAGCGGAGACTCGTAATCGGGCTCGGCCCGCAATTGGCCGACGGAAAGGGTGATGACGGCGTTCGGTGTCTGTGCGGTGGCTGTCAGGGCTGCCAGGAACAGCAGAAGGGGAAGGATACGTTTCATAAAAACAAAGATACGGGAAGAATCCCGTATCTCAAAATGGAAACCGGGCGGAGTTCCACCCCCGCCCGGCCTGTAGGATTAAAGCTCGTCGATCACGTTGTGCTCGTCTCGCTTCCACTGGACATAGGCGCTGACATCGGCCGGAACCATGTCAGTCTCGTTGTCGCAGCGGACGGTATTGCTGAAGTCGATGTTCTCGTAGCCGACCTTATCGTTCAGGATGGCGCCCTTGCCTTCGTCCATCAGCCAGTAGGCTTTGAGACCGCCGCCCCAATCCTGCTTGTAATAGTTGAAGTACCAGCCCTGGGAGATGTCGGTCTTGATGATCTCGCTCAGGGTGCTGCCCCAGCCGTACGGGTCGTTGCTGATATCGGAGGACCAGACGGAGACGTTCCACAGACGGCCGTGGAATTCGTTGCCCTGGCGGTAACCCGCGCCCCAGGAGGAGTTGAACTCGATGGCCTGGAAGTCGAAGGTGCCGAAGTCGGCGCTTTCGGAAGCCACCTGCTCACCGTCGACGAAGAGTTTCAGCTGATCCTCGTCGCCGTTGTAAGCGAGGGCGATGCAGTACCATTTGCCGACTTCGAGGGCATTGGTATAGAGCTGCTTGCGGTTGCCGTTCGGACCGACGAACCACTGCAGTTCGGTGCCGCCGCGCTCGCCGAGGCGGAGCATGTTGATGAAGTTCTCACTCTTGTCGGCGAAGTCGCCGATACGGGCGTGGGAAATCTTCTCGTCGATGAAGCAGTGGAAGACGATGGTCCAGCTGTTCATCGAGAGCGGCTTGGCAAACTGGTACCAGGTAGCCATCCGGTAGTCGCCCAGGTAGAGGGCGGCGAACTGGTTGGAGGCGGCGTTGACGTTGGTCACGTTGATGACCAGGTAGGTGACCGGGGCGTCCTTGAGGGTGGCCGGGTAGGCGCCCGTGCAGACGACCGGGATCAGGTAGCCGTTCTCGTCGGTGAGTTCGCGGTTGCGCTCCTGCGGGATGGAAACGGTGGTCGAGGTGCTCTTGGCATCCTTGGCCATCGTGGCGTTGGACAGGCTGACCATACCGTCCGGAACCGCAACATAGGAGGTCCCGTGCTCGGCGTTGTAGGCCTCGATCAGGCTGTTGTCGACCTCGAAGACGACGTCGAAGGCCTGGAAGGCAGGCTCGGTGCCGGTGATGCTGATCCGCTTGGAGATGTTGTCGCCGCGGGTCACGTCGAGGTAGTTGGTGATCTCGTAGGTCGAAGTGCCGCCGGAGACGGTGATCATGTTCTTGGTCGGATCGATGACCTCGGTTAGGACGGTCAGCAGGGCCAGGTTGGAGTTGGAACTGACCTGGACGCCGTCGGCTTCCTTGATGACGAAGGCGGCCATGTACTTGGATGCGGTCAGCTGGGAGAAGTTGGCGTTGTCCAGGGTCACGGTCACTTCCGCCTTGGTTTCGCCCTTGGCGATGGTGACGTTCTTGTCATAGGTGAAGAGATTCTCGGGGATGGCTTCGGCATCGGCGTCGATGCGGCTGTCATCGGTGGCGAGGGTCAGCTTCACATCCTGCGGCTGGGCGGCGGTCAGGGCCACTTCGAAGGTCTTGGCGATGGTGCCGAGCTCTCCGATCGGGGTGTGCTGGATCTCGCAGGTTACATTGTCATAGCGCGGCATGGTGGCGCCGACGATGTAGGCGAAATCCCCGGTCACGGTCTCGAATCCGCGGATATTCTCATATTCGGGGATGTCTTCGTTCTCGCAAGCGGACAGCGTAAAAGCGGCCGCAGCGGCGAGAACCAGGTATTTCATATAATTCTTCATGGCAAATTCAATTAGTCGCTGCACTTGTTGATCTGGTCGAAGACCCAGCGGCCCTCCGCGATGGAAGACTTGTCATACGGGTTCAGGACGCCGTTTTCGCTGGCATCGCGCCAGGTGTCGGACCAGTCCATGTCATAACCGTTGCCGGTCGCGTCATGGAAGATGTGGCCTTCGCCTTCACCGAATTTCCAGTATGCACGCAGGCCCTTGCTGTCCTTCGGAACGCCGCAGAAACCGCTCTTGAGCTCGCTCGCGGAAAGGGCGCGGTCCCAGACGCGGACTTCGCAGATACGGCCGTAGAAGAGCTGGCTGGACGGATATCCGCCGCCCCAGGACATGCCGAGTTCGAAGCGCTGGAAGGTCGTGGTGCCGTCGCCGGTACCCTTCTTCTCCTCGGGAACGCCGTCGACATACATCGTCATGGTGCTGCCGTCGTAGACGAGGGAGAGGTTGTACCACTTGTTCTCGTCGAACTTGGTGTTGGAGACGATGTTGCCGGCCGGGGAGACGAGCTGGAGGGTGCGGTGCTCATAGCCGTTCTCGTTGAAACGGAGCATGTTGGCCTTCTCCTCTCCCTTGCCTTCCCAGGCGCACAGGCGGCAGATCTGGCCGGCCGCGCCCTTGAGGTTGGTCGCGTAGAACTTGATCTGGTAGGTATACTGGCTCAGTTCGATGGCCTTCTCATCCGGGAAGATGTAGTTGCTGGAGAGGCTGGCATCGCTGATGTCCAGGGCGTTGAAGTTGATGACGCGGCGGATCTTGATGACGGCCGTGCGGGAGTTCTCGAGGACGTCGAGGCTGGAGCCTTCGACGTTGGTGATGGTCACCGGGATGGCGTAGGTCACACCGTCCTCGAAGAAGCTGATGTCATTGATGGTGACATTGTTGGCGCGGGACGTGGCCGTGCCTTTGCGGATGACGACGAAGGTGCTGTCCAGGCTGACGGCCGTGGCAGGAACGGCAGCGTAGGAAGTCCCGTGCGCGGCTTTGTACTCGTCCAGGGCCTGGGCGGAGACGGCCAGGTCGACACGGATGTCATTCTCGGCGATACCGGTCGTGGAGACGGTCAGCGGATAGGCGGCACCCGCCTGCTCGACGGTCAGGCCGAGGATGGCGGACGCATCGGTACCGGTCATGAGGATGGCCTCCTTGTCCGGATCGAATTTGTCACCCTCTGCGCAGCCTGCCAGCAGCAGGGTCAGCGCAGCCATGAATGCGATGGTTATGTATTTTTTCATAATGCCTGTGAATTAACGGATGGAAGGATTGGCGATCTGGATGCAACGGCGCAGGTTGTAGTAAGGACCCTTGTTGAAGAAGAAGTCGGAGTCGATGTAGTAGGCACCGTATCCCTTCGCGTTTTCGTCCATGCAGAAGCGGGCATATGCCTCGAGGGAGCCCATGTTCTGGTAGACGCCGTCGTACCAGGTCATCAGGGTCTCGCCGTTGTAACCGCGGACGGTCGGGTAACCGTCGCCGCGGGAACCGGAGGCCTGGCGGCTGTCGTTCCACTGCTCGCAGATGATCAGTTTGCTGGCCGGATAGGAGGGGTTGCCGAGGTTGCGGTAGCCGATGCCGCCGTACGCCTGACGGACGAGGTAACTCAGCAGCGGCTCGATCTCGTTGCTCGGATAACCGCCGTAGTAGTCGACGATCAGGAGTTTCTCCGGGTGCGCGCTGGCGGGTCCGATGCTCTCGCTGAGCATTTCGACAAGACGGTTGATCTTGCCGGTCCAGCGGTAGTCGTTCGGCTCATAGTCGATGTCGATACCGTCCAGGCCGCCGTTGTTCATCTGCTCGAGGATGAAGTTGGCATAGTGGCGGAGTTCTTCCTCACCGCCGCCCAGGACGCTGAATTCGGTGCCGTCCTCACGGGTGAAGGTCCAGTCATGGGAGGCGTCGGCGTGCATGACGAAACGCGTTCCCTTGACCTCCTGGCAGTATTTCATGTCCGCCGCGGCATACGGGGAATAGTTGTAGATGGAGGAGTTGACGCCGGCCGGGTCATATTTGTAGACCAGGGTGGAATCGGCGGTCGGGATACCCATCCACAGGTTGACGATATCGAGGCTGTCCGGCAGGGCGATGAAGCGGTCGGACATCGAGGAGTACTCCTTGTAGAGGTTGGAAGAACCTTCGAGCGGGGCGTAGGCGGCGTAGTAGACATAGGTCAGGACATGGTCGGTCTTCTTCCACGCGCGCAGGTTCTCGTAGTACTGGGCGTCGCGCAGTTCGTTACCCGGGGAAGGGAGCTGCTGGATGACCAGCGGTTCCTCCTTGGTGCAGGCGGCGAAGGCGAGGACGGCAGCCAATGAGAAGATGTATGCTAATTTTTTCATTTTCATCGTGATTTAAGGATTAGTCCTTTTTGTCCCACCACAGTTTGGTGCCGGCGTTGTCGGCGCCGAGCAGGGCGACGCCCTTGGCGACGTTCTTGGCGTTGGTGGAATATTCGCTGACCGGATACGGGATGCGGCGGATCTGGAGGTTGTCGTCCACGATGCCGTTGCTCTCGTTGATGGCGACGGTAAGAAGTTTAGGGTAGCGGGTGCGGCGGTATTCGGACCAGGCTTCGCTGCCGTTCGGGAAGAGGGCGATCCATTTCTGGGTCATGATCTTCTCGAGGCTGGTCTCGAAGTCGGCTCCCTCCTCCCAGGCGATGGTCACGGTGCTCGGGGCGGCGGCGCCGTTGTTGCCGGCGTTGTCGACGAAGGCGGCCGGGACGGCGGTGGCGTTGGCTGCGTAGGTGTCAGCGCCGGAGACGCCCCATTCCTCGAAGGAAGCGGCGATACCGTTCTCATAGGCGGTCTTGGCGTCGATGCCCATGTTCCAGCCGCGGAGGGCGCCCTCGGCACGGAGGAACCAGACCTCGGCCGGGTTCATCCAGACAAGTCTGTACAAAGTGGCATTCGGTGCGGAGACGCGTCCGGCTGCATTCTTGTAATTGTCCCACTTGTTACCGGCCGGCTCGATGCCGTTGCGGACACCATGGTACTTGCCGTCGGAGGCCGGTTTCATGAACTTGCTGATGCGCGGGTCGTTGTAACCGTTGAGGTAGCAGTCCAGGTTGGCGTTGATCTGGGTATCGGCGTCATTGAAGTTGACGTTGATCTCCTCGATCGGGTGGTGCGGAACGATGGAGGAAGGCATCAGGGCGATGTCCGAGGCTTCAGTCATCACGCCATAGACATGGGCGATGCTCTTCTCGGCTTCCGTACGGGCCAGGTCGGGCTCGGCGTAGACGATACGCATGGCCAGGCGCAGGCGCAGGGAGTTGGCGAACTTGGCCCACTTGACCGGGTCGCCGCCGTAGACAAAGTCGTTCTCGGCCATGATCTTCGCACCCGGGTTTCTGACCGCAAAGTCGGTCAGGGCTTCGACGGCCTCGTCGAGTTCGGAAAGCATCTGGTGGTAGATGTCCTTCAGGTCGTCATACTTCGGGGCGACGGCCTTGCCGACCTCGCTGTAAGGCATCGGGCCGTAGGCGTCCGCTACCTGGTGCATGGAAGTTACCTTGAGGATGTTGCCGATGGCGGCGATATGCGGACGGTCGGCGTCGGCGCAGTACTGGTCGAGCTGGTTCCAGGCGTTCATCGCATAGTTGTACTTGTTGGCCCACAGCGAGCGGGTCCAGCCGTCGATGATGTAGAAGTTGCCGGTGGAAGGGACGCGGCCCAGGGTCGGGGCGAAGTAGCCCGCCCAGGTGTCTGCGGAAAGGTTGTACATGATCTGGTAGTCGGAATCCAGATAGGTACCGTCGCGGAAGAAGATGACGGAGCGCTGGAGCTGCATGAAGAAGGCGCGGAAGAAGTTGTCATCCGTGTTCATCTGCTCGAAGGTCGCTTCGTGCTTGTTGGTATTGTAGTCGTCGAAATTCTTGGTACAGCTGACAAATGCGGTGCAGCAAAGGGCCGCTGCTGCCATACCGGAAAGGATCTTGTTCATTTTCATGATGTGGGGCAGCGATTAAAGTTTGACTTTGACGGAGAAGCCCAGGCTGCGGGTGCTCGGCTGCATGAAGTAGTCGATGCCCTGGAAGTAGGTACCGGTGTTGGAGGTCATCTCAGGATCGAACGGGGCCTTCTTGTAGATCATCAGGAGGTTGTGGCCGATCACGCTGAGGTTGAGACCCTTGCACCACTTGCACCATTTCTGGACCGGGAAATCATAGCCGAGGGTCAGCTCGGAGAGGCGGACGTTGGTCGCGTCGTAGACATACTCGGACATGACGCCGTTGCCGCCGCCGATGACCTGGTAGTATTCCTGGACGCTCGGGCTCTTCATGCCGTTGATCATGACATAGCCGCGGTCACGGGCGTCTGCCGTGGCTTGGGAGATACCGAAGTAGTCGAGGACGGCCTGGGTCTTGGAGACCACGATGCCACCCAGACGGGCATTGAACTGGAAGCCCAGGGTGAAGCCCTTGTAGCCGAAGTTGTTACCCCAGCTGATGAAGTGCTTCGGAGCGGTGTTGCCCGCATACAGGAAGCCGGCTTCGCTGTAATCGGCGATGACGTTCCCCGTCGCATTCTGGCGGAGGTAGCCCTTCTCGTCGGTCTGCAGGGAGGAAACGTAGAGGTCGCCCATGGAACCGCCTTCATACAGGACGGTCTTGACGCTGCCGAGACCGGCCGGTTCGAGTTTGTCGAGGGAGTACGGGGTCACGGTGCCGTCGGCGTTGCGGATGTCCACGGATTTCACCAGCTCGTCGATGCGGTTGACGTTGCGGGAATAGGTGGCATAGGTGTCCCAGTGGAAGGCGCCGAAGTCGTCGCCGTAGCGGACGGAGACCTCGATACCGCGGTTGGAGACATTACCGGCGTTCGCGATGACGGAGGAGTAGATACCGGAATCCGGGAGCTTGAACTCGAAGAACTGGTTGTAGGTCTTCGACTTGTACAGGGTCGCATCGATCTGGAGGCGGCTGTCGAAGAAGTGGATGTTCGTACCTAGTTCATAGGACTTGGTGAGCTCCGGCTCAAGGTCGGTGTTGTTCATCCGGGTACGGGTGGTCGCACCGTTCTTGGTGACCGGGTAGGTCGGGCGGGTCAGGAAGACTTCCGGGTCGTTACCGACCTCGGAGTAGGAGGCGCGGATCTTCCAGTACGGGAAGGTCTTGCTCTTGAGGCCCGGGATGAGTTCGGTGACCAGACCGGACAGACCGGCGGAATAATAGAAGAAGGACTTCTTGTCGGCCTGGGCCAGGGAGGAGGACCAGTCGTTGCGGGCGGTCAGGTCGAGGTAGACCCGGCTGCGCCAGCCGATCTGGGTGTTGGCGAAGATGGCCTGCTTCTCTTTGACATAGCCGCTCTCTACCACGTCTTCGTTACCGTCGGTCAGGTCGATGTTGCTGTAGGTGAAGAGGTTCGCGATGGACTTGAGGTGTCCTTCGACATTGGAATGACCGTACTCGAGGTGGTCGATGTTGGCACCGAGGGTGGCGGTCACGTTGATGATATTGTCGCCGAAATACTTGTTGATGTTGGCGAGGACTTCACCGAATTTCTGCTCGGAGCTCACTTTGTCAGAGCCGTAGTGGCCGAACTGGGAGGCGAACAGGGTGTTGGTCGAGGCGTAGAACTTCTTGACGTGGTTCTCGTTGTTGCGGTCCATCTTGACGCGGGCGGAAACGTTGAGCCATTTGGTGATGTCGTACTTCGCCTGGGCGCTCGCCATGAAGCGGTTCTTGGTGTTGTTGAACAGCTTTCGCTCCGTATTCCAATACGGGTTCTCAAGATTGTGCTGCTGGTCGCCGTAGGGCCAGAACTGGGTCTTGAAGTTGCGCTCGGCGTTGTAGCGCTCGAAGATGCGGACGGCCTTGAAATCGGCGTCGGCCGGCATCAGGTAGACGGCGACGACCGGGTTGGAGTATTCGCCCTGGGCGACCATGTTCTGCTCTTCGATCTTGGAATAGCTGAGGCTCAGGTCGAGGGTCAGCTTGTCATTCAGGAGCTTGGTGGTGTTGCGCAGGGAGAAGTTGTATTTGTCCAGGTTGTTGTTGTGGATGATGCCCCGGGCGTTGTTGGCCGCCACGGATGCATAGATCTGGTTCTTGTCGTTGCCGCTGGACAGGCTGACCGAATTGGTCTCGCTGATACCGGTTTGGAAGAAGTCCCGGGCGTTGTAGGTTGCGCTGCCGTTGATCGGGGCGCCCCAGCTCTGGTAGGAACCTTCTTCGGTGGCGCCGTAGGTGCTCTGGAGGGACGGCATGATGTAGGCGCGGGAGAACTCGGTGGTGTTGCTGTAGTTCACGGACACACGGCCTTCGGCACCTTTCTTCGTCGTGATCACGACCACGCCGTTCGCAGCGGAGGAGCCGTAGAGGGCGGCGGCGGAAGGACCGGAAAGGACGGAGATGCTCTCGATGTCGTCCGGGTTGATCTGGCTCAGGGCGTCACCGGTCTGGCCGGCACCGGCATAGATGCCTTCCGGCTGGTCGGCCTGCAGGTAAGCCATCGGGATACCGTCGATGACGTAGAGGGCGTTGTTGTTGTTGGACAGGGACTTGGTACCACGCATGACGACGCGGCTGGCACCGCCCACGCCCGTGGAGGCCTGGCTGATCTGGACGCCGGCCACCTTGCCGCTCAGCGAGTTGACGAAGGACCCGGTCGGTGCGACGTTCGGGAGCTCCATCTGCTGGACGTTGTAGGACAGGGATTTTTCTGCCTTGGTAATACCCATGGCGGTCACGACCGTGGCTTCGAGGGCCATGTTCGCGGATTTCAGCACGGCATTGATGACCGTGCGGCCGCCGATCTGCTCGACCAGGTCTTCCTGGCCGATGTAAGAGAACCGGAGCGCCTCCGCGGAAGCGGGGACCGCCAGCTCATAGTGTCCGTCGAGGTCGGTCACGACACCGATGGAGGCATTGCCTTCCACGGTGACACTGGCACCGATGAGCGGTTCTCCCGACTCATCCGTGACCGTACCGGAAATGTTCCTGGTCTGGGCAAATCCGGCTCCGGCTCCGAGGAAGAGACTCAGCACGGCCACAAGGGCACATGTGAAGCCTTTCTTGAGTTTTTGGTGAAGCATAAGGTTAATTTGATAGAAATTAATACTTTATTGGTTTTGATTTTAGTATTCTCCAGCTTGTTTTCGTTGCCGTTTTTAAGTTTTACGCGAAAACCGCGCAAAGTTACGATAATTATTCGAAAATCCGCGAAAACGATTTAGCTTTTTGAAGCAAAAGGAATAAATAAAGAGGCTGACTCAAAAGTGACATGAACCCCGAAAGTTAGACAAAAAACTTTCGGGGTTTTGTTATTCGCAAAAAGCACACTTTTGAAGATCGCCTTAAGTATATGGGGTTGCTTGAGGCGGGCCATTCCGTCAAACACATCTCTTCCCGTTTTGGTATCTCTCACCACCTCGTTGACGTATTATGGGAGAAGTATCAAAAGGAAGGTCCGTCAGGATTGATAAAAAAACAATATGCCCATACAGATGGATCGTTTAGAGAGATGGTGTTGCGAGATATTGAGAACAATTGTTTAACTTTGTCTGAGGCGGCAGTCAAGTACGATGTGAGTACTAGTCGAATACATACCTGGAAGCGAATAGCGAGAGAATCTGGCTACGACGCCTTGTATGTGACCAGGCGTAGAGGCCGCCCACCAAAGGATATGGGAAGGCCCAGGAAAAAGAAACCGGAGGAGATGACGGAACTGGAGCGGCTCAGATACGAGAACGAGCGGCTCCGTGCCGAGAATGCTCTGTTAAAAAAAGTGAGGGCCTTAGT
>JAFUUB010000030.1 GCA_017483985.1 Bacteroidales bacterium | reverse complement strand
TTTTATTTCATCCTGAAATATGTCGCCCCGCTGGCGGTGCTGCTGATCTTCCTGACTAATTTCTTGTAAACTTCGCGGTCCATCCGCCGCCGGGTGCCAGGTGCACGCGGCAGACCTTCCCGGAACCGGCTTCCACCCGGGTGTCCACCCGTTTGTAGTCGCGGGCGGCCCGGTCGGCATTGACGCCGTCCTGGTAGATCTCCACCTTCCAGGAACCTTCTGGCAGGAAGCCCAGGTCGATGTCCAGGTCACGCGGCGTCCAGTTCGTCAGGGCGCCGACGTACCAAGTGTCGCCTTTGCGGCGGGCGGTCACGACATATTCGGCGATCTGGCCGTCGAGGGCGACGGTCTCGTCCCACACGGTGGGGATTTCGGCGATATACTTGGTGCACTCCGGTTCCTGCAGGTAGTTGGAGGGGCTGTCGCAGAGCATGTTGAGGGGCGAATCGAAGATGACGTACTCGGCCAGCTGGTGGCAGCGGGTGCCCTGGCTCATGCCTTCGGAGTTGACCGGGCGGTAGTTGCTGCGGGTGGCATTGCGCATCGCTCCCTGGGTGTAGTCCATCGGGCCGGCGGACATCCGGATGAACGGCACGGTGACGTCATAGTCGACCTGGGTCAGTTCCGTCCCGCCCCATTTCATCTGCTCCAGGCCGTAGACGCCCTCGAAGTTCACGACGTTCGGCCAGGTCCGGTTGAGGCCGGACGGCTTGAAGGCTCCGTGGAAGTCGGCCAGCATGTGGTATTTGGCACAGGTCTCGGCGGCCCGGCGGTAGAAGTCCACGACGACCTGGTCGTCCCGGTCCATGAAGTCGATCTTGAAGCCCTTGATACCCATGTCCGCATAGTGCTTGCAGACGGCTTCCATGTCGCGGTCGAAGGCCCAGTAACCGGCCCAGAGAATCAGGCCGACGCCCTTGCTTTGTGCATGCCGGGCCAGCATCGGCAGGTCGATTTCCGGGATGACCTGCATCAGGTCGGCCTTCAGGTTGACGGCCCAGCCTTCGTCCAGGATGACATATTCGATGCCCTGGCTGGCCGCGAAGTCGATGTAGTATTTGTAGGTGTCGTTGTTGATCCCGGCGCGGAAGTCCACGCCGTAGAGGTTCCAGTCATTCCACCAGTCCCAGGCCACCTTGCCCGGTTTGAGCCAGGAGAAATCGCCCTGGGCGGGGCGTCCGAGCAGCCAGGGCAGGTCGTTGTTGGTCAGCTGCTTATCCTCTGTAGCGACGTTAATGATGCGCCAGGGGAAGGCCGTGGTTCCGGAGGCTTTGGCAAGATAAGCCTCGCGGGTCTTCACCACGCCCTGCAGCATGTTGTGGCCGCCCTGCTCGACGTCTTTCGGATAGGGAGCCCAGACCCCTTTGAGGACCGTGTCCTTGTCGGGGTTGCGCAGGTACATGCCCGGATAATCGAGCAGGTCGGACTCGGTGACCAGCACCTTGATGCCCTGCGGGGCTTCGACCACCATCGGCAGGAAGACGAGCCGGTCGGGATCCCAGGAACTCAGCGGGCCGTGGATGTAGGTGTTTTCAAAGGAGGTGTAGAACTGTTCTTCGTAGGTGTTGCATTCCCGGGTATAGGGGAAGATGGTGTTCCAGTCGGCCGGGAAGGTGAAATCCGCCTGCTCGGCCTGGACGGTGTAGTCCCCCTTGACCTTGCTGACGAAGCGGTAGGCCACGCCGGCGTCATAGGCCCGGACGACCAGGTCGAATTCCTGGAAGCCCAGGGTCATTTCGTTGTAATGGTCGCGGACCTTGCTTTTCTTGTAAACAGAGGCATCCAGCCAGTTGTCCGCCTGGGCGCGGGTGACCTTGCGGACCTTGTCGCCGGGACCAAAGGCCCGGCCATCGCCCAGGGTCATGGAAATCGGAGAGGGGGCGAGCAGCTGGAACCCTCCGCGGGAGACCGTATAGGTCAGTTGGGAGCCGGCGCTGACCGTGACGCCGAGCTGTCCGTCGGGCGAGGTCAGGGTGTAGGACTTGTCCGCGGCAAGGGCAGGGAACGACAGGCCGGCCAGCAAAAGGGTTAAGATGTATAAGCGTTTCATAATTATGAGATTGTCGATTTAGATGCCAAGTTCTTTCTTCATGTCCCGGAGCATGTCGAAGGCCTGCAGCGGGGTCATGTTGTTGAGGTCGGCGCCTTCCAGGCGGGCGCGCAGCGAACTGAGGGTCGGATCGTCCAGCTGGAAGAGGGAAAGCTGGATCGAGCCGTCGCTTTCGACGGTGCCTTCCGGGATGTTGTAGGCTTTCCGGATCTTGCCGAACTGGTCCTTGCGGGCGGTGCGGACACCGGGGCGTTCGGCTGCCATTCCGGACTTCTCTCCGGCAGGCAGCGAAGCGGGATCGGCGGCTTCCAGGGCGGCGAGGGTCTTCTCGGCGCTTTCCAGGACTTCCCGGGGCATGCCGGCCAGCCGGGCGACATGGATGCCGAAGCTGTGGGCGGAGCCGCCTTCGGCCAGTTTGCGCAGGAACAGGACCTGCTTGCCGACTTCCTTGACGCTGACATGGAAGTTCTTGACCCGCGGGTAGATGGCGGCCAGGTCGTTGAGTTCGTGGTAGTGGGTGGCGAAGAGGGTTTTGGCGCCCTTTCCGTATTCGTGGATGTATTCGACGATGGCCCGGGCGATGCTCATGCCGTCATAGGTGGAGGTGCCGCGGCCGATTTCGTCGAGCAGCACCAGGGAGCGTTCGCTGAGGTTGTGCAGGATCATGGAAGTCTCCAACATCTCGACCATGAAGGTGGACTCGCCGCGGGAGATGTTGTCGGTCGCGCCGACACGGGTGAAAATCTTGTCGAACCAGCCGATCCGGGCGGCGTCGGCGGGGACGAAGCATCCGGCTTGGGCGAGCAGTACGATCAGGGCCGTCTGCCGCAGGAGGGCGGATTTACCGGCCATGTTGGGACCGGTCAGGATGATGATCTGCTGCGTGGAGGCGTCCAGGTGGATGTCGTTCGGGACATATTCCTCGCCGGGTTTCATCAGGGTCTCGATGACCGGGTGCCGGCCGGCCTTGATGTCCAGCTCCAGGCCTTTGGTCATCTGCGGACGGCAGTAGCGGCGGTCGGCGGCCAGTTCGGCGAAGCCGGCCAGGACGTCAAGCCGGGCGATGATCCGGGCGTCCGACTGGATGGCGGCGATGTTGTCCTGGACATGGGCGACCAGTTCGCCGTAGATCTTGCTTTCCAGGGCGTAGATGCGTTCCTCGGCGCCGAGGATCTTCTCTTCGTATTCCTTCAGCTCCTGGGTGATGTAGCGTTCCGCGCCGACCAGCGTCTGCTTGCGGATCCATTCCGGCGGGACTTTGTCCTTGTAGGTGTTGCGGACCTCCAGGTAATAGCCGAAGACATTGTTGTAACTGATTTTCAGCGAGGGGATTCCGGTGCGTTCGCTTTCGCGCTGCTGCATTTCGAGCAGGTACTGCTTGCCGCCGTGGGCGATGCGGCGCAGCTCATCGAGTTCGGGGTCGACCCCTTCGCCGATGACGTCGCCCTTGCCGAGTTGGGCGGCGGGTTCGGCGGCCAGGGTCCGGGCGATTTCCCGGCAGAGGGCGTCGCTGCCCTTGAGTTCGCCGGCCAGCCGGTCCAGGGCGGAAACCCCTTTCCCGGAGCAGAGCTCACGCAGGGGTTCGGTCTGGGCCAGGCCGCGGCCAAGCTGACGGACTTCACGCGGGGCGATCTTGCCGGCGGCGGCGCGGGCGAGGATGCGGTCCAGGTCGCCGATGCCGCCGAACATTTCCTGGATCCGGCCGCGGGCTTCGGCGTCGGTGCGGAAATAATCCACGACGTCGTACCGGGCGTCCAGTTCCTCCAGGTCCATCACCGGCATGGCAAGCCAGGTCCGCAGCAGGCGGGCCCCCATCGGGCAGGAGCAGCGGTCCACCACATCAACCAGGCTGACGCCGTCTGGGGCGGCGCTTTGGAAAACTTCCAGGTTGCGGAGGGTGAACCGGTCCATCCAGACGAATTTCCCTTCGTCGATGCGGCCGATCGAGCAGATATTCTTCAGGCCTGCATGGCAGGTCTGCTCCAGGTAGACGAGCAGGGCGCCGGCCGCGCACAGGGCCAGGGGGAATCCTTCGACGGCAAAGCCCTTCAGGGACTCGACTTTCAGCTGTTTGCACAGGCGGTTGACGGCGGCGTCATAGACAAAGGCCCATTCCTCGACGGTCGAAATGTACAGGTCCTCCCCGAAAGTCTCGCGGACGTATTTCTCTTCACCGCGGGAGACGACGACCTCCTTCGGCGCAAGGGTGGAGATCAGGGTGGCGATGTAGTCCTTGCCGCCCTGGGCCACCTGGAAGGCGCCCGTGGAAACATCGACCAGGGCCAGGCCGAAGCGGTCCTTGTGCCAGCTCAGGCCGGCCAGGAAGTTGTTCTGCTTCTGTTCCAGCATGGCCTCCCCGAAGGCGACGCCGGGCGTGACCAGGTCGGTCACACCGCGCTTGACCAGTTTGCGGCCGGTCAGTTTGGGGTCCTCCAGCTGGTCGCAGACGGCCACTTTGTAGCCGGCGCGGACCAGTTTCGGGAGGTAGACTTCCAGGGCATGGTGCGGGAACCCGGCCATGGCCACGGGAGGCTTGTCTCCGTTGGATTTGCGGGTCTGCACGATGCCGAGCACCTTGGCGGCGACCAGGGCGTCGTCGGAATAGGTTTCATAGAAGTCCCCGACGCGGTAGAGGAGGATGGCCTCGGGATACTGGGCCTTTACCTCGAAAAACTGCCGGATCAGCGGGGTATCTTCCGGGACGGAATTCTTAGCCATATTACCGCAAATTTAAGAATTTGTTTTTACATTTGTATCCTTATGCGAAGGGTTCTGATCATAACCTATTATTGGCCGCCGAGCGGCGGTTCCGGGGTGCAGCGATGGGTGAAATTCGCCAAGTATCTCCCGGCCCAAGGCTGGCAGCCGGTCATCTATACGCCGGAGAATCCGGAGATGCAGTCGGTCGACCAGAGCCTGTACGGCGACATTCCCGCCGAAGCGGAGGTCATCCGCCGGCCCATTACCGAAATCTACAGCCTGTACCGCGGACTGACCGGGAAGAAGGCTTCGGCCGCCGAGGTTAACGTGGTCAACAGCCAGCACAAGAGCCTGCTGCAGCGGGTGGTCATGTGGCTGCGGGGCAACCTGTTCATCCCCGATCCCCGCGTGAGCTGGGTCCGCCCTTCGGTCCGTTTCCTTGAAAAATACCTCCGGGAACATCCGGTGGACGTAATCGTTTCCACCGGTCCCCCGCATTCGATGCACCTGATCGGGCGGAAGGTGGCCCGGGCGACCGGCATCCCGTGGATCGCCGATTTCCGGGATCCCTGGACGCGGATCTTCTATTTCAAGCACCTGAGCCTGACGGGCTGGGCGCGGCGGCGTCACGAAAAGCTGGAGCAGTCCGTGCTGGACGAGGCGTCGGCCGTCGTGGCCGTCTCGCCGCTGGTGCAGGAGGAGTTCCGGACCATGACCCGCAACCGCATCGAGCTCATAACCAACGGCTATGACCCGGACGATTATGCGCAGCCGGTCGAGCCGGACGGGTTCTTCAACCTGACCCATACCGGGCAGTTCGCGGCGGACGGCAATCCCCTGGCGCTGTGGAAGACCCTGGGCGATAAGGTCCGGGAAGACGCCGCCTTCGCTCGGAAACTGCGGATCCGGCTGGCCGGGAAAACCGACGCCGCCATCCTGCAGGCCATCCGCGAGGCCGGTCTGTCCGGACAGCTGGTAGATTTGGGCTACAAGGACCATCTGACCGCCGTCCGGGAACAGTTGAATGCCTCCGTATTGATCCTGCCGCTGCGGCAGGAGCCGGAATACCGGGCCACCCTGCCCGGGAAGCTGTTTGAATACCTGGGCGCCCGGCGCCCCATCCTCGGCATCGGCCAGACCGACGGGGCGATGGCCCGGATCGTCGGCCAGACCCATGCCGGAGAAGTCTTTGACTGGCCTGATGAAAAGGGCCTGCGCGAAGCGGTCGACCGCCTGTGGACGGCCTTCCTCCGCGGAGAAGGGACCGCCCGGACAGAAGACATTGAACGTTATTCCCGCCGTTCCACGGCCCGCTGCATGGCGGCCCTGATGGAGGAGTTGGCAAAACGAAGAGAGATATGAACAAAACCCTGAAAAACAGCCTGCTGTATGGCGGCATCGTGCTTTTCTTCCTGGTGCTGGCCTATGGCTTCGTACCGGAAGTGCTCTCCGGAAAGATCGTGAACCAGAGTGACATTTCCGGGTATGTCGGCATGGCCCATGAAACCAACGAGTGGAACGCCGCCCATCCGCAGGACCGTACGGCCTGGACGGGATCCATGTTCGGCGGCATGCCGACCACTATGCTGACGGGCAATACCGCCGGCGACTGGACCCAGCCCCTGTATAACCTGACCCTGACCGGACGCCGCCCGGCGAGCTACCTCTTCCTGTCGCTGCTGGGGGCCTTCCTGCTGATGCTGGCCCTGGGCATGGACGTCCTGATCGCCGCCGGCGGGGCCATTGCCGTGACGTTCTGCGCCTACAACCTGCAGATCATCCAGGTCGGGCATAACTCGAAAATGCTGGCCATGGCCTGGCTTCCCTGGGTGCTGGCCGCCGTGGTCTTCACCTACCGCAAGGCCCTGTCGGACAAGAAGGACTGGCTGCCGCTGTCCCTGCTGGGCGCGGCCCTGTTCGCCCTGGCCCTGAATTTCCAGATCAAGGCCAACCATGTCCAGATCTCCTATTACCTGGCCATCATCATCTTTTCCTATGTGCTGGTGCTGGTCGTCTGGCTCCTGCGCGGCCACAAAGAGAAGATCGGCCGTTTCCTGGTCGCCTCCGGCCTGCTCCTGGGCCTGGGCCTGCTGGGTATCGGGGCCAATGCCAACCGGCTGATCCCGACGTTTGAATACACCCGGCAGACCATGCGCGGCGGAACGGACCTGACCCGGGAAGGAGACACCGGAAAGGGCCTGGACCTGGACTATGCGACGGCCTGGTCCTACGGATGGGAAGAACTGCCGAACCTGATGATTCCGGATTTCAACGGCGGTTCCTCCGCCGGTGCCGTCAACCCGGACAAATCCGAGACCATCAAGCTGCTGCGGCAGTACAACCAGCCCAATCTGGGTCAGGTGGCCAAGTCGCTGCCGCTGTACTGGGGTCCGCAGCCTTTCACGGCCGGTCCGATGTACATGGGAGCCATCACGGTCTTCCTGTTCATCCTGGCCCTGGGCCTGTACAAGGGCAAGGAAAAATGGTGGATGCTGATCCCGACCCTGATCGGTATCGGCCTCGCCCTGGGCAGCCATTTCATGCCGTTCACCCGGTTCTGGTATAACTACATGCCGTTCTATAACAAGTTCCGGACGGTCTCGATGGCCCTGATCATCCTGCAGTACACCCTGCCGATGCTGGGCTTCCTGGTGCTGGACCGGATCGTGAAGGCCGGATACGACCGGAAGGAATTCGTCAAATACGGCGGAATCGCCTTCGGGATCACGGGCGGCTTCTGCCTGCTGTGCCTGCTGGTGCCGACCCTGTTCGGCAGCTTCACCGGCGCGGCCGACGCCGACCTGCAGGAGCCGCTGGTCCAGACCCTGATCCTCGACCGGATGCAGTTGTTCCGTCAGGATGCGCTGATGGCGCTGCTCCTGATTGCCGCCACCTTCGGCCTGCTGCTGTGGGCGTATTTCGGCAAGGGGGAGAAACCCCGCTTCCGCTATGCCGCCCTGGCCATCTGCGCCCTGGTGCTGGTCAACCAGTTCGCGGTCGGGAAGCGGTACCTGAATGCGGACCATTTCGTGTCCCAGCGGCAGTTCGACAGCCAGTTCAAGACCCGTCCGGTGGACGAGGCGATCCTGGAGGATCCGGACCCGAGCTATCGCGTCCTTGACCTGACGGTCAATGTGTTCAATGATTCCCATCCGAGCTATTTCCACAAGAATATCGGCGGCTACAGCCCGGTCAAGCTCCAGCGTTACCAGGATCTGATCGAGCAGTACCTGACCGGAGAGATCAACGGCATCTACCGCAGCCTCCAGGGCGCCCAGACCGTCGCCGAGGCGGAAGCCGCCCTGCCGGCCCTGCCCATCCTTTCGCTGCTCAACAACCGGTACATCATCGTGGACGAGAATGCCGCGCCGCTGACCAACCATAGCGCCATGGGCAATGTCTGGTTTGTCTCGGATGCCGTCCGCGCTGCCACGGCGGACGAAGAGATCGCCCTGCTGGGTTCGGCGGACCTGCACAACAGCCTGGTACTCGGCCCGGACTTCGCCGACGTGGAAATCCCCACGGCCGCCGACAGCCTGGATACCATCACCCTGACGTCCTATGCGCCGAATGAGCTGCATTACCATTACCGCCTCTCCGCACCCCGGGCCGCGGTCCTGAGCGAAGTCTGGTATCCCAACGGCTGGAACGCCTGCATCGATCCGTCCGGCGCTGCCACCGCCGTTGAGCTGTTCCGCGCCGACTGGACCCTGCGCGGCGCCGTCCTGCCGGCCGGCGAGCACGAACTCGTCCTGCGCTTCGATCCGCCCAGCTACCGCATCAGTTCAGGGATCTCCCGCGCCAGCAGCATCGGACTGATCCTGCTCACGTTGCTTGCCCTCGGCGGCGTCCTGCTGCCGGGCCGGGAACGCAAGGAGTAACCGGTTAATTCGCTTTGCCGGGCTTCAGGATCATGAAGACCACGGCACCGACACAGACGGTAATACCGATGGTCATTTTGAGCGTGAGGGGCTCTCCGAACAGGAGGGTCCCGATCAGGATGGCCGTGAGCGGCTCGAACACACCGAGGATGGAGGTCTTGGTCGGGCCGATGTAACGGGAGGAAACCGCCAGGGTCAGCATAGAAATCATGGTGGGGACGACGGCGAGACCGACCAGGTTCGCCCAGTCCAGTCCGTTGTTGATGCCCTCGATGAAACTTCCGCCCTGGAACAGGCGGAGGGCTGCAAATAAGAAGGTCCCAGTCAGCAAGGCATAGAGGGTCAGGGTATGCTCGGACACCTGCTTGATCCGTTTGCTGCGGTTGACGATGACCAGGTAGAAGGCATAGCTGAGGGCCGACAGGATGGCCAGGAGGATGCCCGGGAGGCGGATCGTGGCTCCGGCAGAGGGCGTGGAAAGCAGCAGGATGCCGCCGAACGTGGCCGCGATGGAGAGCCAGGTCTGCCAGCTGGGATAGAACCGGAGCAGGACCATGATCAGCGCCACGAAGACCGGATACAGGTAGACCAGGGTGGTGGCCAGGCCGGAGGGGATGAACCCATAGGAGAAGAAAAGGAAGAGGCTGCTGCAGGAAAACAGGATGCCGAGCAAAGCCAGCAGGCTGACTTCCCGTCCGCTGACCTTGAAGGTCTCTTTCCGCAGGAGCATCCATCCGGCCAGGATGGCGACGGAAAGCCCATAGCGGAACAGCAGCATCACGAGGACGGGTACGCCGCTCTCCAACAAGGGTTTTGCGAACAACGGGTTGGTCCCGTACGAAACCCCGGCGACAAATCCTGCCAGGTATCCCGCTACGCGCCTTTTCTGCATATCGATCTTTACGGCCATTCTCCTATTCTGTAAAAGGGTCGCAAAGATACGTTTTTTATGTTAAATCACAACGAAAAAACGGCCCGGGTCGGATGACCTGGGCCGCTGGTTTTTTAACAGAAAGGCAGTAGATTGTGTGAAGGTTTAGAAACCTCCGCCGGGGCCGCCGAAGCCGCCGCCGGGGCCGCCGAAGCCACCGCCCATACGGCCGGCCTGGCGCTGGAACTGGCGGCGCATTTCGCCTTCCATGCGGCGTTGCTCGCGCTCTTCCTCGCGCTTGACCTCTTTCTTGTAGGCTTTGAACTGGCTCTTGTCCATGATGGTCTGCAGGGCATTCTCATAGTCGATCTGGGCCTCTTCGAGCCGGTCGGCGGCCTCCTGGGCCTCCTGCATGCGCTGCTGCATCTGGTTCATCATTTCCTGGCGCTGCTCGTCGGTCATTTCCTGCATGTTGCGGAACTGGTTCCGCATGCTGTCGGCCAGGCTGTCCGCCTGGGCGTCACGCGCTTCCTGGCTGTCTGCACCGCGACGGCCGCGACCGCGTCCCTGACCATGCTCGCCTTCAGCGGGCTGGTGCTCTTTCATGAATTTCTCACGCAGGTCGTGGGGAATCGGGAAGACGACCTTGCCGGTATACTGCTTGTTCAGGTCCGCGAGTTTGGCGGCCTGGTCGGCGTTGAGTTTGTATTTTTCCACCATGAAATCGGTGTAGTCCGCTACGAGCTCCGGATTCGTCTCGGCCTGCTGGCCCATCCGCATGAAGCCACCCATCATTCCGCCACCCATCGGGGGCATTCCGCCGCCACGGGGGCCGCCGAAGCCGCCGGGCTGGGCGAGTGCAGCCGCGCCTGTCATCAGCACGCACGCTGCGATCATTGCAATTTTCTTCATATTCAATAAACCTGTTTATGTGTAATCAAACAACACTTTTTTAGATGCAAATGTGCGGTCAGGGTTTAAAAAAACACCGGAATTTCAGTGAATCCCGGTGTTTTTTCAGCGTATCGCACAAATTTAGTCTTCGGCTTCCTCCTGGGCCGCGTACTCGGCGAGGAGCTTGGTCTGGACATCAGCCGGGACAGGCTGGTACTCGGCGAACTTCATGGAGAAGGTCGCGCTGCCGCCGGTCAGGGAGCTGAGGGTTGTGGAGTAGCGGTAGAGCTCGGCGAGCGGAACGCGGGCGTGGAGGATGGTGAAGGCACCGTCCATGTCCTGGTTCATGATCATGCCGCGACGGGTGTTGAGGTCGGACATGCAAGGGCCGACATACTCGTTCGGGGTGATGATGTCCACGTTGTAGATCGGTTCGAGGATCTTCGGACCGGCGTTGCGGAAGGCCTCCTTGAAGGCGTTGCGGCCAGCGATGATGAACGCGATTTCCTTGGAGTCCACCGGGTGCATCTTACCGTCATAGACATAGACGCGGATGTCGCGGGCATAGGAGCCGGTGAGCGGGCCTTCCTCCATCTTGGACTTGATACCCTTGAGGATGGCGGGCATGAAGCTCAGGTCGATGGAACCACCGACGACGCAGTTGTAGAACTCCAGCTTGCCGCCCCACTCGAGTTCGGAGATATCCTGGCTCTTGAAGTTGAAGACGGTGTCCTTGCCGTCGATCTTGAAGTTCTTCGGGGCTTCCTGGCCTTCGACGTACGGGCAGACGAGGAGGTGGACCTCACCGAACTGGCCGGCGCCGCCGGACTGCTTCTTGTGACGGTACTGGGCCGTGGCGACCTTGGTGATGGTTTCGCGGTACGGCACCTTCGGGGCATAGAGCTCGATCTGGAGCTTGAACTCGTTGTTGACTCTCCACTTGACATAGTTGATGTGCTGCTCGCCCATGCCGCTGAGGATGGTCTGGCGGAGTTCCTTGGAGTAGACGACGGTGATGGTCGGGTCCTGGGCCGCGATCTTGTTGAGGGCGTCGCCCACCTTGGCCTCGTCGTTCTTGTCGAGGGCCTTGACGGCGCAGCGGTACTTGGCATCCGGGAAGACCATGTGGCAGATGGCTTCGCAGCCGGGCTGCGCGAGGGTGACGTCGGTCTTGCCGTTCTTGAGCTTCATGACGCAGCCGATGTCACCGGCGCTGATGCTGGTGACTTTCTCCTTCTTGCTGCCGGCGACGGCATAGATGGCGGACAGGCGCTCACCGTTGCCGGTCTCCGGGTTGACGAGGTCGGCGCCTTCGTTGAGCACACCGCTCATCACCTTGAAGTAGGAAACGTCACCGAGGTGCTGCTCGACGCTGGTCTTGAAGATGAACAGGCTGGTCGGGCCGTCGCTCAGGCAGGGAACGTCTCCGCCGTCGACGGTCTTGGCGACGCGGCCTTCCGGGGACGGAGCCACGTTGATGATGAATTCCATGAGGCGCTTGACACCGATGTCGTTCTTCGCGGAGAGGCAGAAGACCGGCATGATCTCACCCTTCTTCAGGCCGGCGGCCAGACCCGCACGGATCTCGTCGGTGTCGAGTTCGAGGGTGTCGAAGAATTTCATCATGAGCTCGTCGTCGCCTTCGGCGGCCTTCTCCATGAGGGCCTGGCGGAGCTCTTCGGCCTCGTCGGCATATTCGGCCGGGATCTCAAGTTCCTCGCGGGTGCCGTTGGCATCCTTGAAGCGATAGTATTTCTGGGTCAGGACATCGATGAAGCCATTGAATTCGGTTCCGGGATTGACCGGGAACTGGACGTAGACGATCTTCTTGCCGAAGGACTCCTCGAGGGAGTGGCGGACGGTCTCCCAGTTGGCCTTTTCATGGTCGAGCTGGTTGACGGCGACGATCATCGGAACGTTGTACTGGTTGGCATAACGGGAGAAAATGGTCGTGCCGACCTCGACGCCCTGGGTGGCGTTGATCACGAGGACGCTGCTTTCGACCACCTTGAAGGCGGAGAGGGCACCACCGCTGAAATCGTCGGAACCCGGGGCGTCGATGAAGTTGATCTTCTTGCCCATGAATTCGGCGTAGAGAGGGGTGGCGTTGATGGACTTCTGGTTGGTCTGCTCGAACTCAGTGTTGTCGGACATGGTGTTCTTGCCTTCGACGGTACCTCTGCGGTCGATGACCTTGCCTTCAAAAAGCATGGCTTCTGCAAGGGTGGTCTTACCGGAGCGGGTGCCGCCGATGAGGGCCACGTTGCGGATGTCTTTGGTGGAATAAGATTTCATTTTGTTGTGTTATATTATATGTTTTTCCTTCGGTTAGGGAGGGTTTGCCGCGCACGCGTGGCATAGTCCGCAAATCTACTGAAAAAATCACGCATTCACAACTATTTCTTCGGCAGGGCCTTGTATTTTCGCGCCAGGTCGGCATAATCGGAAGAACGGAGCGCCGCAAGCAGTCCTTCTCCGGACAGGCCCAGTTCCGTCCGGAGGAGCCAGTCCATCGCCCGGGGTTCGGCGTCTGCCCGCCGGCAGAGGCCGGCGAACGTAAGGGCGGGGTCGAGGTGGACCTTTTCCTGGAGCAGGAGGTCGGACAAGCGGGCATACGCCTCCGGGAGTGCTGAATCCTTCATAGCATTTCTTTTCTGCAAAAGTGCGTTTTCCGGGGATTGAAACCAAGCAAAACTTGCTCGGGACGGCCCTTTGCACAGAATTTTTTTGCGTTTTTTTGTCTCCTGGGCCCTTTTTATTGCTCGAATGCTGAATTTCTTTCAGCATTGCTGAAAAAATTTAAGCATGTTCTTCTCTCTGATGTGTTTACATTTACGAAGGAAAGGAGATTCGTGTCATGATTGACGACAGGCATATCAAATCTATTCTCCGCCAGCGTCGCCTATCCCTGGGGATCACAGAGACGGAAATGGCGCGCCGGCTGGTGATAGACCGCAATACCTATTACAACATCGAACAAGGAAAAACCCGGATCCTGCACGAGAATCTGGCCGCGATCGCCCGAGAATTGGGCCTGGCGATGGAGGAAGTGTTCCTCGGATACATGCCAGGGGATCCGGACAGCGATCCGCTGCTGCAGGAAAAACGCCAGGAATATACGGACAAGGTTGCCGCCATGGCCGCTTCTTATAACCGGAAGATCGAGGAAGATGCCCAGCGGATCCGGAAACTGACCCGCCGGGTCGAGGAACTGGAGGCATCCCTGCGGGACAAAACGGAACTCAACACCTTCCTGCGGGAGAAAAACGAAGAACTCGAAAAAATCATCCGAAATGCGTAACTTTGCCGTATGCGCAAAGAGATTACGCTCCGGAATTACCTGCAGGCGGGACGGCTGGAAGCCGGCCTCGACGAAGCAGGACGTGGTCCGCTGGCCGGACCGGTCTATGCCGCTGCCGTCATCCTGCCGCCGGATTTCCACCATCCCCTGCTGAACGACTCCAAGCAAATGACCGAAAAGGCCCGGGAAACCCTCCGCCCCGTCATCGAACGGGAGGCGCTCGCCTGGGCGGTGGAGGCTGTCAGCCCGGAAGAGATCGATACGCTGAACATCCTCTGGGCCTCCGTCACCGGGATGCAGCGGGCGGTGCTCCGCCTGTCCCCGTCCCCGGATTTCCTGCTGGTGGACGGCAACAAGTTCCGCCCTTTCGGAAAGTACGGCCGGAAAGATTACCAGACGGTCGTCCACGGGGATGCGACCTATGCCTGCATCGCCGCCGCTTCGGTGCTGGCCAAGACCTGGCGGGACGAGCGGATGCGGGAGCTGGCGAAGGAATATCCCCAGTATGGCTGGGACCGGAATTTCGGCTATCCGACGGCGGAGCACATCGAAGCCATCCGCCGGTTCGGATATACTCCCTGGCACCGGACCAGTTTCCATGTCAAGGAATTGGAAGAAAACCTTTTTTCCCTGTAAAAAAAGGTTATATTTGCATTCAAACGAATATAAATACAACCTGAAATGAAAAAGATCCTTTGTACGCTTGCTGCGTTTTCCCTGCTCGCCTCCGGCGCGTGGGCGGATGAGGGCATGTGGCTGCTGCCGCTGCTCAAGAAAATGAATGCCAAACCGATGAAGGAACTGGGCTGCAAACTCTCCCCGGAGCAGATATACAGCATCAACCACTCCTCCCTGAAGGATGCCATCGTTCATTTCGGCGGCGGATGCACCGGCGAAATCATCTCGGACCAGGGCCTGCTGGTGACCAACCACCACTGCGGCTACAGCAGCATCCAGCGTCTTTCGACGCCTGAGCACAACTACCTGGAAGACGGCTACTGGGCCATGAACCGGGGCGAGGAACTCCCTTGCCAGGGCCTGACCGTCACTTTCATGGAGAGCATGACCGACGTGACGGATGCGATCCTGAAGGCGGAGAACCGCGAGGCCGCCGCCGAGGCGCTCGTCAAGAACGCCGAGGCTGCCAATCCGAACTGCCGGGCCACGGTGGAAGACTTTTACAATGAGAATGTTTTCTACCTGATTGTCTACAAGACCTATACGGATGTTCGCTTCGTCGGTGCCCCGCCGGTAGCGGTCGGTAAATTCGGCGGCGAAGCCGACAACTGGGAGTGGCCCCGCCACACCGGAGACTTCTCCATGTTCCGCGTCTATGCCGGCCGCGACAATGAACCGGCCGCCTACAGCGCCGACAACGTCCCGCTCCGTCCGAAGCAGTCCCTGAAGATCTCCCTGAAGGGTATCAAGGAGGGTGACTTCTCCTTCATCATGGGCTATCCGGGCAGCACCCAGCGCTTCCAGACCGCGACCCAGCTGCAGAACATGATGGACGGCTATGCCATCCGCGTGGCCGCCCGTACCGCCCGTCAGGACGTCATGGTCGCCGGTATGGAGGCCGATCCGGCCGTCCGTCTGCAGTATGCGAACAAATATGCTTCTTCGGCCAACGGCTGGAAGAAATGGCAGGGCGAAGCCCTTGCCTTTGACAAGCTGAACATCATCGGCCGTGAAAAGGAGAAGGAAGCCCGTTTCATGCAGTGGGTGAATGCCGATCCGGCCCGTGTCCAGAAATATGGCAATGCCCTGAAAGATATCGACGAAGTCGAATCCGGCGCCAAGACCCCTTCCGAGGAAGTGACCTTGCTGACCGAGTCGGTCTATACGATCGGCCCCATCAGCGTGCTCTCCCGCTTCGTCCAGTCCTACAGCCGCGACATCCAGGCCGGCAAGGATCCGGCTGAATCCGTGAACCGGGCCATTAATGCCGCCGCCGGCGCCTTCAAGGATTTCAACGAGCCGCTGGAGAAGAAGATGGCGGTCCGTATGCTGGAATTCTACCGGGAGAACGCCAAGCCGGAGAACTACCTGAATGAGATCGGCGATTATGCGACCATGGATTTCCAGGCCTATGTCGATGAACTGTTTGCCAAGACGGCATTCGCTTCGGAGGAGAAACTCCGTGCCCAGGCCGGCAAAACCTATGAGGAGATCGTCTCCAACGACCCGGCCGCACTCCTGCAGACGGCCGTCGTGAACAAGGCGGTTGCCAAGTATCCGGCCATGTACGCCGGCGAGGAGAAGGAAGCGGCTGCCCAGACGGCCTTCACGGCCGGCCTGCTGGAATGGAACACGGGCCAGGCTTCCTATCCGGATGCCAATTCGACCATGCGCCTGACCTATGGCACCGTGGGCGGTTATGCCCCGAAGGACGGTGTCGTTTACAAGCATTATACGACCCTGGACGGCGTCATGGAGAAGGAGAATCCGAATGATTACGAGTTCCTCGTCCCGGCCCGCCTGAAAGAGCTCTGGAAGGCAAAGGATTTCGGCCAGTATGCTTGGAACGGTTCCGTGCCGACCTGCTTCCTGACCAACAATGACATCACGGGCGGCAACTCCGGCTCTCCGGTGCTCAATGCCAATGGCGAACTGATCGGCCTGGCCTTCGACGGCAACTGGGAGTCCATGAGCTCCGATGTGATGTTCGAGCCGGACCTGCAGCGTTGCATCTGCGTGGATATCCGTTATGTCCTGTTCATGATGGACAAGTTCGGCGGCGCCGGTTACCTGCTCGACGAGATGAACCTGGTCCGCAAATAAGCGGCCACGGGATGAAAAACTTCATTAATAATGACTGAAAACCAAATACTTGATTTGCTTCGCGAGGTGCGGCACCCGGCCAAGGGTGACCGCACCATCGTGGATTTGGGCATGGTCTCGGCCGTGACCGTCTCCGAGGGTCGGGTCGCCGTGGAACTGGCGTTCCCGAAACGCCGGGATCCCCTGGCGGAATATCTGGTCGGCAGCGCCCGTGCGGCCCTGTACCGGGGCCTTCCCGGCGGAACGGAGATCGACGTGAAAGCGGTGGTCCGGCAGGAGGAAGAGCCCAGGAAACGGCAGAATGTCAACGACTTGACGCTGGATGAAGTGGCGCAGGTGCGTCACATCATCGGCATCGCTTCCGGCAAAGGCGGCGTGGGCAAGTCCACGGTGGCCGTGAACCTGGCCGTCGCCCTGGCCCGCCTGGGCTACCGGGTCGGCCTGGCGGATGCGGACGTCTACGGACCGTCCGTTCCGCTGATGACCGATACGGAAGGCGCCCAGCCCCTGATGGCCGAGGATGAAAAGACCATCCTGCCGATTGAGAAATATGGCGTCAAGTGGATGAGCATCGGCTATTTCGCCCAGCCGGGGCAGGCCCTGGTCTGGCGCGGCCCGATGGCGTGCAACGCCCTCAAGCAGATGATCCTGCAGGTCCAGTGGGGCCCGCTGGACTTCCTGCTGGTGGACATGCCCCCGGGAACGGGCGACATCCACATCACCCTGGTCGGGGATATCCCGATGGAGGGCGCCGTAATCGTGACGACCCCGCAGGCGGTGGCCCTGGCCGACGTCGAGAAAGGCGTGGACATGTTCCGCAACGAAAAGGTCAACCGGAAGATTTTCGGCCTGGTCGAGAACATGGCCTGGTTCACGCCCGAGGAACTGCCCCAGAACAAGTATTATATCTTCGGCAAGGAAGGCGGCCTGAAAATGGCCGAGCGCCTGGGCATTCCGCTGCTGGGCCAGATCCCGATCGTCGAGAGCATCCGCCAGAGCGGCGATGCCGGCGAGCCGGCGGCCCTGTCGTCCCGCCCGGACGGCCTGGCCTTCCTCGAGCTGGCGCAGAAGCTTGCCGAATCCGTATAAGGCCGTGTTTTGTAACTAACAGATATTTAGTTAAATGAAAAAAATGCCGTCATCTATTTTGATGACGGCATTTTCGCTATTTATTTAATTCTTAGAGACTGACGAATCACGCTAGAACCGTCCGCCACGGCCGCCGCCGAAGCCGCCCATGCCGCGTCCACCACCCATCCGGCGTCCGCCGAAGGAACCGAAGCGGTAGGAAACCGTCAGCAGGACATAGCGTCCGAGCATGTTGGTGCGGGACTCGGAGTAGTAGTTGCCGGACTCGCTGATGTTGAGGGTCTTGGCCTGGTTCAGCAGGTCGTAGCCGCGCAGGCCGACGGTGAAGGAACCGAGGGTCTTGCTGATGGTCAGGTTGAGCAGGTGCTCCGGATCCTGGGTCGTGGTGTAGCCGTTGTACCAGACGTAGTTGTAGGTCGGGTTGATGGTCCAGCCGCCGAGCGGGGTCCACTCGATTTCGAGGGAGGCCCGGTTGTTCCAGGTCATGTTCGTGGAGGCGCCGGTGGAAACGGTGTACCAGGACTTGCGGGCGCTGGTGCGGCCGCCAAGGGTCACTTCCCAATAATCGTTGCGGAAGACGAGGTTGAGATTGCCGGAGAAGTTCAGGGACTGCATCTTGTTGGTGATGAAATCCTTGCTGGCTCCGAGATCCTCATAGTCGTTGTGGAAGAGTTCGTAGTCGAATTCCCCGTCGTTGTAATAGCGGGTCATGTCGATGCTGCCGCGTTCCTTCTCCACGTAGTTGGAGGACTGGGAGTAGTTGGCGTTGCCGCCGGTGCGGAGCGTGAAGTAGTCGGAGTGGAGAATCGGGGTATTGTAGTTGATCCGCAGACCGCCGTTGTAGGAGTTCGGGGCGTTGACCGGATAGGAATACTGGCCGGAGTTGGTTGCGTACCAGGTCGTGTTGCTGATGGGGTTGGTGACCATGCCGCCGTTGGCATTCACGGTCAGGGAGGAGAAGTTCTGCGTATTGCTGTGGCGGAACTCCACGTTGGCGCTATGGCTGAAATACGGCTTGAGGTAAGGGTTACCAAAGCTGATGCTCAGCGGGTTGCTGTTGTCCGGAACCGGCATGAGCTGGCTGACGGACGGCTGGCTGGAACGGCCGTTGTAACGGATCATCCAGTTGGTGTAGTCGCTATAGTTGTAGCGGACCATGATGCGTGGGGAGAAGTTCAGAACCTTGTTGTCATAGGTCTTTTCTTCGCCGTTACGGGTCGTGGAATTGTACGTGTGCGTCGGCAGGAGGCTGATACCGACCTGGGCGTTCAGTTTGGTATTCTGATACAGCAGGTTGGCACCGATGGTCTGGTTGTTGTTCCGGTTGATGATGCTGTTGGAGTAGGTCGGGTCGAACGTCTCGCCGCTGCGGCTGTACTGGCTGGCGCCGCCGGTGAACGGATCCGGGTTGGAGCCGCTGTTGTAGGTATCCTTGTAAGAGGAGGAACGGTTCCAGGTATAGGAGTAGTTGCCTTCCACGTAGAAATTGTTGCCGAGCGGTTCAGTATAGGTAACCGTGGCGCCGAGGGAGGCGTTCTTGGAGTTCTGCTCGTAACGCTGGTTGATGATGGCATCATCTCGCGTGTCTCCGAAATAGCTGCTGGTCAGGGACTGGTTGAAGCCGTCGGTATCGCTGTTGGAGAAGCTGTAGTTGAGGTTGACGGTCATAGTACGGCCCGGGATGCCGAGGCGCTGGCGCCAGAGGAGGCGGCCGCTGGTGGACAGGTTCCTGCCGTCGGACAATCCGGAAGTAAAGCCTTCGCTCGCTTTGGTGGAGACCCCGTCAATAATGTTCTCGCGCAACTGGTCGGAACCGGAGACATTGTGGTTCGTACCGAAGTTGATCTGCGGCTCGAAGAGGAGGGAGGCGCTGTTGGAGAACTTGTGCTCCAGCCGCAGGCCGAAGCGGTGGCCGTCGTTGTTGCTCTGGCTGAAACTGTTGGAGGTGTTGGCAATCTGGGAGCCGTCCGCCAGGTAGTTGAGCGTGTAGCTCTCGCGCTGCACGTCGTTGTCGGCGCCGTTGTAGGCATAGTTGCCGGTGAGGTTCATCTTGTCGTCCAGCAGGTCGATGGCGCCGTTGGCACCGATCATCCAGGAGGTCGTGATACCGTTGCCGCCGGCTCCGCCGCCGAAGCCGCCGAAGTTGGCGCCGAAACCGCCTTGCCGGCCGCCGAAGCCCATGCTGTTGGCATTGTTGGCATTGGTGATGAGGGCAATCTGCTTGCCGGTGGAGAAGCGGGCCAGCATGGAATTCTCCGTGAAGCGCCAGCCTTCTTCGGTCCATTTGTGGTCGGTGTCGTTGTAGACGCCCTTCTCGGGGATGTCATGGCCGCCGCCGGCGGTGATGTTGCCGATCCAGCCGTCCATCATGTTGTCCTGGACGGACAGGTCGAGGACGTTTTCCTCCGTCCCGTCGTCGATGCCGGTGAATTCGGCCTGCTCACTCTTCTTGCGGATGACCTTGAGCTTCTTGATCATCTTGGCCGGCAGGTTCTTGGAGGCCATCGTCGGGTCGTTCTGGAAGAAGGTCTTGCCGCCGACGGTGATCTTGTCGATGGTCTTGCCGTTGACGGTGATCGAGCCGTCATCGCCGATTTCGACGCCCGGGAGCTTTTTCAGCAGGTCCTCGAGCATGTCGTTTTCGGTTGTCTTGAAGGACTCGGCATTATATTCAATGGTGTCTTTCTTGATGATGATCGGGTTGCCGACGTCGGAGACGCGGGCCGCCTCGAGGGCTTCCGCATCGACCTCCAGTTTGACGGTCCCGAGATCCAGGTCGTTCTTGCCGTCAAATTCGACGGTTTTGCTGTAGGGTTTGTAGCCGAGGAGCTCCGCCTTGACCTGATACGTGCCTTTGCGCACGCTTTCAAAGGTACCCGCGCCCTTGTCATCGGTGAGGACATACTTGTACGCATTGGTCCGGCCCGGGACGGTCAGGGACACGGTGGCGAAGCCGACCGCCTCTCCGGTGGAGGCGTCCTGGAGCTTGATCTTGATGTTTTGGGCGAATGCGCCGGCGCTGCACAGCGCCATGGCGAGGGTGAGAATGAGTTGCCTGGTGAAGGTCTTCATAAAAACTGTACTTATTTCAACAATTCTTTTGACGGGAATCTCAGGTATAGGTTTAATCCTGTGGGTCTGAAAAAATGATTTTTATCGTTTTATAGGTATAAAATTGCGAAATCGGGGTCTGGGCAGGAGGGTCGGAATGTAAATACACGTCTTGGATTGTTGCCGGTCCCAAAAGAATGCTTATCTTGTAACAACCAACCAATAAATGCATTTGTCATGAAAAAACTCTTGCTATTTTTTACGGCGTTGACGCTGTGTGCCGGGGCCTATGCCCAGCAAGCCCTCGGAATCTCGACCAATATCACTTCCCCGCAGGTCAACCCGGACGGAAGCGTGACGTTCCGCCTCCGGGCGCCGAAGGCCGTCAAGGTGACCGTGACCGGAGACTTCCTGCCGGCGATCCCGGAAGGAGCCACCGATGCCACCACCACCGTCGACATGGTGGAGAAGGAGAACGGCGTATGGGAATATACGACGGTCCCGCTGCCGGGTGAATTGTATTCCTATGCCTTCAACGTGGACGGCGTACGCATGCTGGATCCGTCCAACATCTTCCAGAACCGCGACATCTCGACGTATACCAGCATCGTGATCGTCAGCCGTAACGACAGCGATCCGGGCCATTATTACAAGGTTGGCAAGGTTGCCCATGGCAACGTATCCAAGGTGTGGTACGACAGCCCGACCCTGGGCATCACCCGCCGCATGACGGTCTACACCCCGGCCGGCTATGAGAATGCGGGCAACAAGACCAAGTATCCGGTGCTGTATGTCCTTCATGGCGCCGGCGGTGACGAGAACGCCTGGAGCGAGCTCGGCCGTGCGGCCTATATCATGGACAACCTGATCGCTGAAGGCAAGGCAAAGCCGTGCATCATGGTCATGACGAACGGCAACCCGGGCCAGGAAGCTGCTCCCGGCGAATGGGCCAACGAACAGGTCGATCCGATGAATCGCGGCGGCGGACGTGCCAGCGTCCCGGAGAGTTTCCCGGATGTCATGAAATATGTCGAGACCCACTACCGTGTCCTCAAGGGTGCGGCGAACACGGCGATCTGCGGCCTGTCCATGGGTGGCGGCCATACCTTCCAGATCTCCAACCTGAACCCGGGCAAATTCGGCTACATCGGCGTCTTCTCCGCGGCCCTCAGCGTTCCCAGCCTCAATCCGCAGCCCGCGGCCCCGCGTCAGCAGCAGGCCGCTCCGGCCGGCGGCCGCCGTGTCCGTCCCAATGTGTATGACGGCCTGAACAACAATCCGGAGTATGCAGCCCGGGTCAAAGCCGTCTTCAACGCGAAACCGAATCTGTACTACATCGCCATCGGCAAGACCGACTTCCTTTATGACAGCTCGGCCCAGTATCGCCAGTGGCTGGATGCCAACAATTTCAAATATGAATACAATGAGACTCCGGGCGGCCATATCTGGCGCAACTGGCGGCTCTATCTGACCGATTTCGGCCAGAAGGTGTTCAAATAGAAGTCAGCTCTTGGTAATCTAATCTGACGGGTGCCGTCCGGCCTTAAATGGCGCTGGGCGGCACTCCGTATTTGTTCTTGAAGGCCCGTGAGAGACCGTTGAGGGTCGAGAAGCCGACCTTATAGGCGACCTCGCTGATGTTGAATTCGTGGGTCAGCAGGAGCTCCCGGGCCCGGGTCAGCCGGTAGCCGGTCAGGAATTCCTGCGGGGACTGGCCCGTCAGGGCCTTGACCTTGGAGAACAGTCCGCTGCGGCTCATGCCCATCATGCCGGCCAGGGAGGAGACATTGAATTCTTCCTCGGCCAGGTGTTCTTCAATCAGTCCGTACAATTTCTCGATGAACGCCTTGTCGTGGGTGCCGACGGGGAGGTCCTGAAGGACCGTCCCGATCTGGTCCGCGGTCTTGTCGCCCAGCGCCTTCTGGATGCGCTGCCGGTTGTCCAGCAGGTTCTGCACCAGGGTCTGGAGATACTTCGGGTCAAAGGGTTTGGCCAGGTAGGCGTCGGCGCCGAGCCCCAGGCCTTCGAGGCGTTCGGTCATTTCCGTCTTGGCCGTCAGCAGGATAATGGGCAGGTGGCAGTATTCCGGGCTTTCCTTGAGTTCGCGGCAGAGCTGCAGGCCGTCCTTGTACGGCATCATGATATCGCTGATGATGATGTCCGGTGCGCTGATCTGGATGAAACGGAGCGCCTCTTCGCCGTCGGATGCGAGCATGACGTTGTAGGAGGTATGGAAGAGCCCGTGCAGGTAGGAGCGCATCTCGTCATGGTCTTCGACGATGAGCAGCGACCGGTCTTTCCCGGTCGAGACCATGGGAACGGCTTCGGAGATCTTGCCGCTTGCTTCCACCGGGACTTCCCGCCAGATATCCTCGCCGGAATAGGCGTCTTTCTGTGCCGGAATGACGAAGGAGAAGGTGGTCCCCGCCTCCTCGTTGGAATGGACGTGGATGGCTCCGCGGTGCAGGCCAACGAGGTACAGGACGTGGTTGAGACCGATCCCAAGGCCTTCCGGAACCTTGTCGCCGACCTTCTGCCCGATCCGTTCGTAGCGTTGGAAGATCCGGTCGATCTTCTCCTGGTCGATGCCGATGCCGGAATCGCTGACCGTCACTTCCGCGTAGTTGCCGTCGTATTCCGTCGCAGGCAGGTCATACCGCGTGCGGACGTCGGAAGCCGCCACCTCTTCCAGCCGGACGTGGATGCTGCCGCCGTCCGGGGTGTATTTGACGGCATTGCTGAGCAGGTTGAAGAAGATCTTCTCGATCTTGTCCCGGTCGCACCAGACAATCGTGTTCTCCGGGAAATTGGTGCGGATGTCCAGGCTCCGCTGCTCCCGGATGTATTCGAAATTGCCGATGATGCCGGCCAGCTTCTGGCCCAGGTCGGTACGGAGGACGGCCAGGTGGTCGGAGGAACGGGAGAATTTGTCGAAGTTGACGACCTGTTCGGTCAGGGTCATCATCTTTTCCGTGTTCCGTTCGATCAGGCGGACCAGGTGGCGGTCGTGTGCATCGAGGCTGTTGTTGCGGGCCAGTTCACGGGCGGGACCATAGATCAGCGAGAGCGGGGTGCGGTATTCATGGGAAATGTTCATGAAGAAATCCGTCTTGTCGCGGCTCATCTGTTCGCCGAGGCTCTTTTCCAGTTCCGCCCTTTCCGCCCGCTCCTTGCTGCTGCGCGAACGCTCAGCCAGCCAGATCAGCAAGGCCAGCAGACACAGGCCGGCCAGCACATAGGCGACTTTGGCCGGCCAGGAAAGCCAGGGTGCCGGCTTGATCCGGATGTGAAGCAGCTCCTGCTCTTCCTGCCAGGTGCCGTCCGGCGTCTGGACCTTGACCAGGAAGCGGTATTTCCCAGGAGATAGGTTGGAGTAAAATGCCCGGTGGGACTGCCCGGCCTTGATCCATTGGTTGTCATGACCGACCAGCCGGTGCTCGTAAGACAGCTGGTTTCCATGGTCGAAATCCAGGGCGGAATAGTAGAAGACGACCAGGTCCTGCGTGTGGTCCAGTATCAATTCCCCCTCCGGAATCTCCATGGACCGGTTGTTGACCAGCAGGGCGTCCAATGAGGTCGGAACCGAGCCTGTCCGTGTGATGCGTTTGGGGTGGAGGACCATGACGTGCTCGTTGGCGCCGAACAGGATGTCTCCGCTTTCGGTGCGTACGAAGGCGTTGTTGGCGAAGTCGACCGTCTCTCCTTCACCGGGGGAATAGCGGATGATATCCGCCAGGTCGTTGCTGACAAAGGCGATTTCGTTGCGCATGCTGACCCAGACGCCGTAGTCGTTGGGGACGACGGAGCGGATGGCGTTGTCGGGCAACCCGTCTTTTGTCGTGATTTCGGTGGTCGCCTGGCGGAGGGGATCATAGCAGACGAGTCCGGAATTGGAGGTGCCGATCCAAATCCGCCCCTGTTTGTCTTCGGTCAGGGAATTGGGCGCGGAAAGGACGACCGGAATCTCCTGGAACAGTCCGTCTTTCGTATATTGGTAGAGTTTGTCCCTGTCGAAGAAAAAGGTTTTCCCCGTCCAGGTCGGCATGACCCGCCAGTATTCCCCGGC
>JAFUUB010000029.1 GCA_017483985.1 Bacteroidales bacterium | reverse complement strand
GCTGAGTATATCAACGGCATCCTGTCCGGGTTTGACCTGCATCCGACCATCGGCATCGTCCTGGGCAGCGGCCTGGGCCGGCTGGCCGACAATATCGCCAACCCGGTCACCATCCCCTACAGTGACATCCCCGGTTTCCCCGTTTCCACCGCCATCGGCCACAAGGGGAATTTCATCGTCTGCGAGGTCGGCGGCAAGACCGTCATCGCCATGCAGGGACGCATCCACTACTACGAAGGGTACGGCATGGAACTCGTCACCCTGCCGATCCGCGTCATGAAAGTCATCGGCATCCAGTACCTGTTCGTATCCAATGCGGCAGGCGGTGTCAATTTCAACTACCATGTCGGTGACCTGATGATCATCCGGGACCACATCAACCAGCTCCCGAACCCGCTCATCGGGCCGAACCTCGACGACTTCGGCCCCCGTTTCCCCGACATGACCCGTCCCTATGACCTGGAGCTGATCGCCAAGGCCAAGGATATCGCAGCGGACCTGGACATCCCCGTCCATGAAGGGGTCTACTTCGGCGGCACGGGTCCGACGTACGAGACCCCGTCCGAATACAAGTACATCCGCATCATCGGCGGCGACGTGACCGGCATGAGCACCGTTCCGGAAGTCATCGTCGCCCGCCACAGCGGCATCCGCGTCTTCGGCATGTCGGTCATCACGAATGAGGCCCATGACGACTATGCGCCGGATTACATGAATGACGGGCATGATGTCGTCGTTGCAGCCAATGCGGCCGCCGACAAGATGAGCAGCATCTTTGAAAAACTGATTGCCAGCCTGTAACAGACTGGCAATCAGCTATTCCTTAAACAAATCGATTATCCGAGTTTTTCCAGGTCGGCGATCCAGAGGGCGACCTGGGCATCCGATGGCATGCGCCAGTCACCCCGCGGGCTGAGGGTGACGGATCCCACTTTCGGTCCATCCGGGATACAGGAACGCTTGAACTGCTGGCTGAAGAACCGCCAGTAGAATTTCCGCAGCCACTTCAGGATGATCTCCGCCGTATAGACATTCGCCTTCCCTTCGGGACCGACGAAGACGCTGGCATCGGCCTGACGGCCCAGGAAGGCCTTGCAGGCCAGGAAATAAATCTTGGAAGGCTCATAGCCGAGGCGGAAGCAGTTGTACAGGAAGAAGTCGTGCAGCTCGTACGGACCGACGAGGTCTTCCGTCTTCTGCTGGATCTGTCCGTTTTCATCGGCGGGCGTCAGTTCAGGACTGATCGGGGTGTCGACGACATCCAGCAGGATATCCTTGGCACTGCGGCCGCTTTCTCCGGTGACATCGAAGCGGTTCTCCGCCGCCCATCTGACCAGGTATTTCACCAGCGTCTTCGGGATGCTGGCATTGACGCCGTACATGCTCATGTGGTCGCCGGTGTAGGTGCACCAGCCCAGGGCCAGTTCGGACAGGTCGCCGGTGCCGATCACGAGGCCATCTTCCTTGTTGGCCACATCCATCAGGATCTGGGTCCGCTCACGGGCCTGGCAGTTCTCATAGGTCACATCGTGGACGGAAGGATCCTGCCCGATATCCGCGAAATGCTGATTGACGGAAGGGACGATGGAGATTTCCCGCAAGGTGATCCCCAGGGAACGCATCAGGTCGACGGCGTTGTTGTAGGTCCGGCCCGTCGTACCGAAGCCCGGCATCGTAATGCCGATGATCCCCTTCCGGGACCAGCCCAGCTTGTCGAAGGCCAGGCAGGTGATCAGAAGGGCCAGCGTACTGTCCAGGCCACCGGAAATGCCGATCACCGCCGTCTTGCAGCGGACATGGGCCAGGCGGGTCGCCAGACCCAGCACCTGCATGGAAGTGATCTCCCGGGCACGCCGGTCGATTTCAGCCGGATTGCCACCCGGGACGAAAGGATGCGGTTCGACATGGCGGAGCAGACGGGTATCGAAATCGGTCCCAGCCGCCGCTCCGACCGCGGTCCGGATATAGTGCCGGGCATAATCCGCGGAGGAGGTCCCGTCCGGGGCATAGGCGCGGAAGGTGCTCTCCTTCTGCCGGAGAATCGTCAGTTTCTGGATATCCAAGTCGGCCTCGATGAGGCCTTCATCCAATGTAAACCGTTCATTCTCAGCCATCAGGGCCCCGTTTTCGTAGATCATGGAAGAGCCGGCGAAGACCAGGTCCTGGGTCGACTCCCCATATCCGCAGGAACAATAGACATACCCCGAAAGGGTGCGCGCGCTCTGGTTGCCGACCAGGTCTTTCCGGTACAGGTGCTTCATGATGACCTCGTTGCTGGCCGACAGGTTCACGATGACCTGCGCACCGGCAACGGCATGCCAGGAAGACGGCGGGACCGGCGTCCACAGGTCCTCACAGATCTCGACGGCGAAGGAGGTCTCGCCGATGGTGAACAGCTGGTCCGGCCCCATCGGGGCCTCCTGGCCGGCATACGGGATCCGGACGGCGTTCCCGCCCAGGAAATCCGTACCGCTGGCGAACCAGCGCGATTCATAGAATTCGTTGTACGTCGGGAGGAAGACTTTCGGGACGATGCCGGCAATCCGCCCGTCGTGAAGGACGACGGCACAGTTGTACAACCGGCCCGCATAGCGGACCGGAGCGCCGACGACGACCGTCACCGCCTTTCCATACAGGGACTCGGCAAGGTCGGAGAGAGCGTTCTCCGCAGCGCGGATGAGCAGGTCCTGGCCGAACAGGTCGGCGCAGGTGTAACCGGTAACGGCCAGCTCCGGGAATACCAGCAGGCTCACCCCGTCGGCTTCCGCCCGGTGGACCAGGGCATGGATCTCCGCCAGATTGTATTGAACATCGGCCACTTTGACCTTCGGCGTCGCCGCCGCTACCCGAAAAAATCCGTAGTTTTCCATATCGATCGGCAGGGATTCTGGTTCCTGCAATAGACAAAGATACGGAAAAAGCCAGAATATATCCTAACGCCGAACGGGAATCGGGAGGAAATCCGTAATCCGAAGCGGCTTTTTATTGGTCTTTTCTAAAGAAAACGCTAAATTTGCGCCGCTTTTCAAAGTGCAAGGAAAGTCCGTGTTTTTTTGAACCTAAATGAAGCAAGATACCATGAAGAAAACGTGCATGACCCTGGCCTGCCTCGCCATCCTGGCGGGATGCAACCAGCAGCATACTTCGCTGACCCAGAAGAAGGCGGACAGTTACGCCCTGGTCAACCTGGAAACCCATTTCACCGAAGGGATCTCCGATCACGGAAAGAAGGTCCTGGAACTGTACAAACTGGCCGCAGAAGAAGCCGACAATATTTACTGGCAGCAGAATTTCGGGGACAAGGCCCTGATGGAGAACCTGACCGATCCCGGCCAGAAGGCGTATTCCATGATCAACTACGGTCCCTGGGACCGGATCGACAACCAGCCTTTCGTGGAAGGATACGGTGTCCGTCCCGCCGGTGCGAACTTCTATCCGGCCGACATGACCGCCGAGGAGTTTGCCGCATTTGACGACCCGGACAAGGACAGCCACTACACCCTCATCCGCCGCGCCGAAGACGGCAGCCTCAAGACCGTCTGGTACCACGAAGCCTTCAAGGACAACATCGAGCGCATGTGCAACTACCTGCAGGCTGCGGCCGATGCGACCATCGTTCCGAGCGTCCGGACCTATCTCCTGAAGAAGATCGAAGGCCTGAAGACAGACAACTACTATGAGAGTTCCCTGGCTTGGCTGGACATGGATGACAGCAAGATGGACCTCGTAATCGGCCCGAACGTCACGACCGACGACAACCTGTACGCCAACAAGGCTTCCTACGGTGCCTTCGTCATGCTCAAGGACCTGGAGCGCACCGAAGCCCTCCGCCGTTTCACCACCATGCTGCCCGAGCTGCAGCAGTCCCTCCCCTGCGCGGACGAATACAAGACCTTCGTACCCGGTGAGGCATCCAATATCTTCGCCTGCGACGCCATCGCGTATGCCGGTAATTACAATGCCGGTTTCAAGGTCATCGCCATCAACCTGCCGACCGATGAGAAGGTCCAGGAAGAGAAGGGCACGCGTACCATCCTGTTCCGCAACGTCCTGACCGAGAAATTCAACCGTACCGTCTTCCCGGTCGGCAACCTGATGCTGGTCGAGAAGGAGAACCTGGATGCGGAAGCTTTCTGGTGGAACATCGCCTTCCGCGAGGTCGCCCATGGACTGGGTGTCAAGGAAACGGTGAACGGCAAGGGATCCGTGGCGGATGCCCTGGGGAACGAGTCGGATTTCTTCGAGAAGATGAAGGGCGACGTCCTGGGTGTCTGGCTGGCCTGCGAGCTCAATGCCAAGCACAATTTCTCCACGGTCCTGCAGCGGAATGACTTCCTGGCCACCTTCGTAGCCAGCACCCTCCGCTCCGTCCGCTTCGGCGCCGAGGATCCGACCGGCCTGGCCAATGTCGCCATCTGGAACTGGCTCGTCGAGCAGGGCGCCGTATTCCGCAACAATGAGACCAGCGTCTACAGCATCCATTTCGACCAGACCTTCCAGGCCGTTACCGACCTGGCCGGCTTCATCCTGAAGACCCAGGCGACCGGCGATGCCGATGCCGCCCGCCAGTTCGCCGCCGATTATGGCAAGATGACGACCGCCCTCAAGGCAGACGTCCGCAAGATGCACCTGGAAGAACTTCCGGTAGACATCCGCTTCAAATAGTGGCCGTCACTTTTGATTCAGAACCCCCTTTGTTTTAAGTCGATCCTCCCCACGAAGTGGGTCCCCTCCCTTTTAAGACCAAAGGTCTTTTCCTCCTCTGGTCTCGAAAAAAGAAAGATTTCTTTTTTCACTCGACTTTTCGTCGGTTCGGGAGCCAATGTCGCCTTAAACCAAAGGGGGTTCTGAATAATTGATAATCACACCGTGATGAAAGAAGGCTGGTGACCGATGTGGGGAATGAATTTCTCCAGCAGGTCACGGGTCGCGAAACGCATGTAGCAGGTGGTGGTTCCGTCCGTTCCGCAGAACCACGGATCCTGCAGGACCGCTTCCTCGATGACGAGGCGGATCCGGTGCTCCGGATCCCGGATCAGGCTCAGGATGGTCGTCGCCCCGACAACCGTTCCCAGCATCTCCAGGAGTTTTTCCGCAGGGGCGAAAGAGACGCGTGCAACCCCCAGGGCCCGGCCGAAATCCTTGGTAACAAAAGGCTTGTCACCCTGCATGACAAACAGGTAATACTGGGTCTGCTGGCGGTTGGTCAGCAGCAGGGTCTTGATCGTATGTGCATCCAGACGCGCATCGATGGCCGCGCAGTCCTCCATCGTCAGGCAGGGATCGCACTCGGTCCGGATAAAAGGGATGTCCAGGTCGGAAAGGGTCCGGTAAATGTCTTTCTCCAGGTCGGTCTTGAAGACCGCCGGGGCTTCTGTCAGAATGGGACTGGTATGGATCATGGCTATAACAACGGGGCGAACAAACCGATGAGACCCTCCGCGAAACGATGGTACCATTTCAGGCGGGACAGCCACTGCTCGTCGACCTGCGAACTGATCTGCATGTCTTTCTCGAAAATGGACCGGCACTCAAGGGCGGTTTCTTTATCGTAGATATAGGTATTGACTTCGTAATTCGTGGTAAAACTCCGGAAATCCAGGTTGGCCGTTCCGACGCAGGACAGGTAGTCGTCCGAAACGAAGGTCTTGCTGTGGATGAACTCGCCGCCGCGCAGATAGATTTTCACCCCGGCGGCCACCAGTTCCCGGAAATGCAGACGGTTTGCCGGCCGCATGAAGAAGTTGTCGGCCCGGGCCGGAAGCATGATCCGAACGTCCACCCCGCTGGCGGCAGCGCAGAGCAAAGCATTGAGCACGGGCTCGGGCGGAACGAAATAAGGGGTCTGGAGCCAAATATACCGACGGGCGCGCTGGATGGCCCATTCATGGCTCATCTGAAGGATCGGCAATTCCGCCTGCGGGTCGTCCGGCACGATCTGGACCAGTTTGCCGGGCTCCGCTTCCGGTTGCGGGAAATAATCACGGACAGGGCGGTCCAGCGAGCCGCCCGCCATCAGCCAGGAGTCCAGGAACAGGTACTGCAGTCCTGCGACAGCCCCGCCGGTCAGCCGGAGATGCGTGTCCCGCCAACGGAGGAAATACTTGTCATTGATATTCATGCCCCCCGTGTACCCGATCTTCCCATCGATAACGACAATCTTGCGATGATCCCGGTAATTGAGCAGGGTCACCAGGTTCACCAGGTGGTAGCGCGGATTGATGAACTTCTCCACCTGTACCCCGGCTTTCTTCATGTCATCGTAATACAGGGACGAAATCGGGAAATTCGCGATATTTTCATTGATGAAACGGACCTCTATCCCCTCCTTCGCATTCTCCATCAACAGGTGCTTGATTTCGCGGCTTCCTGCGTCGTTTCCGAAATGGAAATACTCCATATGGATGGATTCTTTGGCATTCCGCAGATCCTCCATCAGCAGTTCATATTTCCGCCTTCCCGTCGTGATGATCTCGAAATCATTGCCCTCCGACACCGTCAGATTCGACTGGCTGGCCAGCAGCCTGGCCAAGGGACGATACTCTTCGGGAAGCAGGTCCGTACGGGCGGGGTCGAACAGCAGACGGTTCACCCGTTCGTCCGTTCCGGCCTGGAAAGTTTTCTCATACCGTTCATGGCGACGCTTGAAGAAATAATGGTGCCGCAGGTTGATTCCGATGCAGAAATACAGCACCAGACCGACGATCGGAAGCAGTGCAATGATCAGCAGCCACGCCAGCTTCTTTCCGGAGTCCCCGTTGTCATAGATGATGACGAAGGCGGTCCCGGCAATCAGCAGGATCAGCAGGATGGTTATGAAAGCCTTGAGGATCATGATTCGCGATGGATGACACTGCCGCTGGCCTGGTGAGTGGCCAGGACCAGGACCTCGGCGATCTGCACATGTGCAGGTGCCTGTGCCGCAAACAGGACGACATCGGCGATATCGTCGCCGGTCAGTGGCTCGATGCCCTCATACACATGGGAAGCCCTTTCGGCGTCACCATGGAAACGGACATTGCTGAAATTGGTCTCCACCAGTCCCGGTTTGACATTGGTCACCCGCACCGGCGTAGCGGCCAGGTCGATCCGGAGCCCGTCCGTCAGGGTTTTCACGGCAGCCTTGGTGGCGCAATAGACCCCACCGTTTGCATACGCCGCATCCCCGGCAACGGAACCGATGTTGATCACGTGTCCCCTGCCCCGCTCCACCATTCCGGGAACGACCAGGCGCGTCATGTTCAGCAATCCCTTGATATTGGTATCAATCATGGTGTCCCAGTCCTCGAAACGACCCTCGAACTCCGGTTCCAGGCCCAGGGCAAGACCGGCGTTGTTGACCAGGATATCAATCTCCCGCCACTCGGCAGGCAGTTGTTCGATGGCCCGGATGCAGGATTCCCGGACACGCACATCGAAGAGCAGGGGCAGGACCCGGCAACCGCATTCCCGGACCTGGCCGGAGACATCTTCCAGTTTGCGGGCATTGCGGCCCGTCAGGATCAGGTCATATCCGCCGGTTTTGGCGAAACGCAGGGCGCAGGCGGCTCCGATGCCACTGGTAGCGCCGGTAATCAGGACAATCTTGCTCATGGTCAGTCTGCTTTTAAATGTTCAACCAATACTTCGGCCAGGTCTTCGACCGGACGGTCCGCATAGCGGGCGAACGTGCTCTTACACAACGGGCAGGCCGTCACGATGGTCTCCGGCTGATGGGCCGTCAAATTATGCAACGCATTCAGCGTAATGTCTTTCCGTTTTTCAAAACCCAGCGACAGGCTGCCCAGGCTGCCTCCGCAGCAAATGCTCTCGGCATGATGTTTCCCTGCCTCATGCAGATAGCCGATCCGCCGGAGGGCAGCACGCGGCTCCTCATAGATGCCGCAGCCCCGGCCCAGCTCGCACGGATCGTGGTAGACATAACTGCCGGAAGTATATTCCACCGGAAGGCGGTCCTCCCGTATCAGTTCTTCCAGGAAGACGCTGTGATGCACGACACGGATCCCTTCCAAGGGATAGGACTCCGTGAAGACCCGGTAGCAGATCGGACAGGTCAGCAGCAAGGTGTCGCAGCCGCTGGCACGGATGATTTCCACATTCTTGCGGATCAGCTCCTGCGCAGCCTCCTTCCGGCCGGCCATCATCAGCGGACGTCCGCAGCACAGGCCTCCGTCCGGATCCATCAGCTGGTAATCGACGCCGGCGGCTTTCAGCAGGGTCTCCGTCGCCCGGCGGATGCCCGGGGTCAGGGACGTCATGCAACCGGCGAAATACAGGACCTTGGCCGGCTTCGCGCTGACGACGGCCTGCATGGGAGCCGTGTCGATGGCCGAATAATCCGGTGTCTGGACAAAAGTGCGGAGTTCCCGCTGAGCCATCCGCAGTTCGGGACCCTGGACCCCCACCTGGCACACCGCCGAGCATTTTCCGCACAGGAGGCATTTGTCACTGATCTGTTCGATCCGGCGCTCATTGCCCCGGCGGAGCTGCCGGTTCAGGTAGACGGTGCAATCCTTCAGGTTCTCCTTGCGCACGCTCATCGGGCAGGCATCGATGCAGACCCCGCAGTTCGGGCAGGTATAGTACTCCAGCTTGGCGAAACCCTTGCGCGGATGACGGATCCTGATGCCGGCGTTCCGCATCGGGATCAGCAGCATCTCGGCAGGGATATGCATGTACCGCGTAAACGGCAGCAGGACCATGAAGATGCCCAAGGCAATCGAGTAGGCCCACCAGGTCGGCAGGACATGGATATCGTTCGAGATAAACCGGTGGAAAAGGAGTCCGGCCGGCTCGGTCAGGAAACTGCCGCCGCTGATATGGGCCGTAAAGGTCTCCGCCAGCAGCCGGAGCGGGAAAATCGCCCAGAGCGCGTACATGGCAACCCGGTCCAGGAAAGACGGCCGCGTGGTCCGCCGCATCCCGAAGATCCGGGAACGGAAGCGTTTATAGACCGCCAGCAGGATACCGCTCAGGATTAACAACAGGAAAAAGTCCATCAGGAACATAAGGACTTTCCCCTGGATGGTCGCATCGGCCTCGGCTACGAAGAAATTGAAGAAAATCGGATAATAGAAGAAGCGGACCCGGTGCGGCAGGAACAGGAACACCTCGATGTGTCCGAGGACGATCAGCATGAACCAGCCGAAAGCAATGCTGGAATGCATATAGCCCAGCACCTTGTTCCGCTGCCACAACTTCACATGGATCAGGCAGTTCAGGAAAATGTCCTTGATATCCTTCCAAAGGATTTTCGGGTTGACCAGGCTGAGCAGGAAACGTTTCCGGTCCTCCCGCGGCAACTCGAAGAATACCCGTATCATCCCGACCAGACAATAGGTCAGGACGAACAGCATGCCGAACACAAAAGGCAGCACGAAGGGATGGAAAGCGCCGGGGATCCGTTCGATCATAGACGGCCCTCCCCTTTCGAAACGGAACCATCCGCCGCAATCCGGCAAAGATTCAGGATCAGATTCCTCGTATTGATACCGCGCGGACAGACCATCGTGCATTTCCCGCACAGCATGCAGGCCGACAGCATCCGGTTGACCTGCGCATCCTGTCCCCGCTGCAGACCGAGCAGGACCTTGCGCACGCTCATCCCGGAAAAGGGACCGGCCGTACAGGTCGCGCTGCAACTCCCGCATGCCATGCAGATGCGGGCATCCGGTTCCAATCGGACCAGACGGTCATAGCGGGACAGGTCAACCGTATCCAGGTTGACGGCGGAACTGGGCGCGAGTGAAAAACCAAAATCCATTACCTGCCGCTTAAGAAGTTATGGATATCCAGGGCGGCGCTGCGCGCTTCCGCAAGGGTCTCCGGAATCGTCTTGGGACCCGTCGCGGCACCGGCCAGGAAGATTCCTTTCCGGTCGGAACGCGTAACCGAGCCGATGTTGTCGCGGCTTTTGAGATAGCCGTCATCGTCGATGGACAGGGAGAGTTCCTTTGCCAAAGGCTGGATGTCGCGATTGCAGACCATCCCCGCCATCAGCACCAACGCATCCAAGGTCACCTTCACGGGTTTCCCGTTCAGCGTGTCCTCCGCCTTGACAATCACCTTTCCGTCAATGTTCTCGGATACTTCCGACACGCGTCCCCGGATGAAGTGGATGCCATAATCCCGCTGGGCGCCGATATAGAAATCTTCATATTTCTTTCCGAACAGGCGCAGGTCCATGTAAAAACACCAGATCTCCGCCTCCGGGAAGCGTTCCTTCATCTCGATGGCCTGCTTGATGGCCGTGATACAGCATACTTTCGAGCACTGGGTGTTCCCGGCCTTTACGTCACGGGACCCCACGCAGTGTACGAAACCAATCCGCTGCAGGTCGCCCTTGATCCGGGGATCGTTGCCCGTGTTGAACCAATGCTCAAGATCAGCGTTTGTAAGTACACAGTCATAGACACCGTAGCCATACTCTTCCTTTTTCCATGCCTCAAACAGGCTGAAGCCCGTGGCCATCAGGATGGCCCGGATATGCAGGGACGTCCCGTCAGAAAGCCGGATATTGAAGCCATCGCCCAACCGCCCGGCGGAGAGGATCTTCGCCCGAAGGATCAGGGTCGCTTCACGGGTCTGTTCCAACAACTCCTCCACCAGCGGAGCCGCCGGTACCTTGTCCGGGAACAAACGGTTCCATTCGGCGACATGGCCGCCGGCATGGTCCGCCTGTTCAATCAGGACCGGCGCATAGCCGAGACGGAGCAACTGACGCGCCGCTTCCAGGCCGGCGATACCGGCCCCGATGATGGCTACTTGCTCTTTATTGGGTTTACCTTCCATAGCTAGCAACATCTGAGGACCGTGGGGAGGTCCGGTTTCATGATATCTTTCTCGTTGAGGCCCAGGTATTTCTTGGCAGGATCATACGCAATGCCCAGTTTGTCCAGCAAAGGCTCGACCGTCACCTGGTGGATCTGCAGGCCCAGGTCCCAGGGATCGATGCCCAGGACCAGTCCGGCCAATTCTTCATACGTCAGGACCGGAATCCCATATCCGTTCTGGCCATAGGTCTTTCCCGTCTGCTCGGAAATGACATACTGCCAGCGGTCCAGGAAATACGGACATCCCGGACAATTGGTAATGATCATATCCGGATGGTAGGGTTCCATGGACTCGAATTTCTTGTGGGTATTGCTCATCGAATAACCCCGGTTGGCCTTGACCAGGTACTGGCGGAAGCCGAAGCCGCAGCAGTGCCGGCGCTCCGGATAATCGATGATCCGGCCGCCCCAAGCTTCGGCCATGCCGCTCAGGACACAGGGATACTCCGCGCCGCCGACGCCCTTGTGCGGGAACATCTTCGAATAGTGGCAGCCGATATGCTCCACGACGCGGAGCGGCTCCCCCGTCCGATGGTCCACCAGGCGGAACTTCGCTTTTTCAGCAATTTCGCCCCGGAACTTATAGATCAGGTCGCTGGCATGGGCCACGTATTCCGGCTTCTCGAACTCCCGCCGGCAAGACTTCCAGAGGGCTTCCCGGACACGGGCCTCCAGTTCCGGGAACTCGCGCCAGGTCTCCAGTGTCTCGGTATAATTGCCGAAAGAAGTGATGCACGAGGCTACCAGGTTCTTGTAACCGGCTTCGGTCATCAGCGCGAACTGCCGGGCCACGATGGTCATGGCCGTCAGCTGCGGGATCACATCGCAGTGGTAAGCGATGCCGCCGCAGGTCGTATGGTGCTCGGTTTCATGGATATCCTTGCCCAGCATGTCCCGACAGATGCCCAGGAACCATTTCTCAGAACCCGGGAAAAAACTCTGGCGGATACAGCTCCGGACATAGAACCAATGGTCGGAGGGGATTTCCTTCTGATAGTCCGACCATATTTTCTGTTTTCCCTGATAGATCATAATCCGTTGTTGAAATGGCCCGGAGAGCAATGGTTAAACGTATAGGCCGTGTATTCATCGAGGGTCATTCCCATCTCCGCGGCCTTGGCCCGGGAATACCGTTCCACCAGTTCGATCCGCTGCGTCCCGCCGGTCTCGTCATAGATGGCCTTCAGTTCATCCAGGTCCGCCTGCGGGATCCGGCGCAGGACACCGGGGCCCTTGCCCTGGTAGTTGGCACCGAGGCGGGCATAGACATCCTCCTTGTGCGCCAACGCCCATTGGAAAACAGGGCCGGATTCCGGATGGTCCTCGAAAGCGAATGTCGCGGGATGGACACAATAGCCATATTGCAGGACGTTCGTATTCAGGGCCTTGGTCAACGGCCAGATCTGCCGTCCCTTCTCTGATTCCGTGAAGTAGCCCAGACGGATGGAAAGGTGGCGCAGGGCCATGATGACCAGTCCCGCCCCGTTCTTGCGGGGGCAGCGGGTCAAGCAGGACATGCATTCCCCGCAATACCAGATGGTCTCACTGCGCAGCAATGCTTCAATCTCCGCATCGTCCTTGCGCTGGACGGTATCCACGATCTTGCGCGGGTCATAGCGGTAAAATTCGGCCGCCGGGCAGATGGCCGTGCAAGTCCCGCAATTGATACAGGTCTTCAACCCCTCTTTCAGACGGGGATCCTTGCTCAGCTCGTCGAATAATTTTCCCATTTTTTGTACGTAAACGTACAAAGATAAATACTTTCCTTACTTTTTGCAAAGATAATGTCCCGCCAGGTAGCAAATCGCGGCCACGACCATGCCGTTGATGGAGGCGAAACCCCAGTGGACGAGGTTGGCGACCACGGCGCCCAGGACCACGCCGGCAACGGCAAACCAGTTCACTTTCCGGATGACGACCGTGTCCTCCAGATAAGCCTTCCGGTTCAGGAAATAGGAAAGGATCAGGATGATGCCCACCGGCGGCAGGGTGCAGTTCAGCACATTCAGCCAGCCCACGAAATTCCAGTACAGCCAGACGGCGGCGACCGTACCGATCACGCCGGCGATCAGCACCATGGCCTTCTTGCTCAAACCGAAGATGTTCGACAGGCCGAGACCGGCGGAATACAAGGCGTTGTCATTGGTGGTCCAGATGTTCAGGCCCAGGACGAAAACGGCCAGGTAGAAAAGGTTGAGGTTGAGCATCACCTCGAAAATGTCATTGCCGCCCGCATAGATACTGGAGACCGCTCCGAAGAGGAACATCAGGCTATTGCCGATGAAGAACGCGACCACGGTCGTCCAAAGGCCTACCTTGGCGTTTTTGGCGAACCGCGTAAAGTTCGGCGTCGCGGTACCGCCCGACACGAAGCTGCCCACGACCAGGCCCGCTCCGGCGATGACGCCCAGGCCCTTCGTCCCTTTCGAGAACTGTTCCACCAGGCCCGCATCCCCTTGCCTGACGGCCATGACCATCGCCACCGTGCCCAGGATTGCGACGGCCGGAACGGCGATGTAACTGATGATGGTCAGGCTCTTGATACCGAAATAGGCGCTCGCCGTCATCAGCACGCCCGCGATGGCGACCAGCAGGTATCCCTGCCACGGCATGGCCTCCGGCGTCACCTCAAGGTGGAGGAACTCCTTGGCGACCGGAATGGCGAACATCGCCAGGCCGACCCCGAACCAGCCGATCTGGGTGAAACTGATCATTGCGCTGGGAAGCCAGCTCCCCTTTTCGCCGAAACTCCGGCGCGCCAGCATATCCAGGGAAAGACCGCTTTCCGCACCGATATAGCCCAGCGATCCGGTATATGCCGCCAGGATCAGGCCGCCCAGGAGGAGGGCCCACAGGAAACCTGCGAAATCGAGGCCGTCGGCAAGCTGCTGTCCGACCCACATGCTCGCGGAGAAGAAGGTGAAACCGAGCATGACCATGAACATGCTCAAGTTGCTCTTCCGGCCGGCCCTGTCGACCGCGGAAGTCGTGTAATCTGCGTCAGTCCGTTTGTTACTCATATTGCTTTTGAATGGTTTGTATCGCACCGATCCGCCGCGTGGCGATGTCCCGAAGGTCCATCACCTCCGACTTCCGGACCAGGTCCTGTTCCGCCTTCCACAGATCCCGGTAATCCCGGGAAGGATCCAGATGGGTGGCCGCCAGCCATCCTTCATAACCGATCGGGGCGGAATACCCCAGCTTCTCCTCCAGCAGGGCCTTCAGGTCGATCCGTTCGGCCCGCTCCCGGATCCCTTCCCAATACTCCATGACCTCGGAGAAGTGCAGGGGAATTTCATAACGGCGGGCCCCTCCGTCATAGATGATGCACTTTTCCAGCAGGGCCTCCGGCCGGTCCATGACAGCCTGGCGGAAATCCGGAGAAACGGCCCCGTCTTTCCAGCCGAAATCGATGTCCGGGACATTGATCCCGGTCTCTCCGGTATCCTCATACACCGAGAACACGCCTTCATAAAAGAAGCAGGTAAAGCCTTCGAATCCGGGGAAGATCCGCTTGATGCGCGGGGCGGCCTCCTCCATCAGGTCGATGGCCCGCGTACCGCCCACGGTAAAGAAGAGGATCCTCCGGATGCTGCCGCCGCCTTGCCGGAAGCGTTCGACGATATGATCGAAGCACATCCGGAAGGTATCGCCGGTCGCCAGGATATCCCCGATGACCAGGGTGCGTCCCCGGGTCAGGGTCAGTTTCTCGTATTTGATTTCCAGTCCGGTGATGACATGGTCCCGGATGATCCGTTCGCAGGAGACGAAATGCATGTCCCGTACGCGGATACCGGATTCATAGCAGGCTTCCTCGACCGGATAGTTCAGCCCGCCCCGCAGGATGGTCAGGATATCCACGTCCGCCTCCAGGCCCTCGGACAGCAGGAAGCGCAGCGCCGCGGACGTGGCCGGCAGAAGGGCCAGGTAAGAAGCATAGCCGACGACTTCGGGACTGGCCAGCAAATGCGTGGAATCCGGAGAATTCAGAACGAAATAACGGTTGCGGAACCGATTGGCCTTCAGTTCATAAAGGCGTACGTCACCCTGCAGGCCGACCCGATACAGGCTTGCATCTTGCAGACTATTGGACATAAAAAAACCGATTAGGACTAATCGGGAAACAAATTTACAGAGAAAATGCCGCGCCTGCAAGACGGAATCCGCAGATTTTATTAACTTTGCTTTCAACAATCCACCCGCTATGAAACGAGACTACGACTCCGTATACCAACAACTTGCCGCCTTGCTTGAGGGCGAAAACGACCCGGTCGTCCGGATGGCCGAGATGGCAGCGGTCCTTCACGAGAGATTCGGTTTCTGGTGGACCGGTTTTTACCGCGTCACCCCGCTCCCGGACGGCCGCAGCGAACTGCTGCTCGGTCCGTTCCAGGGGCCGGTGGCCTGCATCCATATCCCCTATGGGAAGGGGGTCTGCGGCACCGCCTGGGCCCGCATGGCGACCGTCGTGGTCCCGGATGTGGAACAGTTCCCGGGGCACATCGCCTGCAGCAGCGAATCCCGCAGCGAGATCGTCGTCCCCGTCTTTGACGGAACGGGGAAAGTCAAGGCGGTCCTGGATATAGACAGCCGGGAACTCGCGGCTTTTTCAGACGACGACGTTCCCGGACTTGAAAAGATGGTCTCTCTCCTGTAGGTGACCGGCTAGGCAATGGCTTCGCGGGGCGTGCCGAGCCGGGCCTCTACGACATTGATGATGTAGTCGCCGTTCTTCTCGCACTCGCCGATGAAGTCCATATAGACCGAGCCGCTGCTGTAACTGTAGACATGGTTGTCCATGTCCTGTGCGTTCTTGTCCTTGAGTGAATTCCGCAACGCATTGATTTCCAGCTCCAGTTCCTCGGACGGGGCGATGGTCCCGTCGTCCTTCCTGCCGGAAAGCAGGCTGTTCATCTGCGTCATGGCCTTGTCGACCAGGTCCATCATCCGGTTGACCCCTTCCGTCTGGGCCTCGGTAAACTCGGGCTTGTTTTCCCGTGCACGGCGGATGATCCGGGCCAGGTTGTAGCAACTGTCGCCGATGCTTTCCAGCTCGCCGATCTGACGGAGCATCCTGCGGATCTTCTCCTTGGTATCGTCCGACAGATGCGCTTCGCCTACCAGACCCAGGTAACGGCCGATCTCGTTCTCCATGTTGTCGCTGATATTCTCGTACTTCTCGACCCGCTCGAACATTTTCTGGAAAGCGGCGTCTTCCAATTCCGCACCGACCATTTCGCGCACCATGCCGAACATCCGCTGCATGCGCTCGCCGAACACGGAGATTTCTTTCTGGGCCTGCAGTACGGAGATTTCCGGGGTCTTCATGATACCGCTCTGGATGTAGGTCAGGCGGAACTCATCCTCGTCCTCGGCCTTCTTCGGCTTGATGATCATGCACACGATCTTCTCAATCTGCGGAATGAACCAGATGAGGATGGCCGTATTGATCACGTTGAAGAAAGTATGGAAGGTAGCCAGTGCAAAGGAAAGCTGGGTGGGCGACTGGGAATCGGCATAAGGATCCAGACCGACCACGCCGCACACCATCTTGACAAAGGGGAAGAAGAGGATGAGCACCCAGATGACGCCGAACACATTGAACAGCAAGTGCGCCATGGCCGTCCGCCGGGCCTGGGTATTGGCGCTGAGGGCGGCCAGGTTGGCCGTAACGGTGGTACCGATATTTTCACCCATTACCAGTGCGATACCTTGGAAGATGGTGATCGCCCCGGTGGAGCACAGCACCATGGTAATGGCCATCAGGGCTGCGGAACTCTGGACGATGGCGGTCAGGATGGTGCCGATCAGCAGGAACAGCAGGATGGTGCCATAGTTGGTCTTGAAACTGGCGAAGAAGTCCACCACGGCCTGGTTGCTGGCCAGGTCCATCTCCGTGCCGGTCTGCTTGAGCATGCCCAGGGCGAACAGGAGGAAGGAAAGGCCGAACAGGAAATCGCCGATATACCGGTGCTTGCCCAGCTGGATCAGGACGATGCCGATCAGGAAAGCCGGCCAGACCACATTGGTGACATTGAAAGAAAAGCCCGCCGACATGATCCAGGCGCTCATGGTCGTACCGATGTTGGCACCCATGATGATGGAAATCGCCTGTGCCAGCGTCAGGAGGGCGGCGTTGACGAAGGATACCGTCATGACGGTCGTCGCCGCCGATGACTGGACCGCCACCGTAACCAGCGCACCGGTCGCCACGCCCGAGAAACGGTTCGTCGTCATGGCCCCGAGCAGGTGGCGCAACTGCGGACCCGCCATTTTCTGCAGGGCCTCGCTCATCACCTTCATACCGTAAATCAGAAGGGCGATCGAGCCCAACAGTTTCAGTGCAATCAGCATATGAAAGATTTTAGCGGTACAAAGATACGACGAAAGCGCAAAAACCGCAAGGCCCTACCGGATATCAAATACGGTCAGAAAGTCAAAAATCAGGAAAAATCGATCATCTCACTTCCAGACGGACGTCCTCAACGTCCTCTTCCCGGTCATTCAGGAACGGAAAAGCCTCGCCCTTGACCAGCCAAGCGAAGCCGAAGAGGTGCAGCAGGATGATTTCGATGATCATGACCATATATCCCGGAGCGCCCAGCAAGCGGGCGACGACGAACATCACCTCCATGACCAGCATCCCGTATCCGCAGATCCGGTAGATCCGGTTGCGGATCTTCTTGCGGTCCGTCATGACCGGACCGGACTTGGTGAACTGGCAGATGCTGTTGATGGCGATCGCCAGGAAGAACAGGGCGGCGCAGACGGTGTGGATGGTGTTCGACAACTCGATCGGCAACTGGAAGAATCCGACCGGCGTACCGTCCGGGATCCAGCTCACCCGGCAAGGGAACAAGACGATGCCCAACCCGAAAAGCCCGGACAGTGAAGTAATGAGGTTGTCCGTCCGGTCGTACCCGATATAGGACATCAGCACGATGCAGGCCGGCACCAGCACGCCGACCAGCGCCGGTGTCTGGTAATAGGTCGCCGAGATGCTCCACCACCATTCGCTGCTGGGATGCTCCGCGATACCCGCGGAAAAAAGCGCCAGCCAGGGCAGGATGATGCCCAGCAGGCCGCACAGATTGCGGATCCGGAGATACATCCGGACTTCCTTGGTCGTAGATTTAGCCGTCATTTCTCAAAACAAATCAAGTTCCGACCAAATATACGGAATTCCCGCCGTTTCAGCAAGCCTGCCCGGAGGGCGATTGCCAATTCGGAGGGAATTCGTATCTTTGGTCCTTGGATTCGTCCGCGGCTCCGGATCTGAACGGCCCGCGGCACCGGCATCCCAGACCATTTGCAGATTCATTATGTTGAAAATCGGAGACAAGATGCCATCTTTCGAGGTGATGGACCAGGATGGCAAAACCGTAAGGTCTGAAGACCTGATCGGGAGAGGAAAGAAAACCATCATTTATTTCTACCCGAAGGACAACACGTCCGGCTGCACTTCGGAGGCCTGTTCCTTCCGGGACAATTATGCGGAGCTGACGGCCGCCGGGTACAATGTCATCGGCGTCAGCAGGGACAGTTCCACGACCCATACCGGCTTCCGGGCCAAGTTCGAGCTTCCTTTCCGCCTGCTGGCGGATACCGGAGCGCAGATGCACCGGGAATTCGGCGCCTGGGGCGAAAAGAAGATGTATGGCAAGACGGTCCAGGGGGTGCTCCGCCGTACGTTCATCTTTGATGAGAACGGCACCCTTGAGCGGATCATCGAAAAGGTCGATACCAAAAACGCCGCCCGGCAGATCCTTGACGCATAGCACCATGAGCCAGATCGATCAAGTACTTGCGTTCAACCGAACTTACGTAAACGCCAAGGGATATGAACCCCACCTGACCGACAAGTTCCCCGACAAGAAACTGGCCGTCGTCAGTTGCATGGACACCCGCCTGTCCGTCCTGCTCCAGGACGCCCTCGGCCTGAAGAACGGCGACGCCAAGATCATCAAGAACGCCGGCGCCGTCATCCCCTCTCCCTGGGACTCAGCCATGCGCAGCCTCATCGTCGCCGTCTATGAACTGGGCGTGCAGGAGATCATGATCGTGGCCCATACCTCCTGCGGAGCCTGCCACATGCACTTCTCCCATTTCCGGGAAGAAATGCTGCGACGGGGCATCCCGGAGTCCACACTCGAGCGCAAGGACGTCGACCTGGAAGCCTGGCTGGAAGGGTTCCATGATACGGAAGCGTCTGTCCGCAGGACGGTCGCTGCCGTCAAGGAGCATCCGCTCATACCCTCCGACGTGTCGGTACGCGGATTCATCATCGACTCCGCCACCGGCGAACTAACTGAAGTGGAATGAATCGACCTGATACCATGAAAACAATCCTTTATGAACTGGCGGCCGTCCTGCTTATCGCAGCGGCAGCCACCGGCTGCGGCAACCGGAAAGCCGCCAGACAGGCGGCGACCGAACCCGAAGCACAATCCGTGACGGAAACCGCCCAGGAAGTCGAGACCTGTTTCACCGCCATCGACAAGTACCTGACCGACAGCATCGCCGCCAACTACAGTCCGAGTGAACTCAGCATCCCCTTCCACAACTACATTGCCGTCGATGAAAGCAATCCGGACGATATCAAGGTCTGGGGCGATTTCTGGGTTGACAATTACGTGCAGGCCGGCGATACCCTCAAGACCGTTTCCGGCGGCAACCATCCCGGCCTGATGCATGTCCGGCAGACCGGAGAGCACTTCGAAGTGACGGCGTTCGACCCGGTCCTGGACGGGTCGGAGTTCCTGCCGAGCGCCCGGCGCATCTTCGGCGAAAAATACGAGGATTTCGCGAAAGCCCAGGCGGACGACAAGAAGCGCGAACAGATCCGCGGAGAGGTCATCTCTGCCTATGTGAAGCGGAAAAACCTGCCTGTCCATTTTTACCAGGATTACGGCTGGCCGGCCGTTGCACTGAAATAAAATTGAAAAGACCCGCTCTGACATGAACCCCGAAAGTTAGACAAAAAACTTTCGGGGTTTTGTTATGCGCAAAAAGCACACTTTTGAAGATCGCCTTAAGTATATGGGGTTGCTTGAGGCGGGCCATTCCGTCAAACACATCTCTTCCCGTTTTGGTAT